>JBILKQ010000055.1:0-18289 GCA_044376655.1 Silvanigrellaceae bacterium
AATTCATGAGAGATGCTGCAAGGCCATTCTCGATTCCCAATCTCACCTCAGCTGCATGGTTTGCACGGCAAGTGCAGTTGACCTCAGGTTATCGACAAGAAGCTTGGGCAAAACTTCCGGTAAAGCCACTCCGTGTTCAGGATTTTCAGGCAGATCCCTGGGGTCTTCATGCAACCTTACTCGAGTTTGATGACAAAGTACTGGTTATGTATCGGGGAACCGAGGATGTGCTCGACTACGTTTTGAACGGAACTTTCTACACAACTAGAAAAGGTCAGGAGTTAGGCCTGCCGGGATGGGTGCACGAGGGGTTTTTTATCAACTTTCGCTTGAGCTGGAGCCGTGTTCTTCAAGCTCTGCGCGATACCACTGTAGGTGGCAAGAAGGTTGTTTTTGTGGGACACAGTTTGGGTGGAGTGATGAGCCAGTACGCAGCATGGCTCGCTGAAAACGAAGGAATGAACGTGGTTCGAGTCTATTCCTTTCAGTCTCCAAACCCAGGCGATGTTGAGTTCAAAGCAGCTTTTGAAGAGCGTTTTGCCGGGCGTCACTCTAACACGCTGTATGGCCTAGATGTCACTCCGCACATTCCGCCGATTCATGAGGCTGCGGATGCTTTTGCTAAGGCATCCATCATTAAAATTGGAGATCTGCTTGCTGGGCTTGCGAAACGAGCTCGTTATGGAGCTTTAAGTGAGCGACTGGTGATTGCTGAAAATGGCTCATATAGGTCTGTACCTGCCGAAGCCATTGTGCAGGATGAAATCGATTACTGGGATTCCTACAAGTCCAAGAGTGGCGGTAAAGCCTTTCCTTTAGGTCTTGGTGCTGAGTCTCCGTTTGTTCTGGATCACGACATCGACCGTGTGTTGTGTGCATTGGCCAAGCTGAATTGAGGAGGTTATATGCTCTCTCGGCAGAGATTTTTTCCCTTGTTCGCAAGCTGTCTTTTGGTGGGGAGCACCGGTTGCAAGCAACAAGTCAAACATGTTTCCGAGGCTGATCTCCTTGCCATAAACGAGTCCGATCCAGATTACGCGCAGCGTCTAAACGATAGCCCTGCAGTTCGACCTGCCGTTCCATTCGATGCAGGCCTTGAATATATTGATATTCGTGGTGTTGGCGACAGCGCATGGTCGAATTTGAAGGCAACTACACCTCCTGCTTCAGGCATGGCTGCTGTGTTACGGAGTTTCGATCCGACGGGGAAAATACTCAAAGGCGATTTGAATTTTATCAACTGGGAATCCAGTGTAGGCACACGCTGCAACTCATATTATGGAGTTGACTATGCCTTTCTGTCGAGTCCTCAGGCCATTCTCGATGCTTATCAGCATGGATTTAATCTTTTTGGGATGGCCAATAATCACTCAGAGGACTGCAGCTCTGCCATCGATATCGATGGTCAAAAGACCTCGGGAGCAATCGCCTCACAAAAGCAGATGAAAGCGCTGTCGAGCCAAAAGTCTATGCTCTGGCATGGTGTTGGACCCGCAGGTGGTGCGTTGTCTTCACCAGCAGTGCTCACATTTGGTGTGAAGGGACGTCAAGTCAAGGTGGCATTTGGTTCAGTGGCTTTCCAAAGCTGGGATTGTGTTGATTCCACTTGTGAGGCCAGAATCCAAGCGTTGCTCACGGCGCTAAAGAGCACTCAGGCTGACTTAAAGATTTTGTCGTTGCATTCGCAAGGCTCCGAGGCGTTCAACCGTGGAAAGAAGTGGGCTGAGCGATTCGTGCGCGATTACTCTGGCGACATCGTTTTTGCGCATGGCCCGCACACATGGGCTGGTGTGAAGGTTCTGCCTCGCCCAGATGGGCGCAGCGGTGTTGTTTTTCATGGCCTAGGTAATTTCATGCACAATCAAGTTGCTCCTAATCCAGATAACCTGATTGGTCGCGTTTTGTTGGACTCCAAAACTTTGCAGCCCAAGCAAGTTCAGGTGATTCCTGTTTTAAACAACGCTGTTGGTGTGGATGTGGTTCTTGCCCCGGCGAGCAAAGGCTTACCTAAAGCGAACTTAGAATGGACACGGGCTGCGCTTCCTGCGCACAAACCCGTGCCCGTTGGTTTTGCAAACATCAAGTGATGTGAGTTTTGCAAACATCAAGTGATGTGAGTTTTGCAAAGGCATGAGTGAGCGTGCGTCACGAACGGTGACGCGCGCCCTTACTTTTTCTGGTGGGCTGCGATCAGGTTGAGAGCACTTCCTGCCTTGAACCAACCGATCTGTTGATCGTTGAATGTATGGTTCAAGGTGATCTTGTCCTGTGTTCCGTTTGCATGCTTGACCGTGAGGGTTAGGGTCTTGCCCGGAGCAAGATTCTCGACGTCGAGGTCAAACCGGTCGTTTTCGGAGACCTTTGCGTAGTCTTCGGGATTCGCAAAAGTCAGAGGCAGCATACCCTGCTTTTTCAAGTTGGTTTCGTGAATGCGCGCAAAGCTCTTGGTGATGATTGCACGACCACCCAGGAAGCGAGGTTCCATCGCTGCATGCTCACGCGACGAGCCTTCGCCATAGTTTTCTTCACCGACCACAATCCAACCAATTTTTTGAGCCTTGAGATCGCGCGCCACCTGCGGGACTCCCGCATAGGCATTCTTCGTGACGTTCAGCACGCTGTCCATCTTGTCGTTGAATGAGTTGGTCGCCGTGATGAGCAGGTTGTTGGAAATGTTGTCGAGGTGACCACGGTACTTCAACCATTTTCCAGCTGCAGAAATGTGGTCCGTGGTGCACTTGCCCTTGGTTTTAATGAGCAGAGCAAGATCACGGAAGTCTTTCGAGAGATCAGGCTTTTCGAAGGCCTTGAGAGTCTGAAGACGATCCGATGCTGGATTGATGGCGACATTCACTTTCGAGCCGTCCGCTGCAGGAGCAACAAAGCCCACTTCGTCGGGCACAAAGCCCTGAGGTGGCAGATCCAGACCAGTAGGAGCCTCGAGCTTCACGGATTCACCCTTGTCGTTGGTGAGAGAGTCTTTGGTGAAATCGAAACTCAAGGAGCCTGCAAGAGCAAGGGCCACAACAGTTTCAGGCGATGCCACAAAAGCATGAGTCTGTGGGTTGCCGTCGTTGCGTGCTGTGAAGTTGCGGTTGAACGATGTGACGATCGAGTTGGGTGTACCGTCTTTGATGTCGTGGCGCTTCCACTGGCCGATGCATGGACCACACGCATTGGCGAGCACGCTTCCACCAATGGCCTCCAGGGCAGCCAGCTGTCCATCGCGTTCAATGGTGGCACGAACTTGCTCAGAGCCGGGCGTGATTGTGAACATGGACTTGGCCTTGAGGCCTTTCGCGGCAGCGGCTTTGGCGATGGTTGCAACGCGATCGATGTCCTCATAGGAAGAGTTGGTGCACGAACCAATCAGAGCAACAGTGAGTTTCTCTGGCCAGTTGTTTTCTTTAACGGCCTTCGCGAACTGACTGATGGGGAAAGCTCTATCAGGTGTGAATGGTCCGTTGACGTGTGGCTCGAGTGTATCGAGATTGATTTCGATCACTTGGTCAAAATACTTCTCGGGGTTCTTTTCAACGTCGATGTCCGCGCGGAGTAGTTCAGCGTTCTTTTCAGCCATCTGAGCAACCGCGTCGCGACCGGTCTTGCGCAGGTAGTCGGCCATGCGGCTGTCAAACGGAAAGACCGAAGTGGTCGCACCGATTTCTGCGCCCATGTTGCAGATAGTGCCTTTTCCTGTGCACGACAGTGAGCTGCAGCCAGATCCGAAGTACTCGACAATCGCGCCAGTTCCACCCTTCACGGTGAGAATTCCAGCGAGCTTCAGAATGACGTCCTTAGGAGATGTCCAGCCTTTGAGAGAGCCAGTGAGTTTCACGCCAATCAACTTCGGCCATTTCAATTCCCAAGCCATGCCGGCCATAACATCAACAGCGTCTGCGCCACCTACGCCAATCGCAAGCATGCCAAGGCCACCTGCATTCGGCGTGTGGGAGTCGGTCCCGATCATCATGCCGCCAGGAAATGCGTAGTTTTCAAGAACAACCTGGTGAATGATGCCTGCGCCTGGTTTCCAGAATCCAATGCCGTATTTGAGCGAAACTGACGAGAGGAATTCGTAGACTTCTGCGTTGTCTTTGTTAGCGGTGGCGAGGTCAGACTTTGCTCCGTTCTCTGCCTGGATGAGGTGATCGCAGTGCACGGTCGATGGAACTGCAACTTTTGGAATGCCTGCAGACATGAATTGGAGAAGGGCCATTTGCGCAGTGGCATCCTGCATTGCAACGCGGTCGGGGTAGAAGTCCACGTAGTTCTTGCCGCGGACGAAGTTTTGCACTGTTTCAGCCTTCAAGTTTTCTGCCGACGACGCAAGGTGTGTGTAAAGAATCTTTTCTGTAAGCGTGAGTGGCCTGTTGAGCACGCCGCGCACCGTTTGAAGGCGTGAGCTCATGTTATTGTAAACACTTTGCATCATGTTGATGTCTTGAATCATTGCGAAGTCTCCGTGGAAAGAGTCGTGGCGAAAAGCACCGCGGCTGGAGATTAGCACCCCCGTTGCAGACCGAAAAGCCTTGGAGTGGTTGAAACTTTTGAACTGCATATTCAAGATTTGGATGGGCGGGGCGGGTTTGTCGGAGAATAATGCAGAAAGAGGCTTCATTGCGCTTAATATTGTAGCTATTACGTGTTATTTTTATTTTTTTTGGATCGTGCTTGACAAAACGGTGACGCATCAGCTAATCCCCCGACACGCCAGTTTGGCCCTTTCGTCTAGAGGCCTAGGACACCTCCCTTTCACGGAGGCGACACGGGTTCGAATCCCGTAAGGGTCACCAAAAAACCGCAGGTCAATGATCTGCGGTTTTTTTAATTTGTCTGTATTTTTTCTGAGTGTATTTGGTAGATTTCTGAGAAGGCCCGTTTGGGCTCGTTCTCACAAATAAAAAAAGCGGCCTTCTCGGCCGCTCCTTTTGACCCTTTCGTCTAGCTGGTCCAGGACATCTCCCTTTCACGGAGGCAACACGGGTTCGAACCCCGTAAGGGTCACCATGGACTCCAGAGGGCCTCTTTTAGGCCTTCTTTGCCCAAGAAGCGCACCAGCCTGCGGACTTGACCTTGCCGTTCGCAAACAGCTGGCATGAACCTACATCTGCGCCATCAATTTGTCCTGCTGGAGCGTAAAACATGCAGTTTGCGCAGTTCTGGCCCGAGAAGGGAACGCCGCTCTTTTCGGTTTGCAGGTTTGCAGGAACATCAGCCGCGTTGTGCTTGTAGTTCAGGCCAACAGCAGTTGGGTCAGATTCGCTCAACAGGGTGAGAGCGTCGCCACCGGCAGCAGCTGGGGTCGTTGCAGCGTCCATTGCTGGAGTTGCAGCAGCATCAGCAGCGGTCGGTGCAGTTGCTGGTGCTGCGCCTGTGCTGTCAGGTTTGGAGCATTGGGTACATGCATTGAGTGCAGTTACGGCAGGAAGACCAACCAGTACTCCAAAGCTCAGTCTCAATGCTTCGCGGCGCGTTTTCTTTTGGCTCATTGATATCTCCTTTTTAGAAAAAAAGAACGGCACATAACAACAATGTACCGTTCTTTTCGAAGGAAACAAGAAAGCTATGCGGCTTTTAATGACTCAGTGCGGCAGAAAAGTCTTGTTTTAAAGTGCAATTGACCGGAGGCGGGTTGCGCTACGCACGCCTCCGCTTAATTTGGATCAATTGAGGGCTTTGAAGGCAATGCATCCGTTGGTGCCGCCAAAGCCAAAGGAGTTGGAAATTACCGCCTTGATGCGACGCTCTACCGCTCTGTGTGGGGTGTAGTTCAAATCGCATTCGGGATCCGGATTCTCCAGGTTGATTGTCGGTGGGATAAGCCCAGTGTGCAGCGCCATGACACTGAATACGGCCTCGATACCGCCTGCAGCACCGAGGAGATGCCCCGTCATGCTCTTTGTGGAGCTGATGTTGATGGTGTGAGCGTGCGCGCCGAACAGTGTTTTGATGGCAGCCGTTTCATTGGCGTCATTGGCCTCTGTGGATGTGCCGTGAGCGTTGATGTAGCCCACGTCCTCCGGGTTCAGGCCGCCCGTCTTGAGAGCCTGTGCCATAGCTCGTACGGCACCTTCGCCCCCGGGTGCAGGAGAGGTCATGTGATAGGCATCGCCACTCATTCCGTAGCCGCACAGTTCAGCGTAAATGCGAGCGCCGCGTGCTTTGGCAAACTCGAGGTCTTCGAGAATGAGCACACCAGCTCCTTCGCCCATAACGAAGCCACAACGTTGCGCATCAAACGGACGAGAAGCCCGGGTTGGTTCGTCAGCGAATTTTGAGCAGAGGGCTTTCATTTTTCCGAATCCTGCAAACGCCAGCTGACTGAAGGCCGCTTCTGCACCACCGGCAATCATGACCTTCGCACGGCCAGTTTGAATGAGCATCAAAGCCTCACCGATGGCATGCGTGCCGCTCGTACATGCGGTGGTCACACAGATGTTGGGGCCCTTGGCACCTGTTTCCATGGCAGTGATACCGGCAGCCATGTTGGCAATGAAACCTGGAATGGTGAAAGGTGAGACTCGACTGGGGTCTTTTTCGTGCATCGTGATGATTTGATTCTCGAGATACTCGAGACCACCTACGCCAACACCGATCGAGACACCTGTTTCGAGCTTCAACTCTTCGGAGAGCTCAAGTTGAGCATCTAGAAGTGCCATGCGCGCAGCTGCTACAGACATCTGCACGAATCGCTGATTTCGCTTTGCTTCTTTTTCGTTGGAAAAGAAGGGAGCCGGGTCGAAGTTCTTGACCTCGCCGCCGATTTTCACTGATTGTTTTTCCAAATCAAGCAGGCTTACTTTGCTGATTCCGCTGACACCATTCAGCACGGCCGACCAGCAGCTTTCAAGGTTGTTACCAACCGGTGAAAGAATACCCAAACCTGTCACTGCAACTCGCTTCATGCTCGTCCTTTCTTTGGATTCCGACCCGGGGTGGGTCGGCTGCGTTGCGGGACTATACTTTTGGGTATAATCCTGCGCAACAACGGGGGCCGCATGATGCAGCAATTTTACAGTGCTTTGAGCAATGCTCAGTGTTTTCTCTGGGATTTTGATGGCTGTTTTGCAGATACTGAGCGGCTGCATTTCTTTGCTTATCAGAAGGCATTCGCTTCGGTAGGGCACGTCATCCGTGAGGAAGAATACTACCCCTCGTTCACCCATCTGGGAGAGGGCACGCGCCGTGAAATTCTCTCGCATGGACTCAATATTGACGAACAGATCATCATTCGGGCTAAAGCAGAAGCGTATCTAGAACTCATCCGTACCGGGCCAGTTCACTGCTTTGCTGAGACCCTCTCATTGGTCCGCATTATGCATCGTCGTGGAGCAAAGGTTGCGATCGCGAGCAATAGTTCGGAAGAGGAAATTCGCACGGTATTGAGCACCGCAGGATTTCCGATTTCTGAACTCGATTTGATTGTTGGCAAGACCGCAGGACTCCGGAAGAAGCCCGCGCCTGATATCTTCCTGCATGCACTTGAGCGGCTGGGGTTGGGCACAGAGCACGCCGTTGTTCTTGAAGATTCAAACAGAGGACTTGAGGCTGCTGCTGCCGCAGGTTGTGCGGCGCTCTGGATTCGGACCACCTACAATGTGGGCCTTGAGACCACCCAACCACATTTAAAGGCACTCTCCCACCGAGAGCTTTTGCATGAGCTGGATTCACTCCAGTAAACTGAAAAGGCACCTCAACTCACCAAGTGCAAAGGCGCGTCTCACATGTGGATGGACAATTGGGTTTTGAATCAGCCTTTTTACAGCTGGCCCAAATCGAATTCTACCCCGGAACATCATCGAGTGTTGTTTCGTTTCTTCGAGGCGATGCGGCCAGTCGTGGTGTTGTCCAGTTCCAACGCAGCTGCGCGTGAAACCTATGAAGAACGCTGTAAGGCGAGTGGGGTTCCGGTTCTGCAGCGGCGTGGGGGTGGTGGAACCGTGGTTTTGGGGCCAGGGTGCCTGGTACTGACTTTTGCTTTTTTTGCGAAAGATCTATTCTCCAACCAGCATTACTTCGCGCTCATTAATCAGCTGTGGGCCGACGCACTGCGCGATGCAGGGCTACCAGAGCTTGCGACCCGTGGGCATTCCGATCTTGCACACGGCGATAAAAAAATTGCAGGCACGAGTCTGTTTCGTAGAAAACATCTGGTTGTTTACCAGGGCAGTCTGCTTGTGCGTCCCGATTTTGAACTCATCAGTCTTCTTCTGCAGCACCCGAGTCGTGAGCCAGACTACCGGCGAGGCCGGCAACACAATGATTTTCTTATTTCTGCGGCGCAGCTTGGCTATTGTGGAAGCACACAAGAGCTCGCATCGCAGTGTACTCAGTTTTTTGAGGCACATGCTTCCGAACGCCTTGCCAATGAGTTTGCTGAGCTTGAATCCATCCCAGCTCATCAAAGAGATGAATCGTGTAAGATTTATATTGACTGACCGGTCAGTCGCTTGCTAAATCTTCGGTAGCAATCAAAACAACAAGGTTCGTTTCAAGGGGAGCCCCCGGGAGAGCAGCGATGAAAGTGAAATTCCTGACTCTGTTGACCGTCTGTGTTTTGCCACGCGTTGCTTTGAGTGCCAGCATGCCTTTGCCCAACGCCGTGGTGCATCCGGCCGATCAAAATCCCCCCATTGAACAAGCTTGCTCACACACGGCGAGTACCTTGAGCTGCGTCCAATATCTCTACAATCATGATGGGGATACCCTGACGGTGCGCATCAACAACGTGCACCCTCTGCTGGGCGATCGGATATCGGTTCGGATCTACGGCATTGACACTCCTGAACTTTATTCGGCCGATGTGTGTGAACGTCGAGCCGCACAAATGGCCCAAAAAGTTGTCAAATCGCTCCTGAGTGGTGCTCAGCGGATTGATTTGGTTTCGGTTCGGCGTGACAAGTATTTTCGGATTCTTGCAGATGTACGTGCGGACGGTGAAAGCGTGGCTCAGGTGCTCCTCCGGCAGGGTTTGGCCTATCCTTACCATGGTGGAACCAAAATTTCTTATGACTGGTGTGAGGCGGCAAACGCACAATAATCGTCGTGTGGAAGGGCTAGCACGCGCGCGCTGAATCTCGATTCACACGAGTTGTTGCGGGCGTGGCAAATTCTCCAGCTCTTCAACTGTCACATCTCTGTGGCACACAGCCCGCAGGACTCTGGGGTTGAGCGCTGAGAGTTGAAGACCATACCGAGACCTCAGGTTATCCAACAAAGGCAGCGCAGATTTCTGGAATTTCAGGAGGACAATGTTTGTCTCTGGGTTGGACACCTCGGATTGAGGAAAAAGTGCTTTCAACCACGAGGCGAGAAATTTGGCCTTGAGATGATCTTGTTTGAGGTCGGGAATGTGGTTGTCCACTGCCCACAGCGCTCCTGCCGCTAGAATTCCAGCTTGGCGCATGGTTCCACCAAGGCGTTTACGCAGAAGCTTGGCGCGGTGAATATGTTTGGCCGAACCAATCAAACAGCTGCCCACGGGAGCTCCAAGGCCTTTGGAAAAGCAGACCGAAAGTGTGTCAAAAAGTGATCCATATAGCCTAAGTGGAGTTCCAGTTTCGACATGTGCGTGCCAGAGGCGTGCACCATCCATGTGAATTGCGATAGCTTTGTTGCGGCACCAGTCCGAGAGTTCTTTCAGGTGTTCAATCTCATGAATACGGCCACCGCTGAAGAGATGGGTGTTCTCCAGGGCTAGGAGTTTGGTCGCCGGTGTTACCATCGAACCTTCGCCAACGAAAAGTTCATCGAGCGACTCCACGTTTGGCTTGAAGCCATCAATCAGCTCCGGAATTACGGGCTGTAGGCCTGCAAGCGCTGCCAGCGCGCCACTTTCAGCGCGAAGAATGTGGTTGTCAGGCGCACAAAAAACACCCTCGCCAGGTCTGCAATGCAGCTGTAATGCGATCTGATTGCTCATTGTACCCGAGGGGACAAAGAGTGCAGCCTCGTGTCCAAACAGCTCCGCAGCCCGCTGCTCGAGTGCACGTACGGTTGGATCCTCATCGTAGAAGGAGTCGCCTACGACGGCGCGGGCCATCGCTTCACGCATTTCTCGTGTGGGACGTGTGAGAGTGTCGGAGCGCAGATCCAAAATGTGGTTCACATGGCCGCTTTCAGTAGGATTTCGTGAACATGCCGTTCGAGTTGCGCGAGCTCTTCAGCGCTTAACTGCAAAAGACGGAAAATATAGCCGGGCGGGGTGGGAACTGGAACCTCAACTGCGGCGCGGATTTCTTCGATACGGCCGATGCCTTTGAGAATTTTGCTCCCTGGTGCTTGCGGATCGCCCAGAAAAAGCTGGAACTCGAGCAAGGTTGATTTTGCTTTGAAGGGTTGGTTTTGAGGGTTGTTGACCGCAATAAACATCCCATGCGGAGCCAGCTCCGCTGTTTCAAATCTGGAGAAATGCGCTGTTCCAAGGCTTCTGACAAGAATGGTGTTCTTGGATACACAGGCCGTGCCGAAGGGCCCTTCGGGTTGTCCGAGAACACGGGCTGTCTGTTGAGATTTTGAGTCAAAGGAGTTCACAGGGACCGGCTCTTGCGAAGCCAGTGTATCAGCAGATTGAACTCGTTCCTCGCGCAGATTCTCCGGAACTTGTTTGGTGCTCATGAGTGACCCTCACGTCCAGCGAAACATCTGCTTTAAACTTGCAGAAGCGCTCAGGACTTGGCGCAAGTCACCACAATCATTAAGCTCTGTCAAGGCCGAATTGGTCTTACAAAATGCTCTCAGCAACTAGCATCTTGCAGACTTCCAGACTCGTCATCCGTTCGGTTGTGGCCCTGAAGTTCAAGACTAGACGGTGTTGCAGCACTGCAGGGGCTACGGCCTGCACATGTTCCCACTGAACCTGGTTTGAGTTGTGCATGAAAGCGGTCGCTTTAGCCGCCAAAACAAGAGCTTGGGATGCGCGTGGGCTGGCGCCATATTCGACGTAATTCTTGACCGAAGGCAGCTGGCTGTCCGCGGGACGTGAGTTACGTACGAGCCGAACGCAAGCCTCAATCAGCGACTGCGACATTGGGATTTGTTCAACTGCGGGGCGTGCATTCACGACCAAGGCGGAGCCTGGCAAGGGAGCAAGTTCTTTGTCCAGGCCAGGCAGGGTGGCGACCTGAACTTCGGTCTCAAAGTTGGGATAACCCACATCAATATTGACCAAAAAGCGATCGAGCTGGGCCTCTGGAAGTGGAAAAGTTCCTTCGTTCTCGATCGGGTTCTGGGTTGCAAAAACATAAAAAGGTCGCGGAAGTGGTCTGCTTTGACCGTTCAGGCTGACTTGGCGCTCCTGCATGGCTTCGAGGAGCGCTGACTGTGTGCGAGGTGAAGCTCGGTTGATTTCGTCAGCCAGCACGAAAGGTGCGAAAATGGGGCCAGGGACGAAGGTGATGCGCTTGAGGTCCGGATTTTTCTCGTCGAACTGGATCGTGTCGCCCCCGAGAATATCGTACGGGGTCAGATCGGGCGTGAACTGGATGCGCTTGTATCCACACCCCAACGCTTGTGCCAGAGAGCGCACGAGCGTGGTTTTGGCTACGCCGGGAGCTCCTGTTAAAAGCGCATGCCCACCGCACAGAACTGTTGTGACCACCAGGTCTATCACTTGAGGTTGACCAAGAACCTTGGTTCCCAACAAACGGCGCAGTTCATTTGTGTTTTCACGGAGCTGGTTCAAATCCATTGGCATATCCCTCATTTGGCACCCCAGAAGTGTCCGGGATTGCCAACGAGCCGTCAAGATTGACCCTGACGGTACACTTCCCTAGATACACTGGAGCGTGATTTTTCTGGCAGGCTCCCTTCAGAATCGATGCGGAAAGAAAAGGCACTATGACTCATTCCCCGGAAGACCAGATGAAACCTCAACCACAGAGCACATCCCAGGAGCGCGTGCACACCGGCGCTCAAGTTGCTGTAATAGGACCTGGCGTCTTTGGGCGTGCGCTGGCGAGCTGCGCGCTGCAGGCCGGTTCGACCGTCACTCTCCTCGGACTCGACGAAGCTGCACTCAAAGATGCACGAAGTGAATTTGATGGACAGGCCGAAATGAATCTGCTCACCATGGACGATGCCGGGCTGGCTCCGCTCCACGGTTGTAAGCTCGACCTCATCATTCTGGCGGTGCCTTGTCAGGCTCTTCGTACAGCCTGCAACTGGTTAAGCAGCAATCTATGGCCGAAGCTTTCACACAAAAATGGCAAAACCAGCGTGCTCTGTGCAGCCAAAGGCATTGAGCTTGAAACATTGAAATTGCCGCACGAAATTCTCGACGAGTGCCTGCCACCTGAAGCTGGCAAAGGTCTTCTCAGTGGTCCTAGTTTTGCCAAAGAGCTTTACGCTGGCTTGCCTACGGCGATTGTCGTGGCCTCACGTGATGAAGATGTGAAGCGTGTGGCCGAGCAGTTGCTGCACCGCCCGTATTTCAGGGTTTACGGCACAGATGATGTGGTGGGAGTTGAAATAGGTGGCGCTGTAAAGAATGTGATCGCCACCGTGGCAGGAGTTGTTGATGGTTTGGAGCTCGGGCACAACGCCCGTGCAGCAGTGGTGACGCGCGGATTGGGCGAAATGACGCAGATGGGAGTCGCGCTCGGTGCGAATCCTCTCACTTTTCTCGGACTCAGTGGATTGGGCGACCTGATTCTGACTTGCACCGGTGACCTCTCTCGCAACCGTCGCTTCGGACTCACTATTGCCCGACACAGCGACAGGCCTATGAACCAGGTTCTTGCAGAGATAGGTGAAGTGGTTGAAGGCTACACGACCGCACGGAGTGCATGGCTTCTCAGTCAACGTCTGAATTTGGATACGCCCATTTTGAAAATGGCTTATCAAGTTCTTTATGAAGGGCGTCCCGTGCGTGATGCAGTGCAGCATTTGCTCAACCGCGAGCAAAAAGGCGAGTTCGATTGGATCGTCAAATGAAACAGAGTCTGGAAGTTCTAATTGCACACGTTGTGCGACAAATGTTGGATGATCCTGCGCGGCTGCATCTTGTGCTCGTTCCTACAGACAACGATGCATTGATCGCAGAGGAATGTTTGCGTCAGATGGCAGGCTCAGCTCTCGAGCAAAACGAGGTTGTGTCTTTGCCGAATTTTATTCAGTCGGGTGTTTACCGATTTGAATCGTCGCGCAGATTGCTCGCCCGCCGCTTGGGTGCATTGCACCGAATCCGTACAGGAGGGGTGCGTTGCGTTGTGGCTTCCTCTCCAGCACTGATGCGCGTCGTGCCGTCATCCCAGTGGCTAGGTGAGAACACACTGCTCCTACGTGAGGGTTCTGAACACGATCAGGACGATGTCTGGGATAGGCTGCAGACTCTCGGCTACCAAACCGTGCAGCGTGTTGAGGAAGTTGGTGAGTGCGCTGTGCGCGGGGGAATCCTTGATCTCTGGACGCCGGGAGAGCGACATCCTGTCCGCTGTGAATTCTTCGGCGACACTATCGAAAAAATACGTTCTTTTCGTCCAGCCGATCAGCGATCTTTTGCAACACTCACCGAGGTCAGTGTGCTGCCAGCGCGCGAGTTTGTGTGGCCGCGCGAAGAGCAGGTTACAGCCTGGATTGAGCGGTTCAACAAGGCGATTTTGGCGCAGGGTTTGCCAGGCACACTGCGCAACGACATGTTGGAAAATGTCCGTTGCTCGATTCCCTTTCCCGGTATCGACGACCTGACCCAACTTTTTTCATCTACAGAGTTTGTGTTGCCGCTCAAATACCTGGAGCAGAGCAACAAAAGCCCACTAGCGGTTCATTTGTTGGCAGAAGCACCTCAGCTTTTGCAAGGCTTCAAGGAAGTTCTCGACCTCTATGAGAGCGCCTGGCAGTCGTCTTATGGAAAATCGTTTCTGACAATCAAGCCCGAGAAGATTTTTCCGGGCGCTGATGAATTTACTGACTGGTTAAAAGCTCACAATTTGCCTGGATTCTCTGCTCCCTATGCACTCCCGCAACAGGTCGAATCTCGCTTTCATGCCACCGGCAAGCGTAAATTTTCTGAGCGTGTGCAGCTGGTCAAAGAACTAGTGAGCGAAAACAATTCACTTGGATGCGTTTTTACGAGTGTTTCTCGCGATGCGTGTCTGGAATTTGCTGCACTTTTGAGAGCTCAATTCGCTGGAACCTCAAAAATCGAGATTCCCGAAGGTGATATTCCGGTCTTTACGCTCAAAGATTTTTCAGCGCAGAGAGCTGATGCGCCCTCAGAACTCTGGCAGGCGCGACTTGGAAAGTTCACCCAACCTTTTTATTTGCCGGACTCTCGCCAGCTGGTTTTACCGGAAGAATGGCTTAGGGGTGTCAGCAAAGACCATTCGCTCGAAGTTTTTAGCGAAGAAGACTCCCGTAATGCCTCGCGCGAAGCGACCGAGACTCTGCTAACACAGCATTTCGGTGATTTCTCCGAAGGTGATCTGGTTGTCCATGTGCAGCACGGAATTGCCCGTTTTCGCGGGTTGATGACCATCAAGCTGATGGACATCTCGGGCGATTTTTTGGTGCTTGAGTATGCGGGTAACGACAAGATTTATGTGCCCGTGCATAAGCTCAATCTCGTGCAGCGCTATATCGGGGCTGGCAAGGCAGATGAATCACTTCTAGATTCGCTCAAGAGCTCGCAGTGGGAAAAACGCAAGACCCGTGCGAAAGAAGAAGCACAGAAACTTGCCAAGGAACTTCTGGAACACCAGGCACGTCGTGCAACCACTCCTGGACATGCCTATGCTGCTATCGAAGACAACTATCTACTTTTCGAAGCTGCATTTCCTTACGATGAAACTCCAGATCAGTTGAAAGCAACTCGTGAAATTCATGCAGACATGAGCCGTCCGAAGGCAATGGATCGCCTGCTGTGTGGTGATGTGGGCTTCGGAAAAACAGAAGTGGCCATGCGTGCTGCTTATCGAGCAGTTCTCGATGGTAAGCAGGTGGCGTGGTTAGTTCCAACAACAGTTCTTGCGCATCAGCACCACCGCAGCCTCAAGGAACGTTTTCAACAGTTTGGAGTTCAGGTTGAGATTCTTGACCGTTCCAGTGGCACGGGTGGGGCCTCGAAACTCCTCAACAAGCTCTCAGGGGGAGGTGTCGACATACTGGTGGGAACCCACAGACTGCTGTCTCCGGATGTGAAATTTCGTGATCTGGGTCTCTTGATTGTAGATGAAGAGCAGCGTTTTGGTGTTCTCCAGAAAGAGAAAATCAAAACTCTTTCCTATGGTGTAGATGTTCTCACCATGAGCGCCACGCCGATACCGCGCACACTTCAGATGGCCATGATTGGTTTGCGCGAGCTCAGTCTTCTGACCACTCCTCCCAAGGCGCGTTTGGCGGTCAAAACATTCGTTTGTCCGTTTGACGAAACCACGATTCGCGATGCCATCCGTTATGAATTGGCTCGTGGAGGGCAGAGTTTCTTTGTGCACAACCGCGTTGAGGCTCTTCCATCGGTTGAGCAATATCTCAAGAATCTTGTTCCCGAGGCGCGCATCTGTGTGGGTCATGGAAAGATGGCACAGAAGGACCTCGACAAAACTGTAATCGAATTCATGGATCAAAAATTCGATATTCTCCTGTGCACGACCATCATCGAGTCGGGAATTGACATGCCGAATGTCAACACGATCATCGTCCAGGATGCGGATCACTTCGGTTTGTCGCAACTCTATCAGTTGCGTGGGCGGGTCGGACGTCGTTCCACTCGCGGGTATGCGTATTTTCTGATGTCACCTGGCTCCCGCGATGAAGACGATGGCGTCAAGCGCCTTGAGGTTTTGCGTGAGCATCAGGAACTGGGCAGTGGTTTTGTGATTGCGAGCCAGGATTTGGAAATGCGTGGTGCGGGCAACATTATGGGGGATGACCAAAGCGGACGCGTGACAGAGGTTGGTTTGGAGACCTACATGCAGATGCTTGATGACGCCATCCGCTCCATTGGTGGTCGCAAGGTTCGCGCTCTGCCCGAAGCCGAAATTCAGATTCCTATAGAAGCGCAAATTCCGGAAGACTATGTTCAGAATTCCAAGGAGCGTCTGCGTTTGTATCGTCGCTTCTTCGGTGCTCGCAACGAGGACAATCTTCAGGCGCTGACGCTCGAATGTGCCGACAGATTCGGACCGCTACCCCAATCCGTATCGCATCTTGCCGACATGGCTCGAGTGCGGCGTTGGTTGATGAGTTTTGGTGGAATTGGGCTGAACGTGAACGATGACTTCACAGAGGTGAAGATCAGCCCAGAAGTTTTGCAGGCGCGTGATGATGCTGATGCTGAAGCGATCGTTAAACGGATCTTCGATGTCTGTAACCGTCAAGTGAAGGGCGTTCGCCTTACCCCCGATGGGCGATTGCTGCTACCCTTGAAGAGAAAACAGTTCCGGCCGGAGTCTGGTTACACCGGCTTGGGTGAACTGAAAAAATTTCTCACATTGTTTGCGGGTGAGTCGAATGTGGAGGCAGCGCCAAGAGCGTAGTTTGCTTGTTTCGGGGGTGATGATTCTTCCTGGAATTCTTTACGCCGGCAATCTTCATGCTGAGACTGCTATGCGTACAGGTAAAGTTTCCTCCCCCAACTCGCTCCCTGCCACGCAGCAACAGCCCGTGAAAAAAATCACCCCTGGATTGCTGCAGAAGGCAATTGAGAAATCCTTGGAAAATGAGGATTTTTTTGAAGCCGAAGCATTGCTCAAGCAAGCACCCGAGGCGACTTTAAAGGAAAATGCGAAGTTTCTTTTTTATCGGGCTGTTGTCGCCAAAGGGTTGTACCGGCTCAATGAGGCTGAGACGCTTCTCAAGCTCTCTCTCCGTAAAGATAAAAATGATGGCGATGCATTATTTGAAATGGCTTTGCTGCTCATGGAGAAAAAGAGGTGGAGAGACGCGGAGGTGCTCCTTCACCTTGCTAGTGAGGCACAAGGTCTAAGCGCGCGAAGGCAATCTATGCTTCCCTACTATTTGGGAGTCGCTTCGTTTGAGTCAGGCAAGATCTTCAGTGCACGCAATAGTTTCTCACGATTGAACTGGGCAAATTCACTCGACCCGGCACTAGAACAGTCAGCCGGAGCGTTTTTGGGGCGCATTGCCCGCATCCGGCCTTGGAGTCTTATTGTCCCGCTCACCTACCAGTACGAGTCAAACATGCTCGGAATTCCAGAAGCAACAGCCCTGCCTGAAGGTTACAGCCAGCGCCAGGGGAGCAAGCTGATTGCGGGTGCTTTTACAAGCTGGAATGGACTAGGGGGCACGAATCCAGGCGAAGGGCCTTGGGGACTGGCATTGCGGTTGCTGACCATACGTGCGCTGCCTGAGCAGTTCAGGGCATTGAACGTCCTTTTTATTGAGCCGGAATTGAATTGGTCACGATTTCTTGGAGAGAAATGGGGCATGCTTAAGTGGGCTGCCGTTGCAAATCGAGTCAGCGCTGGCGGTAAAGCAATGACGGCCTCAGGGCTTTTGCGCGTCACATTTCTCGAGACCGAAGCTACTGCTGGTTTTGAGGCAGACCTTCAGAAATCCCAGTCGTCCGAACGTTCGGCCTACGTGATGCGCCTCTCGCGTGAGTGGCCTTTATGGACCAAAGGTCCCTTGACCGTCGGACTGCCTACTGAGCTTGGAGCCAAAATTCCAGTGGATAAGAAACGTCTCGGAGAGCAACGGCTGGATGCCGTGCTGGCACCGTCTTTGGGATGGACACTAACGCGAAGAGCGTCGCTCAAAGTAGGCGAAAAGTTCGCCTACGAGCGAGTCTCGGATGCGCTTAGCTCAACCTACTCGCTGATAAGAAACACTCCTAGCCTAACACTCTCGTTCACCGCCGAGCCCTATTTGGTATTGAGCAGTAGCTTTTCATTTGAATTTGAGAAGAAATCGAACGATCCAAACACTGTGAAGAAGGCCTCTGCCTCTTTCTCCGTTCTGGGTATTCTCTGAGCCCAAGGCGACTTTGCTATGCAGCGGCACTGCTCAGGCTTCAGAGTTTTTATTGGGGCTTCGATTTCAGCTCAGGACGGTGCGCACACGTTTGCTGAAATCACGGATGGCTTCTTGGATGCTTTGGCCTTGGTCGACAGCCTGACGCACCTCGATGGCCTGCAGTAGGTCGCTCATGATGTCGCCTGGATCAGCTTTTTGGGAACAGCTGCATGAGCCTGTGTTTTCAAGTTCAGCGACAAATGAATTAAGTTCTTCAACCGTGTATTTCTGCGCCAATTCGCGCAAAGCCTTCACGTCCATGGCCAAGTTCCCTTGTGCTTAAATAAGTTGTGCTGTGAGAGGCCGGAGATGC
>JBILKQ010000056.1:0-18233 GCA_044376655.1 Silvanigrellaceae bacterium
TTCTATGTTGAACAACAAATTCAGAACGAACGTTTTATACTCAATTATTGCTGTGAGTACCGTTTTCGCTCAAGCCTGCTCGACTGCCAACCTGGAAAGCCAGCTGCAGCAGTCCAAGCAATACCTCTCAACACAGAACTATACAGAGTCCATCAAGGAGCTTGCCGCCAAGGCAAAGGCCGTTGTCGATCAGGGGATGAGCGAATTCAACGAAAACACTCTTCCACATCAGGCCAAAGACCTGCGTAAACAAATTGTGCGCCTGCGGGATATCCTCGATATCTTCCCTCACAACTTCGGTCACGAACTCGAACTCTGGGATGACGTTCGCGATGGACTCGACGATGGCTACACAGTTGTTGGCGACTATAAGGACCTGTTTGACACAGACGCAGATGCTGTCCGCGACCTCGAGGATGGAAAACTGCCTGAATACAAAAATGAGAAAAAACTCAAAGATCGCCGCAAAAAGGTATTGAACTGGAAGGAGACCTATTTTGCTGAGGGTGGCCTCAGCGAAAAAATCAGGGAACTCTTTCAAGATATCCGCGAACTCGACAACACCAACATTACAAACTCCAAGAAGTATTCGAGCTTCTTTTGGGGAGGAGTGCCAGTTCAACCGCTCAACTCCGCAAGTCCAGCACAGAATGCGCGCAGACTTATCGATGCTCAAGCTTCGCTAGCTACTCAAGAACATCCCCAGGTGCTCCAAATCAAGGATCCGAGCACACACGAAAATGAACTTCTCTTCCACGACCACCGCAAACGTCTGCGCACAATCGCCAAGGTTTGTAACGTTGCAAATTCAATTGTTGCGGAGGCCTGCAACAGCTCAGCAGTCAAAGAAATTGAAAATCTTGTTGTGGACCTCGGTGAGATTGAAGACTTGATTATTACAGGTCGCCACCTCGAAGAGGATGGAGAAAAGAAAAAGGCAGAGAAAAGCTACGAAGACGCGCAAAAGAAATTCAAGAAGCTAAAAAAGAAATTTGAAGATCGGGACATGCTCGCGGCTTTGAAGATTCTGTAAAAATTCCGCAAGCACAATTAATTCAACGAGACGCCTGTGAAGTTCAGAAAACCTTTTTCCAAAAGCTCTTTCTGCGCAGGCGTCGTTCTGCTCACGATACCCTTGCCATCCCTGGCCCATTTACACTCGGAACATAAAGCAAGCCTCAGGAAAACAACCGAACAACCGGCCAGCCCACTTTTGTGGTTCGTAAATGAGCCTCAAGCACAAGCTGTTTGGGCACCGTTCGGAGTATCACACTCCGGAGCACAGCGCCTGGAAGCCTGGGTGAAAAAGGCAAAGTATGCCTCTTCAGTTCCCCCTTTCAGAAATTCATTGAGCCTAAATTGCTGGGAATATGTGCTTTATACCGCTTTGCGTCTGGACCGTCTTACACTTGAAAATGCAAAGACTCTGTATGCTCAGAAAGCTGGTAATCAAAAGCTATCAGAACTTCTCGGAACCTTTATTGGAAAAGCGGAATACAAGGTCAACAATGTCAAAGTCAGTCTCACATGGCCAAATGGGATCGGCCCTGGCGACGTCGTCTTTATGGATGAGACCAGCCACGTAGTTCAGCTTTTGGGGGTGCAAAACGACCTAGGCAATGAACTCGTCATCAGCTTCAGCCCGCGACCAATTTGGGGTGATGGTTCTCAAGAAAGGCCTGTGCCTGGCTTGCGTCCTGAGATCACGACTGTCGAGTCACTGATTGAAGAAATGGTCGACCTGTATCCCGATGTTCCCACCGATTGGGAAAACATTAAACTTAAGGTTGTTCGTCTCTTTGAGGAGAAGGATAAATGAAAATCATCTCAACGTTGCTCTTATCTCTGTTTTTGTGACCCGGGGGACAAGTTTAGTTCTCGCAAATAATTCGCTCTTTGTTCCAGTCTCGAAGGAAACAATCACGACTTTCCGGTGACCACCCTCTCACCCAGCAGAAACAGGCAAAGAGAGATTCTCAAACTGAGAATCTCTCTTTTTTTGTATCGATAGGCACGATGCAGACAACCGTGCTGATAGGCTTACTCTCTCCCCCATCTGGCCAATGACTCGTCAGGCCAACGCCGGCTTTGGAATATGATCCTTCACCAGGATGTTGAACACTGACAAACAGCGCGGATTGATCTGGCAGAAAGGTTGGGCCTGTAAGCTCCGCATCCCTCGGAGCTTGAAGAAAATGACGTGCAAAAACACTTCCAGATGAATCAATCTCAAGCCTGAACATTGAATTTCGAGCGAATGCAGACAGTGCACCTTTACCCATGGCACTCGCGCTCATGTCGGTGCACGCCCAAAGGAGATTGCCAGGCCCGAATGTGAGATTGTCCGGACACGACATTCCATGCCTCACGCCACCGGCAAGGAATGTCTCGAATGAGAATTCGAGGGAAGCAGCATCACCGTCCTTCTCACGAAGTAAATTTACTGACCCGTAAACATCGCCAACATCAGCGTTGTTTGTCAGCGCAAAGTAAACATCACCGTTTTCGGGATCCACCTTGATGTCTTCAGGACGATTCAAAGGTGTGCCACCTACGAGTTTTGCAGCATCTCGAGTATGAGTAAGAACATTTGCGAGCGACTTGAATCTCTCATCTTTGGAAAGCACTGGATTTTCCGGACTCAGAAGTCTCCACTCTCCCTTGGGGAGATTCGCAACATACAGATGACCATCAACCAAAATATCTGCATCCTTGTCCATCTGGCCGCTCAATTTTCGGCTTGAGATGAACTTGTAAATGCACTGCCCCTTTGCATCGTCTCCCAAATAGACGACAACTCTGCCATCCTTTGATTTTGTTACTGTAGCTCCCTCGTGAGCGAATCTACCCAGTGCTGTGAGTTTCCGAGCAGACTGAGTCAGGGGGTTAACCTCCACAACCCAACCATAGTCTTCCTCTGAACGAGGGTAGTATTTCCCCCATCCATAGTATCCCCTGAAGGTGCCCTCGTGCTTCTTAAAATAGACATCATAGTTTTCTTCTGCAGTTAAAATCGTTCCCCAGGGCGTGTATCCTCCTGAACAATTAGCAAGAGTGCCGAGTGCGGTGCGCCCACCAGCAGCACCAACCATGGGAATCGGAGTATTCGCATCCAGGCGAAACGCAATTTGGGAGTCAGACTTTACCTGCCAGCGCCAGGTTCCATGGGCTTGTTTCCGTCGCACAAGCTCAACAAAACTCCCGCCAACAAGCTTCATTTCTGAATCAACTTGCTCCTTGGTTTTCTCTTCTGGATTGAGCACTTTTCCGTACATGACATGGTCCAGAACATACTCATGATTCACCCACAGAAAAGCCTGATCGGCCGATCGACCCGCAATGAAATGGAGATAATCACAACAATCTCCGGCTCGATCTCCCTTCGCATTTATTACTTCGCCTGCGCGAAGAATGGAGTACCAGGTAAAACCATCTGCAACCGAAAGTTCATCTTGGGCTGTATAAGGAAGCGGCTTGAACGCTCCCACACGTTGGGGATCGCCCCCACCCATGGCGGGAACTTGACTTCTTGCTTTCCTAGAAGCAGTGCTCTGCTTCGGAGATACGCTCGTTGAACTTGATGCAGCTTGCGCGCTTGCGGATCCCAAAGCTGATGCCAAGGTCGCAAGAATCCCTGATGACATAAATTGTCTTCTATCCATTGCCATTTAACGTCCCCCTCCAAATCACAATGCATCGCAATGATCTGCAGATTCAGCAGGTTCATGGGAACTTTCGAATGTGATTGATTTGTGAATTTTTTTTATACTACCCAGCCAGGCCTGGCGGGCTCCGCAACATATTTGCCGTTATTTGTTGTACGTGCTACCAGCACTCTTCAGAAAATATTGCCACACTGGAAATAACCCTATGTTGAAGTTGGACATCGCAATTCTGAGTTCCACTCTACTCGGCTTTTATGCACTTCCAGCCGTTGCCAATGAGGCAAGCTCGGAGTTTGAAAACAAAACGAGCAACGACTCCAACGTAAAGATCTTAGAGCTTCCCACCGGAACTTTCAGCATTGAATCACGCTGGACCACTGCACAACAAACTGCCGACGAAATCGATGTGCTTGCAGGCAAGGTAAGCTTCCTTCCAAAAAGGAACAATTTGAAAAAAAGCTGCAACAACATCTCTTTCATTCAAACTGCGCGAGTGCTCAACAACCAAGGACTCGACTACCAGTGGCCATCAGGACAACACGTGCGTAACGCAATCAGGACAATCGCACAAAACAACAAAATTCAGGCTGGATATTTCGTCGATCACGACGCCTCGGCATGTCATCCAAAAGAGTCGGGCTGTTCGCCATTTTTCCGGGACTCATGGCCCAATTCTGAAGAAGGTTCTCAAGACGGTTCCTTCAGTAATAAGGTCGCCAAAAAGGCTGTTCTCATCGACTATCCCTTCGGTTGGGATGTAATGTCCTCGATCTCGCTCGAAGCATGCGCTGTTTGTCGTGACAATGGTGAATACTGGGGCTGTGCGACCTGGGGCGGAACCTGGCCAATGTTGGGAGCAAGATTTGTTCATATCCCGGAGGCAGCTGAGCAACCCACTGAAACATTTGAGAGCGCGTTGAAGAACTTCTGGAAATTTTACCGCCCATAAAAGATTATTGGGAGCGTTAGACGCACTGAGCAGTTGCGAGAGCGTTCACTCCTCGCTAGGGCCCCGCAAGAACCTTTCCCTTTGAGTCGCTCAGTTGCACAACAAAAAAGTGCCGGGTGCTTTTGTCCCAAAGATTTTCAGTGCTGTCGCGCTCACTCCAGAGCTGACGAAGTTGTGCAAAATTTCTTGGCCAGCGCCGCCACAAATGAATCTGAGGCGGAACAGACAGCTCGGATTTACGGCCATTTGCCTTCATCCAGTTCCAAAAATCATTGAGCTCTTCAGCCTTGGTGAACACGATTAAATGGCCGCGCTTACCAGCCGCAAAGAGATCATCGAAGTTTGTGGAAAAGTACGTTGGTCGGCCTGTCATATAGGCCATGTATCCCCATTCACTGTAATTTTCTTTCTTGACATTATTGTAGTGAAGAGGCTCAGGATTCCGACTCAAGAGAGCCTTCAAGTCGGTGAGTTCTGCTCCGCCCACGACTCCCGAGAATCCAAGCAGCCCGCACCAAAACAATGCCACACCCGCAGATGTAAATGCTCCAGCTGCAATTTTTCTCCCACTCACAACCGCCTCAAGCAACAGAAAGGAGCAAAGGAAGAGACCACTCAATGTCAAACTCACTCGCCAGGTCCACCAAGAGGTACCCTCATAGAATAGTGCATGCCCAAGCAGTATGATTCCCATCATCAATGCACTCCAAGGTAGAACTGCATTGGCGATATCCCTGATGGGCTGAGGACGCCCCGAGAGATAGCTCGTGATAAACATAATCAGTGCAGGAACCATTGGCAGCCCATACCATGCAGCCCGGTATCCTAGCCCGAAGAAGAAAAGAAAGGTTGGAAGCAAAAACGCCAAACCAACCTTTGCCAGTTCATCAAAATGAAAGTCTCTGTTTTTTAATTTTTTAAGAAAAAGAAGAACCGCGGAGACAACAATGAAGCTCCAGGGAAAAACGTGCAAAATAAAGTTGTTAATCAAGAAACCAGATCCGGAATCGGCGAACCTGGGGCGATCAATCTGCTCACGGAACATGTATGTTCCCAGCCATCTTTCGGTGTCCAGGAAATACGGCAGCGCATATCCAAATCCAGAAACCACTACACCAAGCACAAGTGCGCCCCAGCGTGCCGGATTACAGAGCAATTTTGAAAAAAGCTGTCGAGATAACTGAAAATAGAAGACAACTGAAATGCCAAGTAGGACGCTGTGGAGAGGTGACTTTAATGTACCTGCCAGCCCGACGCACAGCCACATGAGAAAATAGTATTTACCCTGGCTCGTTTGCTTTGCCAAAACAGCGAGAGAAAGCACCAACGCGTAGATACTGGTTAACTGACTTTCCATTTGACTAGAAAATGAAAAAAATACAAATGCCGCTGAGCTTGCAAAAAGCCATGAAGGTAGCGCCCAAAGTTGCTTCTCTCGAGGAAAAAGATATTCCGTTGCACACCTCAAACCCACGACAGCAAGCGCGGCCCAGATGAGATTCATGTACACTGTGGCCAGCATTGAGAATCCAAAAAGATGATGGCCGAGGATAAGCAGCAGATAATGCAATGGCCCCTTGATATAGTTCACGTCGCCAAACTGCAGCTGCTGCCAAAGATGCCCCGAGCGGAGCATTTCCAAGGCTTGACCGACGTAAACCTTCTCATCTCCGTGAATTCTTATATGACGAAGCACTGAGAATGGTGTCATCAAGATCAGGTAAGCCAAACCATGTCCCCAGACACCTAGGCTTTTCCAGACCTGGCTTGCAGCAGCCCAACCCCGCATCAGTTCTTTGTGCGCCAAAGCTTTCATTGAAGCACCCCCACAGTAGCGATAGCTGAAGTAAGGAAGAGCTTCAGGTCTGTTTTCAACAACGCCGTGAAAGTTTTGTTGCAAAAATGGAGCAAAAAAAACAGCATCCCTTTGGGGGATGCTGCAGGTCCGCTCACGCGGCTACCACACGTCCTATGTGGCGAGTGTTTGGGATGATATCAGAACTTCGCGGTGACTTCGACCTCTCCGAGAATTTTTTCTGAGAAGCTCGGGTCGCCAGTGCCATCTTATGCAAGCATTGCATCGATTCTGTAACGCCAAACTCGAAACCAACACAAAATTTCTGTGCAGCATGAGCCGTTCTCCTTGTGATTTTTCCGATTGCGTAAGTTATCATGTCAGTTTGAAGCGACCACATATTCGTGAGAGAAATCATGAGATCAATCCATATTGGAGAGGAACGCATAATGAGAATCCACAGCTCCCAAACTGCACTCAGCGCTATCGCCGCTGCGACTTGCATTTCTTTTCCAGCACTGGCCAGCGAAAACAAAACCAGCCCGTTCGAATTTCACGCCTACGGCAGACTTGGAATCATCACCAGCGAAAAACTGACTCGTGCAGGTCAAGACCAAGGCGACGGCTCTTTCGGACTCCCCACAAGCCGCCACATCCGCGACACCAACTACCTTCGCCTTCAGTTTGTAGGGAACCCTGGCAGCGGCAATACACTCAACGTCGAAACTCAGCTTGGCAATCTTCCACACTTAGACAACAGCTGGGGTAAACCCAACATCGACGTGCGTAATGCTTTCTTCCAAACCACTCTTTCAACCGATGCTGAGCTCTGGTTTGGAGCACGCCGACTCGAATTTGAAGATGTCCGCCTGTTCGACAAATTCCCCCTGAGCGACACAACTTTCTATGGGGCGGGTTCCAAGTTTTTATTGGCAGGAGCGCCTACACATTTGGCCGTTGGCTTCAAGGATCGCAGCAGCACAATTCAAATCGCAAACAGTACAACCAATGCAGGTCTTGGCAACACAGAGAAGGCCGTCAAGGGTCGCGATGTCTCCGTGTTTATTCGGCACGAGCATCCGCTCGGATCGAATGCGGCAATCCGACCCACGCTTATTTTGAATCAAAGCGGCGATACTCTCCTTAACGGTGAACCCATCAACTCATACAAAACGGTAAACGCAGAAAAGACCGAATTTTTGGACAACAGCATCGCCGAGAAAACTCTCTCAGGTAAAGCAGGGGCAGTGTTTTCTCACTGGGGCGATGAAGGCTGGGGAAATCATTTTCTCTGGCTGGAACAACGTGCCGCAGCAGGAACCAAGGGCGGGAGCAAAAAAGACACCATCGTTGGTCTGGCCAGCTCAGTTGATTATGAGGGCTGGGCCAGCAACAACGTTGGCCTGATGTATGGGCTCATGGTTGAACATACCGTTTTCAAGAACGAGCAGCCCAAATACAAGATTGAAAATGACGTTCTCGTGGCCAAAGACAAAGGAAAGTCCAACACAGTTGTGGCTCTAGGCTTGCAGCCTGTTTACTATATCACCGATCGTCTTCACGCAGCGCTCGACCTCAACCACACGCTCAGCACTAAGGTTGGCCCCAATTCTGACAAGCCGAACATGACCTTCGTGACGCCCATCGTGCGTTATGCTTCCAACAAAACAGCGCTGGCCACACCCCAGTTCTTTACTTCGGTGACCTACGGCATCTACGAGACCAAGGCTCGACAGAGTTCTTCCGGTAAGCCCACGAAAACTTCCATCACAACCCAAACAGGGTGCGAATTCTGGTTCTGATCCGGCCGAATTCCAGCAACCCAGACAGCCCCACCGACCGGGAGCCTGGTTGAAATCCAACCACGCCCCGGTTTCTTCTTTTACGCGTCTAAAATTGGTCAATAATTTCGGTCAGCCAACATGGCTAGCTGGCCTGGCACGCGTCGTGCTCTGAGCGATTCATGGAAGATTCAACACACGCCTCTACCAAGGAGCTTGCCATGACGTCCTCAGCAATTGTGACCTATCCACAACCGATGAACGCACCCTCTCCAACTCGTGCTCGTGAACTTTCCTCAACTCTTCCCCAAAAGGCTCGTGCAACTCGAACATCGTCAAAGGCACGCCAAGCCAAACATCGTCTCCATTTTGTTCCGCAAGATCTCAGTGCAGCCGATCTTCTGATGATTCAGCATGGCCAATTTGAGTGTGGCCCAGGAGTTAGGCCGATCGTGCCGCGCTGCATGACTGCCTTGCCACAAAACTTGACCGAACTTCTCGAATCACTTCTGCCACATGGCTACTGACTGGTGAGCAGCACTCGAATCTCGAACGTCTCAAAAGGTATCATCATGAAACTTTCACTGATTGGGCGAGGCATACGCCCTTGGGAACATCTGACACTCGCAGGGCTGCGGGCCCTCAAACAAGCCGATGTGGTTTTGGGTATCGAACCCGACCATGGAGCATGGCAAGCGCTCTCACAAGAGTTCGCACTGCCTGCGATCAAGTCCATCGACTTTCTCTATCGCGATGGAGTAACTGACGAGGAAAATTACAAGGCATTTGAGCAATTCATTCTGGATATCTGCCAATACTACGAACACGTCGCGTTTGTTGTTGCTGGTCATCCCCGGCTAGGTGTCAGCGTGGCCCGTTGGCTTTCAGAAGGCTCCTTGCCAGAATCGATTGAGCTCGAGGTGATCGAAGGAATTTCCAGCTTCGACACTCTGTTCAACGACCTGGCTACCGATCCGCTGGAAAAAGGCACGACAGTGCTCGACGCGAACCGCCTCGTGCTTTTCCGCTATGCACTCGAGCCAACCCTGGACACCTATATTTATCATGTGTCTTCAGTTGGAAACTCTTTTACCGATTATGTCGACTCAAATACGCGCAACCAACTTGCATTGCTCGTGGAGTATTTGAAGCGTTTCTACCCAAAGAACAAAAAAGTCACCCTCTGCAAAGCAGCCAATATAACCGGAGGGGCCTCAGAATATATCAACCTCACACTCGAAACTCTCATCGAACACGCTCTGCTCATCGACCCAGGCACAACTCTTTTTATCCCTGGGGAAAAGCCAAAATCCATTAACAAACAATTTTTAACCTTGTTGAGGTCCACCCATGTTGTTGCGCAAAATTATTCTTTCTGAGCCCTGGTTCAAGGCCGCTGCCACTGCAGCCCTCATCCAACAGCTCATGGTGGCCGGTGGCACTTATCTGTTGGGCGATATCACAACCCGTTTGCCCAGTGAGGGTATCTCCTGGACACGTGCGTTGATAATGCTTGCATGTATGGCTCTCTCTGGAAGTCTTGCATTCTACTTCATGCAGTTTTTTTCGTTGCGCTCTCAACGCGCCAGCTTGAAGAATTTCTTTGAACGCTATTTCAACAATACATTCAACCAACCGCTGTTCTGGAGAAGTGCTGAGGAACGCGCGCGGCGCCACGACATGATGTGCCGAGAGGCTCAAGAGACTCTGCAAGAGAGCCACTCCTTCTTTCTTGATCTTTGGACAACGGGCTTAAATATCATCCTCAACACCTTTGCGGTGGTGCTCGTGATAGGCCTGGAATCTGGTGCCGTGATTCTAGCCACAGGCTTGTTGAGTTCTCTCTTGGTGCACTTTGCAAGCGAACGTATTTCCAAAAACGCCATCGATGAAATGGACGACCAGAACCAACTCAACGGCCATCTCAACAGCAGTTGGGACAACCTGACACTGGGAAATGCTCTTTCATTTCAGGTCTGGAAAAGCAGCTTCAACTCACTTTTTTTGAATGCCACAAGATCCGCGGAGAAAAGCCTCAGTTCGCGCGAAAAAATTCTTGCAACCGGAAGTCTCCTCACGACTTCAGCAATCGTAGGTTCGGTTCTCGTGCAGGCCTGGCTCAATCAAAACAGCATCAGCTCGGTACTTGCCCTTTTTGCGATGCTGCCGCGCACCCTGCAAATCAATATGCACGTTCAGGTTGTTCACTCTTATTGGGCAGGCTGGCAACGCCTGCGTGAGCGACTCAACGTCGCTGGCCAATGCCTCGTTCCTTTTCCCAATACCAATGCGGAACATTTGCTGCAGGAGGAAAAAATCCAAATCTCAGAGAAACAAACTGCAAAAAACTGGACTGCCATGGAATTCATCGAGCAAATACCTCAATTAAATAACGGAAGAATTACCATCAGGGGAGCAAACGGGGCCGGTAAATCAGTTTTGCTGACCCTCCTGAAGAATAAACTGGCTGAAAAGGCTTTTTACCTTCCTGCACAGCACAATCTCGAACTTCCGGGAGTGCATGCTGGACTCTCGCATGGGGAGAAGGTCATTGCAGCTTTCAACGCGCTCGCCTCATCACAAACCGACACAAGCGTTCTGCTCCTCGATGAATGGGATGCCAATCTGTCGCAAGAAAACCGCAGTTTGCTGAGTGCTCGCCTGGATACGATTGCAAAAAACAAGCTCGTCATTGAAGTCAGCCACAACCAAGAACACCTCTCACTGGTGCCACGACATGGCTAATGCAGAGGCACAAACGCTCATCATCACTTCGCGTTGCTCTGGCGGATGCCTGCCCTGTCCATTCGGGCAAGGCAAACTCCCCCAGCGCTACCTGGGGGCTGCTGAGGTGATCGAGGCCGTCAGCCGGAGCGCATTTCCGCTCGTCGTGATTACCGGTGGCGAGCCCCTGGAGCACCCGCACATTGAGAACATTATCGCCGGACTCAAATCCGCTTCTGACTCAGGGCAGTGTGCCCCCTTTCGCATTGCAACAGGAGGACACATTCAGCTTGCACCCGTTCTCGCAAACCTCAGAAACTGTGCTGCCTTCCGTGGCGTTTCATTGGGGAGCGATGTCCTCAGTCGGACGTCTATTCATTGCGAAACCCACACCCCCGTTTGGACAGAAAATGTTCGCTGGCTCAATTCCGAGAAGATTCGCTACTCTCTCACCCTCACGCTGCATCGAAGCCAGATTGAACATGATGCGCTTGCACCCCTTCGAAAGGCCGCGAATCTTGGGGCACAGCCTGGTTTTGTTTACCTTCGCCATTATGAGGACCTTGATGGACTCGCGCTGCTGCATAAAGAAATTAATAAAATCTTTGAAAATGCGCTTATCCTATGCGAATCCTTATGAACGCCCACGTGCGCTTCAAGCGCCCCATTGCAGGAGCAACCCATGGACGTCTTCTGGACACAAGAGAATATCGACGAAAAATCCCGTGCTGAACTCGGCACTGAGCTCGCTGTGGTTGCCGACCTCTTCCCTCGGGTTGTCCAAGCAATATACGTGCAAATGCACAATGGTGACCTCAAGCAAGCATCCGTGTTTACACGCGAGGAATTCAAATTCCGGGTTCTGGGCGAACTCCCCACCTCTTGTGAAGAGGTATTGCCATTTTTTGTCAGAGCAGTTTGGAATCGGAAGTGGCATCCGCACACTCACGAGAACGATATCGCACTTTTGGCTGAATCATTTGCTCGTGTCGTGGAACTCGCTGGTGGCCAGGTCACTCAACAAGAACTGCTCGAGGAATGCAAAAAATCTTTTGCTTGAAGTTATTTTTCAACTTTTCCAACCACCTCTAGCACCTCAGCCCGTGTCAACCCGAAAGTCTTGGAAAACCATGCAGTGGCTGCTGAGTTTTTCGGGTTCAATTCGGCGCAGCGGCTGAAGTTTTCAGCACCCTCCGTCGACATTTCATCGCTGCGCACGGCCTGGCAGAATTTGTCAGCCACTGTAAGTGCGAGCTTCTGCACAAACTGATCGGCAAGTTTCACGTATTGCTCTTGTAGCCATTCCGAAACCACCAGAAACTTGGGCTCCTGCCGCTTGAGGCCAATGTGCGGAAGGTTCTCCTCGTGGGTCAGAAAATTATTGTCCTTGTCTTGCGCATAACCCATGCTGAACTCATAGGGAGCCGTAGCTACCAAGGTGATGCCAAGACGCAACTGCTCACTGTGCTGCATCGCAGAATAGCGGTGCGTGCGATTCTCAGTGCGGTACTTAGTTACCGGACGCATTTTCTTAACCGGGCGGGATACAGTCCGGGTCACCCCGTTTTCATTCTGTTGCACGTATTCAATGTCCTGGTACTCCTCCATCTCTTTGTATTCAACATTCTCCGAGTACGAATGAGCCATGCGCGTGAGGCGTGATTGATAGTTGCGCACGAAATCACCCTTAAGCTCAACGCTCAAGACCCCTGGGGCGGGAATGGAAAAAAGTCCGACATTTTTCAAACGTGCATCCAGAAGGTCGAGAATAATCTTGGCTTGAGCTTCAGAAGTCGATTCGTACTTATGCACCTTGATACTGTTAGCAAGGTCTATCTTTGCAAAGCGGTAGTCTTGTTTGAAATCGAGTGCGATAGTTTTTTCCGGTGCTCCATAATATGCGCACACCGCCTTATAGACACTGTTGAATGAAAAACTGGTCGACGAAACGAAGCCATGCAGACGCTCGCACAGCTTTTGTCCTTCCGATTGAATGTCGTTGTAGATGGCCGACGAATGCGAGCCAAACTGTTTGACCTCGCGAACACGATTGAACTTGTTCCAATAAAACGACGCCACCACGGGTTTATTGTCATTGAGTTGCTGACGCATCATCAAATCCAGCACCCGCCGCCCGTTGCGCACTTCTTCCTCTGCCGCAACCAAATCACCCGACTGGAAGCGGCTCAAATCCCAGGCGAAGGTTTTTTCAAGCAACTCTTCAAGCCGCTCAAGCGCACCCTTACCATTCCCAGCCATCCTCATCAGGCGAATTGAGACAAGTTCCTTTTTCCAAAGCTCAGAGCGTGCCTTTGCGAGGCCAATTTTTGCATCGTTGTTTTCAGGATCGGTCTCGAGAATCTTCTCATAGGCATTCGCGGCATCGAGATAAAGGCCTTCATCAAGTAACTTCTTTGCAGCAGAGAGACGGGTTGTGCAAGCCAGAGCGCCCGTGAGCAGGAGCACCATTAACCCACCCATCAAAAGCTTTTTTCCACCATTCAGAACTTCTCGGTTTGATTTTTTTGATGTCATGAATGGCGCGCTCCCTGACAAGTTTGGAACTAAAAAAACAAAACAAGTATAGGTCTGTACCTTGGCACTCGTAAAGCGCAGCAACATGTCGTAAAATTACCGCTGGCCCTCAAGCACCCAGCACCAAGGAACGCGTCATGCTGAATATTTCACACTGGTTCTTGGCAATTGCCCTGCTCTGGATAGCCTCAGGATGTCAGCGTGCAAGCACTCCAGATATTGCACCGGGGGTCTATAAACTCACCTCAGCAACCTTGAACCAAGGTGGAAAGTTCCGTGAACTCAGCTGCAAGGGAGAGTTCGAATTTTCGCTTCAGAAAGCTGACGTCGGTTTCATTACCCTCGAACCCTCGGGGCAGTCGGAGTGTGCCTCAGCAAATCCGGCCTCTTTCAAAGAAAGACTTGGTGGCGAGTGCGACCTTGGATTTGTCAATTTCTTCAATAACGGTATGGGTGAAAGCTACATCCATAGCGGCAGCTCTCTCACTTGCTTTTCTTCAAGCAACTCTGAAGTGAGGTTTGTCCTGCAACCCATCAACAGCAAAACAATACGAATCACCCGCTCGAGTTCGTCCGAAACAGACATCCAAAGCGAAATTCTATTCGAGCGCAGCCGTGATGCTCTGTGAATCCCTTCCCCCAACTCCGCCTGCAGTTGAATGTTTCATCTACAGACCAGGTGATTGGCATCAAGATCTCTACACTATCCCGCTGGAAGCAGCGGTTGTGACCTGGATTAGCCAGCAAAAACCACCCTCAACTCCGCGCTGGCCCTTCAGCAAGGAGTCGGCGAATGAGTTTAGAAATCCATCCCGCCAACCCGGACTTTTTGCTGCGGCACTTGCAGGCGGAACGCTTATCCCACTCGCTGGGAGCATCGCGGTCGCAAGGCCAGATTACCCATTCCTCACACATCTGCGAGGCATGATTCATTCACATCTTTGGACTGAATTTTTCACGTCCAGTGCAAAAGTTTATTTTGGTCGAAAACGCCCCTTCTACGACACTGTCAAACGGCGGGGAGAAGAAAGGCGTGACGACAAGCTTTCGTTCTTCAGTGGCCATGCTTCGCATTCATTTGCTTTCGCAGCTTATACTTCGCAGTTGGCGATCGACGCGCTCCGCGACGAATCGCTCGCGTGGACCTACTCAGCACTGCTGCACGGGACGGCTGCTTGGGTCGCTGGTTCACGCGCATTCGACAAGCAACACAACTGGTCTGACGTCATTGTTGGAGCAGCGGTTGGCGCGTCGGTTGGTTACCTAACCTTTGAACGAGTCAAGGCTGTGAGTGCCTATCCTCTCCGTGTCTCGCTCGCACCGGGTCAGGTCACTTTTCACTTAGAACTTGATGCGCGTTGAAACCCAAATCTGATTCTTGAAACGCACCAGCTTGCGCTGACCGTCGTTGCCACGCTTGGCAAGGAGCAAATATTTTGGGGTTGCAGAATACTCCAGACCCGTTCCAATTTGTGCCATAAATATCGGGTTATCTGCTTCAACCGCAAGGGCCAGTTGCGAATCATTACCGCTACCTTGGCGAAAGAAACGTTCATCTTCAGTTCCATCATGTATCCGTGGAGCGGTACGCGAGGCCCAGGAGATCATCAGCCAATCTTTGTTCACACCATCTCGATCGAGCAGAAATTTGGCCTGTGCTGCGACCCGATAGTCATTAAACGAACGCGGAAGAGTTGAATCCACGCCACCAATTTTCACCTCACCCCAGGTGTCATCGATTTTGGAGACGCTGCGCTGCAATCCCTGATTCATAAGCTGAAAGAGTCCTTCAACCTCAAAAGTTTCAGCCGCAGTCTTCAAGGCCAGCTCAGCCTCCTGGGTGTGCGCAGCCCGCGGAGTGTTGACAATGTCTCCCTCGGGCGAGAGCAGCAGATAGTTCGAAATCTTATCGCGTTCGCCACGATACAGAACCGAAAACTTGGTTCTGTCGAACTGCCGAGCCACAGCAAAACCGAGAGCCCAAGGCCCTCCGGCAAACACACTCAGCCGGGTTTTGGAAAATGTCGATTCGAAACGAAGCCCGTCGACTACTGGCTCGCCGCGCAAGAATGTCTTGGAGAGCTCGTTTAAGCCGTTGGAATCTGGCCTGACCAAAATTCGTCCGGCCGTCATGGTCCCTTCCACAAACTCCAGAGAAACCGAGGCTTCCTTGACCCGCAAACTCAACTGCGCCTGGGGGTCACTCATCTTTTGCTGGGGCATACGCAACTGCGTACGGGCACTCCAGGCCGAACGTGCGGGTGTGGCAAATGAAAGTTCTGCAGAGGGAGAAAAACTCCAGCCCTTTGCCGCCTCGGTGTCAAGAATGGGAGAATATAGCTTCAGGGCACCTTGCGCATAAGCCTCGTGACTCACAAAGATGACTGCCACAAGAAAAGCAAGGTTGAAATTGATCTTCATGCTTGTGCTTTCTTCTCTTTCAAAATGAGACGTGTGAGCAAACGATCAAATGTTTCAGCAAATTTTTTCTTGTCGTTAGAACCATATGACGGCGGCCCACCCGTGATCATGCCGCCCCCGCGCAGCGTTTCCATCAGGTCTCGTGTCGCAAGCCGCTCGCCGATGTTACCTTCGTCGAATTCCTGGCCTCGGCGGCTGAGGGTGGCTATTTTCTTTGAAACGCAGCGGTGTGCGAGAGGAATATCGTCTGTAATGACCAAATCTGCCTCTGTGGCATTGTCGGCAATGTAATCGTCAGCTGAATTAAATCCCTGATTCACGACAATCATCTGCAGGTGCGGATGTGGGGGAGTCTTGACCCAACGATCGGCCACCAAAATGACTTGAATTTGAGTGCGGAGCGATGCTTTGTAAACGCACTCTCTCACATCATGTGGACAACCATCGGCATCAAGCCAGATTTTCATTCTGTATCATCACTCCCAGGATCAAGGACTTCACCTTGTAATTCATAAACCGCAACCGCCTTCGACTTGCCCTTGAGAACGACATCTTCAATATGCCTGGACTGAAATCGTTGGCCCAAGCGTTCGGCCGTCGAGGCACTGATAAGGATACTCGTTTCATATTTTTTATTGAGTGCCTCAATGCGGCTCGCCATGTTCACAGCGTCACCGATTGCAGTATAGCTCAAGCGGCCTTCATGACCGATATTTCCCACCATGGCAATGCCCGTGTGCAAACCAATGCGGATATTCAAGCCAACCAATCCTTGCTGTGCACGCATAGCGTTGAGCGCTCGAATGCGCTCGCAAATTTTGAGAGCTGCGCGGCATGCCTGCTCGGGATGATTGGGAATATTCGCCGGGGCATTCCAAAATGCCATCACCGAGTCACCGATAAACTTGTCTATCGTTCCTTGGTAATTTTCTATAGCTCTGGTGATCGATTCGAAGTAAAGATTCAAAAGCTGAACAAGCTCGTCGGGCGGCATTTTCTCGCCCATGCTCGTGAAACCCTCGAAGTCGGTAAACATCAAGGTAATCTCGCGTTTCTTAGCGCCCAGTTTGGCTTCCTCACGTGAAGCTACAAGCTGTGTAGCCACATCGCCAGGGATATACTTCTTGAACGAACGCAAACCAACACGAGCAGCCTCAAGAGCGTTATTAAGCTCGTTGAGTTCACGAATGCGTGTTTTGACAACTTGAGAGGAATTGAGGTCGAACTCACGCAATCTGCGCAATTCTGCTGCCATACGGAAGAGCGGACGGGTCACAGTGTGGGTGGCGTAATACAAGAAAGGCATCAAGCCAATACTGATGAGCAAAGAGGAAATGAGCCCCACCATCAAATATTGTTTTTCAAGCTCGCGCACTTGTTTGGCTGCAATGTCGACTCCAACAATACCGTCGACAACACCGTTGCGCTTCACGAGCGGAGCATAACCTGAAAGCCAAACACCCCAGCGATCCATTGCAAAATCAGCTTCAACGATGGGCTGAGCCCCAGCCACAAATGCAGCGCGCATTGCCGGAGTCTCATGACTATAAACTTCACCCAATTGACTCTTGAATTGGGTGTCATCGGAGTCGCCGACAAAGATCATTTTGTTTTCTTTATTCAGGCGGAGTGTGTAAACATAGCGAGCATCCGGGATTCTCTTTTGGATTGCCCTCAGTTGGGCTTGGAGGGCTTTGTATTCAGCACTTGCCGACTTTTTTTCGGACGATATTTTCGCATGCCGATCGGCATCAATAATGAGAGCCGCAGTGCCAGCGGCGGTCAGAAGCCGCTCGCGAATTTCCTCACGCGCAAGTCGCTTAGCCTGAAGGTAGGTCACAACTGTGACTGCAACCACGGATATGATCACAATCACCATCAGAAAAAGCGAAACTGCCCCAATGAGTCCGATACCCCGCGTTCGTTCGCGAGGATGAGGCTGTCTGCTGTCCGCAGCCAATTCCATTGGCGCGCCCCCTTCCTGAATCCATTCGAAATTGTTGGATTGTAAAGTAAGGCAAGGCGCTCCAGGCTGGCAAGCCAAATCGTCAGGAAGGGCGGGCCTGCATGCAGAAGCGCAACCCAATTCACATTTGCCGGGCGCCTTGAATGAAGGCATATAAAGCCCGGTATTTCATGACAGCGGGGGCCATATGAGCCAGAGTGGTTGGAATTTCGAACATACTTATACAGATCTGCCAGACATTTTTTTTCAGCAGGTCAAGCCTACACCCGCGGCACAGCCCAAACTTCTGGTCTGGAATGCGCCTCTCGCTCAGGAGCTCGGCCTCAACTGCGAGCCTCCCGCTGATGCTGCGCTCGTCTTCGCTGGCAACCTCATTCCCGAAGGTGCCAGGCCACTG
>JBILKQ010000155.1:0-6281 GCA_044376655.1 Silvanigrellaceae bacterium
GAGAGCAACTCACCCTTGGTGAGGGCAGCCATATGAAACGACGCAAACTCACCCAACTGATGCGCACACAGAGCACCACGCGCAAGAGCAATCGAAATTTCAGGCTGCGTGTAGGGAAATGGCACGTATACAGGACGCAGCGCACCCCTGTGGGTCTCGACACTCTGCGCGAGTTCCACCATAAAGGGAACACAGCCTTCACAGAGATAATCAACAAACACAACAGCATTAGGTGTTCCGCGTGGATCGCGCGGCAAACCTTCGAGGTTCATTTCTGATAGTTTCAGGAGCCCCTCAGGACGACGAAGCATGGCATTCCATTCGCCTTTGTCGCGCAAAGAATTGCTCCAGGTCTCGAGAGCCTCACGGCGTCGCACTTCGTTGAGGTAACTCACAAGCTGATCGCGGACAGAAACAAATCCTTCGCGCGGTGCAGAGGGATCGCTGGCTTCATAAAGCAGACGCGCATCATCGGCATCTGCTTCCTCACGTGCGAGGAGTTCTTCCTCAATTTCACTCTGTGACTTTTGAGTTGCGGCTGTTTGGGCTGCGATGGTTTTTTCAAGGACGTAAAGCCTCGCAAGCTTGTCGACCTCTTTGTAGAGCTGGATATCTGCATCACGCAGAATCTGCGCGCGCAGGCTTGTTGCTCTTTCAAACTGAGTCTTCAAGGGAGAAGGCAATTGGTTTGCCGAAATTCCCTGACCTCGGAACGTGAAGAGGGGCTGGTCGGCTTTCAACGCAAGAGAGTCAACGTTCAGTTGAACTCCATGCGTATTTGTTTTTTTTAAAAGGAGATAGGAGCTCCCCAGCAGAACCGTTGAAAAGAGTCCACCGAGAGCTCCCCACAAGACAGACTTGCGACACAATTTCATAAGGACTGCACCCTTCAAAGTTCCGCTCGGAAAGAGCGTGCTTCAAAAGGGTGCCGTTTCACAACCAAACTGTCAAACCTGCACCAACCCGCGTTGTCTGGGATTCTGGCTTCACTTCAAGACCTTTGCTGTCCTTGCCATTGTACTTGGCGATTGTGTGCGAAGCACCAACAACAAGCGAGACCTGGCTTGAAGCGAAATAGCTCACTTCAAATGTTCCTCTAATACCAGTTCCCGAAACCGCGAGACGCTCACCGTCGATGTTGAGATTTGCACGCGATACAACACCTGCAGCTCCAACAATTATATTGGTCACGGGTGTGCTCATAACCATTTTGGTTTCTATTCCTGTGTCCACTGTGCGCAGTTCGTTGGCTGCTTTATCCGCGTTGTTGAGCTGTGATGTCCCAAAGAATGCGCCTGTCTGAATGAAGCGAAAGTGCTCCATACCAGCACTGAGCTGCAGTCCATAGCCATCGTAGCGCTCTGCCGATTCGCCACTGAACCGCATATCACTGCGTGCCATATTGACCTGCTGCGACAAGTAAACGTTGTTCCTGTACGGGGACCGGAAACGGTTATAATAGTCGTGTGTGGGTTGGTAGCCGAATGCGGGAGAAACGGTCCATGCGGACACCGCCAGAATAACCCACTTCAAATAACCTAACGCTTTCATAGTTCACCTCATGCTGAGCGTTTGAGAGAGACTCAGCACGACCCATGCCAAAAAACCCTTGACTTTATGTTTTACAATATTTTCAGATACATAGAGAATCACCCCAGAGCGCTGCGACGGGCAAAGGTGAACGAAACCTGACCAATGACTAGACTTTGGACACCTCATTTCCCATTCAAATCAGCCGAAAACATTAAAAACCATCCCCGAGGAGAAAACGGATGAATGCAACACCTGCAAAGAAACGCATAGGCGTCCTCGGTGCGGCCTTCGATCCGCCACACTTCGGGCACCTCCTTTTGGCCCAACTGGCCCTCAACACGAATGAACTCGACGAAATCTGGCTGATTCCGTCGCCGGAGCGCTGGGACAAAAAGCCCGTGGCCAGCAACGCTCAGCGCCTTGCTTGGCTGAGTGCAGCCACGGCACTGTGTCCCGAAACGCTCCGCAATCGTATGCGCGTGTCTGACATTGAATTAACACTGCCCGCATACAGGGGAACGCATTGGCTGCTCGAAGAACTGCGCCGCCAAAACAAAACCTGGACCTTTTCTCTTGTTTTGGGCTGGGATTCATTCGTTGGAATTCCGCAGTGGCGAGACCCAACCACAGCAACCATGAACGGCGCTGAATTACTGGCACGCACGCGTTGTTTTGTGAGCCCGCGAGCGAGCTCAGAACTCCCCGTGCCTATCAAGCACCCTGCACCACACGGTGGAGGAGTTGTGATGTTGCCTGCTCTGGATTCACCTGAGGCTGGTGATGTGACATGGATGACAGGTGTAACGCAAATACAGGTGGCTGCGCTCTCGAGCAGTTTAATCCGCACCGCACTCAATAGCGGTAGCAAGCTCCAGTTTTTGTTTCCGGAGCTGCAAAAAGAGATTGTGCAGAGTAAAATTTATTGAACAAACAAAATGGCACCAATGAATTAGGCCACTCGTCGTCTCACGACAAAAGTGCACGCGCCTGCAATTCAATTCCTGAAGTCAGGCGCACACCCATGTGTGTGACTGTGTCACTCGCCAAGAGTGTTCCCAGCTGACCACACACTTCAAGCGATTTGCCGCGCACGAGCCCGAGAAGAAAGCCACCTGCAAAAAGGTCGCCCGCACCGGTTGTGTCAACCACATTCACTTTGCGTGTGGGAATATGAAGAGTTTTTCCGTTGTGACAAACCCACGCACCTTGAGCGCCATCTTTCACCACTGCGAGCTCTACTTGCTCTCCAAGCTTAAGCGCAGCCCTCTCGGCGGTGCAGCCCACCAGCATTTCAGCTTCTTGGGCATTTGCAAAAACTAACGAAACACTACTGCGGAAAAGTTCTCCAAAGCGCTCTTTGCTACGTGAGACCACGAATGGATCGGCAACATCGAGTGCAATTTTCACATTGTTGGCATGAGCAACACTGATAGCATGCTCAATCGCCTCGACCTGCTCAGGAGTGTCCCAAACGTAACCGGTAGTGAAAAAGATTTTGCTGTTTTTGATGTCCTGCTCGGGAACAAATCCACGGTGATAAGAGCGGCATGCACCCAGATGCGTGTTGAGAGTGCGCTCTCCATCGGGAGTCACAACGACAAGACAAGTCCCGGTTGTTTGGGGAACTACTGCAAGCCGGTTGCGAATACTCAGTTGCTCCAGACGCGCAGAAAATGAGTCGCCATAGGGATCGCGTCCAACACAGGAACTGTAACTCACCTCAGCTCCCACAAGAGCCATGGCGCGCAATGCATTTGCAGCACTCCCACCGAGCTCGACCTCAGCCGTAAGCCGCCCCAAGTTTCCAAGAATACGAGCCTGTTCACTGCCATCAACCAGCTGCATACGCCCTTTGTGCATGCCTAGTTCGCGCAGATCGCTTTCTTCAGCACGCACAAGCAAGTCAACCAACGCATTTTCAATCGAAGTCACGTCGATACTACGAGAGTGCTGTTCTTTGCTGAGAAAGGAGTTGGTCATGGGTTCCCCATTCATGGTTTAGCTGTAAAAGTGGTCCAGGCGAAATCGACTCCGCCTTGCAAATCGCGCACAATCCCCACCGCTGTCAACGCCTCGCTGCCTGAAAAGGTCAACTCGGTGGTCGACGCGCGCTGGTTGGTGAGCTCACCGCGGCTGATATACCACTGAACGCGCTGTTTGGAGCCAGTGCTGGTCTCGACCCCCGCCAAATCAAGACGCAACTCCTGAGGCGACACCCCAACCTCGCTGCCACGAGTCGGCGTGATTGCGGTTACATAGGGAGCTGTGTTTGTTGAAGGCGATGCGTTGCCCAGAAAGAATCCCGAGAGACATTTTGAAAAGGGTGTTGCGCCGCCACCGGCTCCACCCTGAAGCGATTCCCCAACAACTGCGAATGTCAGAGCGCCTTTGTCAGCCCGGAGATTTCCTGAGGTTGCAGAGTAGTCGATTTTGAAAAGGGGCAGCTTACCATTCGAGAGAACCTCGGCCTCGAGGGTCGCACGTTGGGGCGTTGTAAATGAAACAAAGTGCTCTTCAACCCGCATCGGATTTTCCTGCTTGACGCTCGCTGCCAACGCATCAGCATTCAAACCCAGGAAATCGAGAGAGACATCAACAAACTGAAGCGAAATCGCCTTTTCCAATTCTTCGAGGCATTGTCCCTCGCTCAGGTTCGGATCGGACTGAATTCTTGCAAATGCTGCACGAAGATCTTCGGTGGGAGATTTTTGTACAAGTTGTGCACGCTGGAGGCGTGTGAACTTGATCGCGAGGGGCTGGCTCCCTGCAGGGGCGAGGCCCAGCATACGAAAATAGTATTTATTCTCAGGTCGCAATGGATACTGCTGACAGACTGTGTCTCCGGAAAACTCGAAGCAGTGCCGACCTGCCTGCACAGAATCGAACTTCTGCAGAATTTGCATTGCTGGAACACGAATTTCTTCAAGAACGTAAAATTTGCGACCAGCCTGACACGAAAGCAGCAACGCGGAAAAAGTACCACAAGCCAACAGTGCAGGAATCGTGCGTCTCAGAGATTTGTAGCGAAAATATTTCATGTCGACACCTCAGAAAATAGCCTTGACACCAAACGCAGGAATGATCGGCGTGCCGGAAATTTCCTCGCGGCTGGTGTAGTCGGGTGAATATCTGAACCCTTGCACGTTTTTCTGGTTCAATGCGTTCTGCAATTCAAGATACGCAGAAAGCGTCCAATCGCTCATGCGAAAATCATAGTCTGTGCGCACATCGAGCTGTGAAAAAGCAGGATTCCTGCCATTGTTCACATTTAGGAGAGGCGGTGGAACAGGGCCAACTGGACGATAGCGTCCGGTGTTTTGGTTGAAAACACCGCCTTCGAATACGTTGTAGGGAGCGCCACTCAGATACTGCCAACGGCCACTGAGTTCCCACTGCCCGGTGATGCGATAGCTTCCGACCACATTGATGGAATGAGGACGATCGAAATTGAAGGGACGCCACACAAGCAAAGCCGGGTCCTTGCGTTCAGACTTACTCCAACCGTAGCTGACCCAGCCATTCCAGCGACCCTTACGAGTTTTGCGCACAAGAATCTCAGCGCCCACCACCCGTCCTTCGATGTTGTTTTCGTACCTAAGTTCGCGCGGACGGCTGACCGATGTGCCCACCAGGTCCCACTTGCTCTTTTGGTAGACCTGCAAATCGGCATCCACATCAGCAAACAAATTTTGCTCAACACCCAAAACAACATGCCGGGCTTTTTCAAGCGTGAGATTCGGGTTGCCATATTGAGGCGAATCGAACTGAGGCTGCGGACGCTGACTGTACAAGCCCACTGCACCCTTCAGTGCTGTTGAGGGTAAAAACTGCCAGCGAGTTGAAAAGCGCGGATCGGCCGCACGCTGCGCCGAACGATTGCCTTGCAAAAAGGCCAAGCCCGGATTTACAACCAGCGTCTCAACGGGTTTCCAAATGACGTCGAGATGCGCCTGAACCGAAGTTGTGTTGCGCAGCACATCGGACGTCGATTTTGGTGCAGTATCGGTATCAAAAAAGGGAGTGAATCCTGAAGGTGGAAGTTGAATCGCGTTCACCTTCGAAGTGGTTCTATCGTGCTCGGGTCGAACGCCGAACGAAGCAAACCATTCGTCGTTGAACTTTTTATCGAGCTGCGTATCGAGCACAATCTTTTGACCGCGCACATCAACCGTATTTTCGAAAATCTCTTGCTCGATAATGACGAGACGATGCTGCGGCGAAAGAGAGAGTCCCCAGCCATTGCCAAGGTTGAGGCTATAGCGAGCGCCCGTGACGGCAAAATAATTGAACAGCGAGAATTGTGCCGTGCCATCTGTGTTGCTCGATTGCCCAGAGGGAACAACCAAACTTAGGCGGTCAGCTGCTCCCACAAGGTAGCCCTGCCATGTGCCACGCGAGTGATTGCCGTTGAGAATGAGCTGGTAATCGGTGATTTGCGGAACAGTGAAGAGTTGAAGATTCCGGCCAGCGAATTTTTTGATCAGTGGAACCAAGAGTTCAATGTAACTGCGCCGAAAACCTGCACGCACACCCACAGGCGAATCATCACCAAAAATTTTGGTCGGCGTTTCCACATAAACGGCTGACTGCAACAATCCAAGTTCAACTTCACCCGAAGTACGCTGCGGTGTTTTGTTTTCGGAACGCAACTGGATAGTTGCACCAATCGCATCGTTGTAGGGTGCCGAAAATCCGCCAGGGTAAAAATCAAGCCCCTCAAGCGCTCGAGTCGGAATCACCGTGCCGAG
>JBILKQ010000156.1:0-6251 GCA_044376655.1 Silvanigrellaceae bacterium
CTGGCTTCTTTGCGTCGTGCGAGCTGATTGAGCTGCTGCGCTTGTTGGGAGGCCTCGTCTGAAAACTTGACGAGCTCTGCATAGAATTGGATCTCGATGGAGTCGAGAATCCATTGTCTGACAGAGTTTTTCCAGCTCAGCTGGTGGCGGAGCTGAGCGGCCTGCTCACCGAGTTTGGCGACCTCATTTCTGTAGAGGTCGTTGCCCCCCGCGAAAATATTTTGTTTGAGGTTGATACCATATTGTAGGTTTGTCTGCGGGGAGTTGCTGACCGTTTCTGCTCCATCAGTGGATGCCCTTCTTTGGCTTCGATCGATTCCAGTTTGTGCTGCAATGACCGGGAACCATTTTTGTGTTTGTGTGCTCCGCACAGCTTCGGCTTCAAGCAAGCGTCCATATGACGGATCAGCAGCAAGGAGATGTTGGTAAACCACAAGGAGTTCGCTCTTCAGGGGTTGCAACTCCACCGGCAATTCGGAAAGCTCTGTGGGTATGGAGCCCAAGCTAGATCCCTGCGCGGCAAGTGCCAGGCCGCAACACATGAAGGCGAGTATTTGGCATGATCGCGACAAAATCTTCATGTCATTTCATTCCTGTTTGAGTGCATCAACAATCTGCAGCTCGGCCGCACGGCGTGCGGGCCATGTGCCGAAAACCAAACCTGCGCCGAGACTGACAAGCAGCGCTGAGACCAGTGCATAGGGATCGACGGCAAAGGTCAGCGAGACTGCACGCGGCAGAACAGACTTAGCAATCTGCAAACCAACTGAGCTGACCGCAATTCCAAAAAGAATTCCGAGCAGGCCACTGATGAAACATAGCCCCACCGATTCCAAGAGAAATTGTCTACGGACATCTCGGTTTCGAGCACCGACAGCTTTGCGTATGCCGATCTCCTGGATGCGCTCGTGCACGTTAACCAGCATGATGTTCATCACTCCGATTCCACCAATCAGTGTGCAGAGACCCCCGATCACCAGCGTCAAGCCCAGAAGAATGCCCATCATCAGATTGAATTTCTCAAGCTCCTGCTCGAACGAGAAGAAGCGCAGCGGGTATTTGTTACCCGTCATGATTTTTAATTTGTTGACGATGTATTTTGCGAACCAGGTAGGGTTCACGTCAGGGTTGGGCACGGCAACAAATCGGGTGTTGTAGACCGCAGCTCCGCCAGAAATCAGAGTCGCAGTTGGGACATAGAGCGAGCTGTTGATCTCAGGGTTAAAGAGAGAGTCTTGTGGCTGAAGAATACCAACAATTTTGAGGGTTCCTTCGAAGGCACATCCCCGCACTCGAACAGTTTGTCCCAAAATCAGGCTGGTTCCGGCGGCGGAGGAGCGCGCAGTTTTAGGAAAGAGTTTATCGACAGCTTCACTTCCGAGTAGCGCAATTCGTGGTGCTGGATTCATCGTGAATTCATGTGGCAGAGGCGTTCGTCCAGATGCAATTCGCAATGCGTTTTCTTCAATTTCACGCAACGAATTGACGCCAGTTAGACTACCTTGAAAGTTTCCTTCAGGTGATAGAATCGCGCATCCATCGGTGTCGACCGTTGGGTCGAGTCTTCCGTATTTCAAAATCTGCTGATTGATGCGTGGCAGATCGGCTGTAACGTGTAGGCCCTGCCAGCGTGGGGCGCCTGTGCGCTCGGCTTGGCGCCAATCAAAGCTGACAAAAGATTTGCGTGCTCCCTGCGTTTCGAAAAATTCCCGGAAAACATCTTGAACTTTTCCTGTGAGAGTTAACATGATGAACACGCTCGCAACACCGAGCAGCAGGCCAGTCATGGTGAGCACAGTGCGCAGACGTTGCGACTTCAACGCCTGTAGCGTGGGGAGAAAGAAGAGCCGAGCGCTTGCCATTATGACACTGATTACACTCTGCCAAATGCTTGTACGAATGATCTCGGGCGGGGCCAGACTGCGCTGTGTGTCGCTCCCGGGGCGCGTGCCAACTCGCGCTGGATTGCGCTGATCAGAGATAATCGCGCCGTCGGCAATCTGGATAATACGTTGTGCCCTCGAGGCCACTTCCGGATCGTGGGTAATCACAATAATAGTGTGTCCCTGGTGGTTGAGAGACATAAGTGTGTCGAGAACTTCTGCTGCGGTGGCGCTATCGAGTGCTCCAGTTGGCTCGTCACACATCAAGATATCCGGCTTCATAATCAGAGCTCGGCAAAGGGCAACACGCTGGCACTGACCACCCGAAAGTTGCGATGGTCGCTTGCCTGCATGTTCGGTGAGACCGAACTGTTTCATCAACGCCTGTGCTCGGGCCGTCCATTGCTCGGATGTCGTCTTTGTGCGTGCATATTCTGCAGGAAGAAGAATATTTTCCATTACGCTGAGCTGTGGAAGCAAAAAGAATTGCTGAAAAAGGAAACCGATAGAGCGGTTGCGGCGATCGGACTTTTCGTCTGCGCTCAGGCGCGTAGCGAGTTCTCCCGAGAGGCTGAGGTTGCCCGAACCAGGATCGGACATGAGTCCGAGGAGATGCATGAGTGTCGACTTGCCGGAGCCGCTGGCACCGACAATCGCTACGAATTCACCTTTTTCTACGCGCAGGCTGACGCTTTGCAGGGCTGTGTAAGGAGGAGCCCTGAGAGCTTGATACGTATAGCTCACATCATTCAGCTCATAGAGCAGGGGATGTGGCATAGGCGTGGCACCTCACTTAACGTGGATTTTCTGCGCGTTGATTTTTCTGAGTGGTTTTATCCCCAAGTTTTCCCTCAGCAAGACGCTTGAGATCCAGTTTGGCAAAGTCGATCTCGAGCACGGAATCACCTTCCTTGAGCTCTTCACCCGTGAGCTCAACCCAAAGGTCTGTCAGGAGTCCAGTTTTCACCTTTTCATAATTTGGTGGCTCTGATGCTGATGAGCGTGGCCGCTCAACCACAGAGTTTCCATTTAACGTGGCAACAGCATTGGCAGGCAGTGCAAGCACATTTTTATTTTCGGCAACAACGAGCTCGATGCTGGCGTTCATTTGCGCTCGCACATCGAGGTCGGGATTTTGAATGAAAATATCGGTGACAAAATAGGTAAAACCTCCGGTTTTGTCTTCCACTCCCTGCTGGCTGATGCGGCTAACCACACCGTTGTAATGCTTTTGCGGAAACGCATCGAGTTTGATGCGTACAGCTTGACCAGTCTTGACTACACCGAGATCGGCCTCAAGAATTCGTGAGCGCACCATCATTTTTTCTGTGTCTGAAATAATAAGAACTTCGCGCCCCGTGGCCTCAGCGCTTTCGGCAGTTGCCATGACACTTTCGCCGACTGCTTTGTTGAGGAAAGTGACGACACCCTGTCTGGGTGCTTTGACAAAAATCATCGACAGGCGTCCGTCTCGCGATTTCTTTGTGTTGGTCGTTTTTCCTGCTTTGAGTCCGAGCGCTTCCTCGAGGAGAGAGAGTTGTTGGCGCGCAGTTTCATAGGCCAATTTGGCACGGTAGTAGTCGTTCTCTGCCTTTTCATTCTCAGACTGGGAAAAAAGGTCTTGCACGTTTTTTCTGCGATCGAGATTTTCCTCTGCAGCTTGCATTTCCAGCCTTGTGCGTTGCACTTCTGCCTGACGTGACTCAAGTTCCTTTTGCCCGGTGGAGTCTTGAAGAACCGCAAAGAGAACCTGATTTTCCTGAACAGATTGCCCTTCCTGAACAAGCACCTGACGGAGTTGTCCGGACACCGGTGAGTATACGGCAATTGAACTTGCAGGCAGCACTTTGCCTGTGAGGAGCAGATCACGGCGCACATCGCGGCGAACAACTTTAACCGTGTGCTTGGTCTGTTGTGCTTCAAATTGTTTGGCACGGTTGTAGCGTGAAAATGCATAGCCACCGATCCCCACCAGGACGACAGCACATGCAATGAGAAAACGTGACTTCTTATAGAAAGGCTTGTCCGACTTCATTGTTTCCAACGACCTCGTTGTCTGGGTTCACGTTGCGGCCGGACACTAGCATGTCTTCAATGGGACCATAAGTGTTGTCCGGCATTGCGACGGATGATGGATAGGTCGGGTGGTGAACGCAGTATGTTGCGGTTCCAGTAGCGTGTTGCGAGTCGAAAGTGCTCGAAGCATAAAGTGCAAGCATCTTGCCATGGCAGTGGTTGCCACATTTGTTTTGTGGTTGTGCGCGCAGGTGTCGTTGAGATCCAGCACTCAGGGGTGTCGGCTGAATCTTCTAAATAGAAAAGGAGTCTCGGAACATTTTGCGTTCCGACCGTGCTGCGTTGAGCTGTACGGTTGGTGAGGAGGACATGGAATTGATTATCTTGGGCAAACCAAAGCGAAGTGCCTGAGTAGCCGAGATGTCCAAAAAACATGTTTTCATGCTGGGGTGGCCAGCTTTTCAGACCTGCAGTTGATTGCGAGCTTGAAGGAGTGTCGAGACCCCAGGAGAATCGACCGCTTTGAGAAGAGAAGGTCTGCGTTGTTGCGAGGAGCTGTTCTTGGCTTGCGCGGAGTGCAGGGATGGCTTTTTTCACGTCAACAACGCTACCGAAGAGACCTGCATGGGATGACACGAGTGGTGATGTTTTGTGTGCTGCTTTGAATTCGCAGGCAAGAATGTTGGCGTTGGTGTCGTGCACGCTGCCAAAGAAGCCAGCATGATTCTCAAGTTTTCTTTGTTCATACAGGTGCGCAACAACCTGTGAATTGAGATATGGGAAGAAGGGAATTGCAGTGACACTGCGTTCTGGATCGAGCGAGGCGTGCCAGAAATCAGTGTCGAGTTTTTGGTTGAGTTTATCTATGCAGTTTGCCCAACCACGGAAAGAGCTCATCCCAAGATTCTCAATAACCCTCGCCAAAAGATAATAATTTAGGTCAGAATAGACGGTTGTTTCCGGAGGATGTCGCGGTGCGCGTTCGAGAATGGAGCGAGTTAAGCTGAACTGCGCTGCACGTGCTAGGGTTCCATCTTCATCCCGGGCCAGATCCCCGAGACGACCGGTCGTGCGCGTTTTTCCATCCCGCTCCGCAAAATTCCACATGGCCCGACCAAACCAACACCACGCCGGTAGGCCGCTGCGGTGGCTCAGCAAATGCCCCAAGGTCAACTGAGGGCGTTGTTCTGCCCATGCCTTGAGGGCAACTCCCTCGTCCGAGCGCGGTTCTATCAGGCTGACGAGCGGAGTTCCTGCAAAGATAAGTGGGTCGGAGTTCAATTCGAATCGGAGCCAGAGGTTCGCCAGCAGGGGCTTGGTCAGGCTTGCGAGGTCGAAGGATGGAAGCCATGTTTTTCGCGTGGAAGAGCTCCCTGAAGAGTGATCGATGTCTAGGATCCAGTCCGGGGGACATGCCTCGTCCGCATACAGAGCACACCAGCTTCCCTCTTGGTTGGCGCAGGCCCAGGACGTGAATGTCCCGCGTTCAACCTCCAGCTCGAGGCTGTCAATCAGGGAGGTGTGTGGTAGAGCCATGGCTAAGTTTCTCCGCTGGGGGCCGAAGGGGTGGCACGCCATCATCTGTTGTTTGGTCACAATAGACGCCACGCCCGGATTGTCCAGAAGCAAACCAAGGGAGCAGAGCAGTGACGCAGGAAAAAAAGTCTGAAGTTGAACTGGCAAGCTCATTTGTTGAGCGTCAGATCATGAGTTCCCTCGGCATGGCGCCGGCCCGTCTATTGCGCGACGTCGATTCCTGGTTGGAGGAAGACTTTGGTGGCGGTGATCCGAGTGTTTGGACCCAGTCCACACCTGGGAAACGCATGCGCGTCGAGATTATTGCCAAGCAGGATTTTACCCTGTGTGGTTTGTATTTTATGGCGGCCATTTTTCACAGGACGCATGGCTGTGTTCCCTGTCAGCTGCACTCGTCCTTTGCCGAGGGTGCTATGGTGCGGCGTGGCGATGTCATTCTTTCGGGTGAGGGCGATGCCGCGGCGCTTCTGCTTGGCGAACGTGTTGCACTGAATTTGGCTTCACGACTGAGCGGAATTGCAAATAAAACTCGACAAATGCGACAGCTCGTCGAACAGGCCGCAAAATCCCGGAAGGTCGCTGCACCGCAATTGCTTGAAACCCGCAAGACCACACCTGGACTTCGGATTTACGAGAAATATGCCACCCGCGTTGGCGGTGCCCGAAACCACCGTCATGCTCTCGATACGGGCCTTATGTTGAAAGAAAATCACCTGCGCAGTTTTGGCGGCGTGTCCCAAGCATTGAGCCGAGCGTGTGCAAATGCGCCCGTTCTAACCCGTGTCGAAATTGAAGTCGCTCATTTGCAGGAGTTTG
>JBILKQ010000057.1:0-18063 GCA_044376655.1 Silvanigrellaceae bacterium
ACAGGCACATTGACCTATACCGGTGCAAGCACTGCACCCAGCTACAGCCTTACAAACGGTGGTACCCCCCTCACTGGTACCTTGGACGACTCTACTCTGGCTCTCGAGTCCTTCAAGCAGCCAGTTCCCGCACGTGATTTCCTGAGCAAGCAGTTCTCGCAAATCAATGCCCAAGCGGTTAAAGTTTGGAACAGCGCGCGTTAATTCAATTCCCACAATCCTGTCGATTTGAGTAAAAAACCCTGTGAAGCTTGAGAGGCTTCACAGGGTGTCGTTTTTTGCTCGGGCTCTATGTTTGAAAAGAGACGGTGGGATAGAGTTCAGGGGAGGGAGTTGTTTTGGCGAGACGTTTTGAGGAGTGAAGAGATGATGGAAAGCCCGAGCAAAGTCGCGATGATTGAAAGTGATACGAAAGGGTCAATCTTGATAACGTCGACGAGGCACATCTTGGTACCCACAAAGAGCAGAACGGCCGAAAGTCCGTATTTCAGATGAGCAAAACGGCTAGCAAGATCTGCCAACACAAAATAGAGGGAGCGCAATCCCAAAATTGCAAACACATTTGATGTGTAAACAATAAAGGGTTCCTTGGAAATTGCCAAAATAGCGGGGATTGAGTCGACAGCAAAAACGATGTCGCTCGCTTCCACCAGTATCAGCGCTGCAAGCAAGGGAGTGGCGACCCACTTACCATTTTCGCCTTTGGTTACGAATTTTTCTCCGTCGAGCTTGGTTGTTACAGGGATAAACTTGCGCAGGATTCTCATTGGCAAGCTGGTTTCAAGGTTGAGCTCTTTGGTCTCGGCATCCTTCAACATCTTGAGGGCCGTTACAATCAGCAGCGCGCCGAAAAGATAGATTGTCCAGTGGAAGGTTTGAATGAGCTTCACGCCAGCGATAATCATAATCGCGCGCAACACCAGCGCAGTGAGAACACCCCAGAACAAAACGCGGTGCTGGTGAATTCTTGGAATTTGCAGCGCAGCGAAAATCATCGTGAAAACGAAGATGTTGTCGACACTGAGGGATTTCTCAACAAGGTAGCCTGTTAAAAATTCGATACCGGCCTGCTTGCCGAATTCATTGTAGATCCACAAATTGAAGAAGAGGGCCAATGCCACCCAAACGGCAGACCAGGTCAGAGCCTCTTTGATGGAAACAACGTGGGACTGGCGATGGAAAACGCCCAAGTCGAGTGCCAGCATGGCCAGCACGAAAACGTGAAACAGAACCCAAAATGTTAGTTGAACTTCGCCCACTGCGACCTCTGTATGGAAAAAGTTGAGGAAAATGAACCCGGAAATGGAGGTTCGCGCATTTCCTACGCTTCAAATTCCTCGCTGTGAAGTATCGTTATGTGGAGATTTGATTAAATAACATAAATAAATATATTACATTCGATTAAATCGAACCGGAGGTTCTATGAGTTGGCTGAACTATCATCACCTTCTTTATTTTCGCACCATTGCAAATGAAGGTGGTATTGCGCGTGCGTCTGAGAAGCTTAATGTCGGCCAGCCCGCGCTCAGCGCTCAGCTGAAGACCTTTGAATCAACCTTGGGCCATGAGTTGTTCGAACGCACGGGCCGAAAATTAGTTCTCACCGAGGCCGGCCGGGTTGTGCTGGCTTATGCGAATCAAATCTCCGATTTGGGCAACGAATTGCTGCAGGTTTTAGCAGACGGTGCTCTTTCTAAGCGCGTGATTGTCAACGTTGGGCTTCAAGATTGTTTGCCCAAAAAGTTGGTGGTCGCAATTGTACAGCGGATGACCGAGCTTTTTCCCTGCAAGGTGCGCATTGCTGAGGGTCACGCTTCCTCGTTGCTCACCGAGTTGGCGCATCACAATCTCGACGTCGTTATTGCCAACCAGATGCCCTTTGCAGAGGATCTCAAGGGTCTGCGCTCACGCCGTATCGCTTCACTCCCTATTTCCCTGTTTGGTTCGCCGAAATTCGCTGCTCTGAAAAAGAACTTTCCTCAATCGCTCAATGGTCAGCCGATGGTGATGCCAACAAGCCATAGTCGTACGCGGCACGAGGTGGAGCGCTGGTTGAGTGAGCAGCGTGTCACCCCCCAAATCGTGGTTGAGGCCCAAGACACTGCGGTTCAGAAGTCGCTTGCTGCATCGGGAGTAGGAATAGTCGCCGTCCCGAGTCCGGCCGTGGCTGATTTAGTGGATGATAATCAACTCATTCAACTTGGTGTGCTTCCCGGGGTCGTGGAAGAGGTTTGGCTATGCACCGCGGAGAGAAAAATCCCCAATCCGGTGATTGAGGTTCTTGAGACAGTCAAAGACCTACTGGGAGAAGCGGGGGGCTGAATTCGGGACCAAGGAGGGGATTTTATGTTGCCGGTTGTTTTCCTTTCAAGTGAGTTTCCTGGTTTGCCGCAAGGGTTGGTTGAGGCTCACGGAAGTCCATTTAGAACAATTCTACTGCCTCCTGGCGGTACGCTTCTCGAGCGCCTGAGCAAGGTGTCGCACACCGAAAAAATCTCAGCGCGAGCGGTGGTCAGTTTACTCACCGATCGCCTCGATCAGGCCACCCTCACAACACTGAAAGAGCAGCTTCCGAATCTTGCGCTGGTGGCAAACTACGCCGTGGGATTCAACAACATCGACGTCCAGGCAGCTGGTGCGCTCGGTGTGGCCGTAACAAACACACCCCATGTGCTCGGCGATGCCACGGCCGACCTAACCTTGCTGCTTATGCTGATGGTGTCTCGTGATGTTTTTCCTCGGGCGCTTGAGTTGCGCGAGCAAGGAAGCTTTCCCGGATGGGCACCCCGATACGGGCTGGGTGTTGACCTGGCGGGGCGAACACTTGGCCTTGTTGGTTTTGGCGACATTGCTCGACGTGTCGCAGTGCGCGCTCAGGCACTTGGCATGCAGGTCGTCGCGCTTGAGTCGCTGCGAGATAAAGCCCATGCCACGTCCTCTGCAAATGCAAGCGTAAACGAGACTTGCGCTGTTGAGCGTGTTTCTGAAAAGGAGTTCCTTGCTCGCACGGACGTGCTTTCGCTGCACTGTCCGCTGACCCCGCAGACACGCGGTTGGTTGAATGCAGAACGGCTTGCTTCACTCAAGAAGGGGACGATTGTTATCAACACGTCGCGAGGCGAGGTCGTAGATGAAAACGCTTTAGCGAATGCACTACACTCAGGTCACATTTTCGGTGCCGGGTTGGATGTGTTTTGCGGCGAGCCGGTGTTGTCTCAGGTTTTGCGTGATGCGCCGCGTCTGTTGGTCCTCCCACATTTGGGTTCTGCGACAATCGAAACCCGCACGGCCATGGGTGCTCGTGTGATGGAAAATCTCATGGCTCTGCTTCAAGGGCAGTCGCCACTTCCCTACCAGATCTCCCTTTCTTGATTGGCTGAGCTTAATGTAATCTTTAATGAACAGCGCGATAGTTTTGTGAGGGCGGGAGTGTCATCATGACGGACTCAGACAATTCTAATTCCAGCGAGAGATCGAGTCTCGCTAAACGCTCTGCCTATGCTTCGCTCGGCGTCCTGTTGTCGCGTTTTTCTGGTATTTTCCGTGCGCAGGTGGTTAACGCTGTCTTTGGTGCAAGTACTCGCCTGGATGCGTTCAACGTTGCTCTGCGCTTCCCGTCCGTGCTGCGCGATCTTTTCGCGGAGGGTGCCCTCTCCTCAGCTTTTACCAAGGAATTGGTTGAAGCTGAACGAGGCGGTACCGACAACGTGCGTGCTCTCGTCGCTGTTGTCAGTGGCTTTTTCCTGTCGGTAACACTGCTCATTGCCGGCTTGGGGGCTATTTTTGCTGAGCCCTTGGTCTCTGCCGTGACCTCAGATTCTTTTCATCAGCGCGGCGGTTTTACGCTCGCTGTGCAGTGCTTCAGGATCTTGGTGTTTTATCTGCCGATTGCGATGTTGTCGGCCTTGGCGATGAGTTTGTTGGGCAATCGTGGGCAAACCTTCAGAGCCACAATTGCCTCGGCTTTCTTTAATGTTGGAACGATTGCAGGAGCTCTCTCTGGAGGAACTCTGGCGCATCTTTTTGGATGGGATCCGGTAATCGGATTGGCCTGTGGCACATTGGCAGGTGGTCTGTTGCAGTTCTTCTATCAGCTAACACCGCTCATACGCGACGGCCTTTTCCCTTGGCCAAACTTTTCTCCGCGCGAATGGTGGGCTTGTCCTGAGCTCCGCTCGATGTTGCTGATGATGGCACCTCGTGCGGTAAGTCAGGGGGCGTTGTCGCTGGCTTTGTTTGTCAACACACACTTCGCCACCGCTGCTGGTGAAGGTGCCATTACCTACATCACCAATGCTCAGGTGATCATTCTTGTGCCTGTCGGGCTTTTCGGTGTGGCTGCCAGTTTTGCGAGTTTACCAATGCTGGCTCAGGCTGTTCAGCAGGGCGATTCCAAGCGCCTCGGTGTGCTTTTATCCGACAGTTTGGGCAGTGCTGTTTGGCTTTCGTGGCTATCGCTGCTGGCTTTCGCCACGCTCGCAGTTCCCCTCTGTGTGGGGTTGCTCGAACATGGCAAAGTCACACCGCTTGATTCTGTGCAGAATGCAATTGCTGTGTGTGCCTATGCTGTTGGTATGGTGTTCAATTCGGGGAGCAAAGTTTTGATGCAGGGTTTTTATGCCCTGAATGATGTGCGTCGCTCTATGATAAACGCCTTTATTTATTTGAGCGTCAATGCCACCCTCAGTGCCTTTCTGGCTCCACGTTTTGGAATCATTGGGCTTGGTTTATCGAATAGCATTTCAGCGGCTCTCGATTTTGTTTTCAACTGGTATTTCTTGAACCGTGTTGCAACACAAAGAGCACTGCCCATCGATGCGCTGCATGGTGCCGATGGTCGCGCGTTGCGGCGCCAGCTGCTGCTTCTCGGTGGTTCAGCTTTTATCGTGGGTTTGGTGGGTGTTTTCCTCGCTCAGAACCTTTGGCATTCCGATGCACAGTTCTGGCATGTGCTCGGCACCGGGCGATTTCTACATTCGGTACTTTGGCTTTGTGTGCTTGGTGCAGTTTGGGGAGCGATCGCGGCTGGTCTGTTGTGGTTCTGGGGGCCAGATAATCTGAGACGTTTGCTGCGCCGTGTTCTGCACCGCCGCTGAACGACAGCCAGCCTTCATTCGAAGGCTTTTTTCATTTGTGCAAACACGTTGAAGACCTCTTTGCGAATTTCACTCAGTGGTGCGAGTGCCAGCATGGTTTGTCTGTGAGCTGCTGGATTGCGTAGATCTTGCAAAAGGACGAGCTTGTGTGCGAGCTGGTGGTAGAGCAGCGGATCTTTTTTCATTTGCGCAGCACCCCAGAGTTTTTCGTTGCCTGAGAAAATCATCAGAATGACAGCCCAGGCCTTGAGACCATCGATGACCTGTGTCCTCTCGCGCAAGATTCGGCCCGAGAGAACACTGCGGCAAATCATCATCAATTTGGTCGATGGAAATGAGTGCAGATCAAAAACATGTTCAGCCCCGAAGTGGCGAATCACCAGATTGATGTTGGGTTGCTCTTGATCTAGTTCAGCCTTGTGAAGAATATTTTGAAAGATATGCAGGTGCTGCTCCATTTTGGGAAACAGCAATTTTTGCCCGAAATCCTTTTCGAGTGCGAGATCGATGGCTTTGCAGTACTGAACAACGGAGGCTGACTTGTCGACGCTGCCTTCGAAGAGCTCGGGTTGCAGCAGCGGCAGCTCTGCACTCCGCAAGGAGGCTTTGATCGGGTCGGCAAGCTTTGCGTAATCCGCTATTTTACTTTCAAGGCGTTTGTCCAAGCCACGGATCACATCACTGTTTTGAGCAGACTGCTTGCTGTCCTGAGCACCTGAACGGAGTCTTTGGGCAAGATCAAATATGTCATCTTTAAGATTGCCATTGCCGGTGTGCTCAATTGAGGCCTCCAGCAGATCCGCTAGTTGTGGATCGCCTTGGAGTGGCGCTTTGAGGCTGCGGAGAACCTTGTCGGTAATAGAGGCGTCGGCAAGGTGCTGAACAAAGTAGTTCACCACGGCATTGCGCGCAGAAGCATGCTCGATGGCAAGCAAAGTGTCGAGCGCTCGTCCAGCAAGCACTCGATGTCTTGATAGTAGGCATTTGGCGAGGTTTTCAACGCTGCGTTCGCTCTTGAAAGTGCGCGCAGCCACAATAGCAGCAACGACAACCTGCTTGTTGTCGCTTTCTGGGTTGCAAAGCGTATTGAGTTTTTCCAGGAAAGTGGGGCGAGGGTGCGCTGCTAGGCAGGCGAGTGCTGCAAGTTGTTCTTCGTTGCGTGTCCCAGCGAGTGCAACCTCTAAAATCTCGTCCGTAGGAAGATCCTTCTCGGGCGTCTTCAAACGAGCGCAAGCACGCAGGAATGCCGCAAGATAATCACTCTGCTGACCCAGTTCCTTTTGGATTGCACGCAAAAGGCCTGTGTTCTGGTGTTCGTTTTCTCGTTCGAGCATCAGCAGTGCGCTCGATACCAGGGCAGGTGATTGCACCACCTTGCGCAGCAGTTCATCAGACCACTTCAAATCACTGAGGCCTAATTCTCCTTGGGCACGAATCCAACGCCCAAGAACAAGCGGACTGCTCTCCTTGTGGATGAGCTCACTGAGTTGTTGAAGAGTTTTTTTGGGCCAGCTGCGTTCCGCCTTAAGAGCCAGGTTGCAGCTGACAAAAGCATTGATGAGCTCTACTTTGTTACGTTCGTGCCAGGCAGAAAGAAAATCGGGTGAGTTCAAAAGCTCATTAAGAAGAGAGGTTGGATCCTTCTCTACGCAGACAATAGCTCTTAACCAAGATGAAAAAACTTCAGAGACCTGCTCAGAAATCAGTTCCTTTTTCAGATGAGATTCAAAAATCTGATGGCACAATTCACGCGCGAAGGGAGCACGGTGCATCGCCAAACTGCCGAGTAGCGCCACGACGCGACTGGAGTCGAGCCCGTTGAGTTGTACAAAACGGCGGTAGAAAGTTTCAGCATCGATGAGCGAAGCCAAAGCCAAGCACAGGCGATTGAAATGCTTTTCCTCGCTCGCAAACAATGAGAGGGCTTCGGCAACATCGCTCGCGGCAAATGAGTTGAGTTCGAGTGGCAAAGAGGTCTGGATCTGTTCGGCAAAGAAAATTTTGCTGAGGTAGTCTTCCAGTGTCCACTGTTGCCTAAATGTGACTTGGGTGCAGCATTGCTGGAAATACTGGTGGTGCAGCATTTCACCTTCAAACGCGCGTTCGAATTCGCGCAGGTCGTTAGGATTTCGGGAAAGCTTGGCAATGCCGGAGAGCAGGGTGAGAGAAGTGGCGTCGGGCTGGTGTCCATTGTTTTGAACACGCAGCCTCAGCGTGGCAATGAGGTCGGCCAGAATGGCTGTGTCCTTCATTTCGGAAAGTGCAACCACACAGTTGCGCATCAACTGAGGATGCTCGGCCGCTTCTTTGCTTTTCAAAAGAGTGCGTAGCGACTCAGCGGCCCGCAAGTCGGGAACTTTGGCTAAGGCACTCACGACACAAGCTTTCAGGTAGCTGGGTGCATCTGTGAGGCGGTTGAGAAGAAAAGTGGCTGCAACCGGATCGCTCGTGTCGCCGAGTGCCAGCAGTGCCTCCTGAACAAGACCTATGTCTTCCTCTTGGGCGCAACGAAAGAGAAAATCGATGGCACGTTCGCTGCCATTTTTCCCCAGGGCTTTTATCAGGCTGATGCGCGTGTCGCGCCAGTGACAGTTGCGGTAAGCATCAATCAGAGCACGCGCCGCATCATTGCTTTTATTTTGAGAAAGTTGAGAAAGCGCAGAGCGCGAATCTTGTTCTGAGCTGGAATGGACCTGGGCAGACAGCTGAAGCAGGTGTTCGGACGCTGGGTGCCGTGTATGCGTGCTGGACGGTTGAGCCATAAGGTTTGAACTCCGCGCAAAGAGACAACCCCAACATCATAAAACAAGAGGCGCAGGTCTCACACCCGCGCCTCCCTGGACTGTGTCAATGTGCGGTGAGGTGTTAGTCGGCAGCGACCGTAGCACCTGTGCGCTTTCCGGCAGCAGTTGATGTGGCTGCGGGCTTGGCAGATGCGGCTGCTTGCGAGGGCAGCGCCTTCGTAGCCGGCGGTAGAGCTTCAGCGCCCTTCTTCTCTGCACCTTTTTCAGGTGTTTGATTTGCTTTGCCGAGCAGCTTTTTGCGAACTTCGGTTTCGATCTTCGCCATGGTTTCTGGATGTTCACGCAGGTAGTTTTTGGCGTTCTCACGGCCCTGACCAAGGCGCTCCTGACCGTAGGTGAACCATGTTCCCGATTTCTGCACGATTTCGTGCTCTGCCGACAGATCGAGAACGTCGCCTTCGCGGCTGATTCCAGTTCCGAACATGACGTCGAACTCAGCTTCACGGAAGGGAGCTGCCACTTTGTTTTTCACAATTTTAACGCGAGTGCGGTTGCCGATGACATCGTCGCCATTCTTGATGGCCGACGCGCGGCGCACTTCCATACGCAGAGAGGAATAGAACTTGAGTGCCTGGCCACCTGTTGTGGTTTCAGGGTTTCCGAACATCACACCGATCTTCATACGGATCTGGTTGATGAAGATGACTGTTGTGTTGCTCTTTGAAATGGAGCCCGTCAGTTTGCGCAGTGCTTGGCTCATCAAGCGCGCGTGCAGACCCATGTGGCTGTCGCCCATTTCGCCTTCGATTTCAGCCTTAGGAACAAGAGCGGCAACGGAGTCGACCACAATCAGGTCAACCGCACCACTACGCACCAGCATGTCCACAATTTCCAGGGCTTGCTCACCGTAGTCGGGCTGTGACACGAGGAGGTCGGCGGTGTTGACGCCAATGCGGCGTGCATAACTCACATCGAGCGCGTGCTCTGCATCGATAAATGCTGCAACTCCACCTGCCTTTTGGCATTCAGCGATCGCGTGGAGTGTCAGCGTGGTTTTACCGCTAGACTCCGTTCCGTAAATTTCAACGATACGTCCACGGGGCAAGCCGCCAGCACCCAGAGCCACATCAAGGCTAAGTGAGCCGGTGGGCGTGGTGACGATTTCACCGCCTTCAACAGAATCAGCGGACATGCGCATGATGCTGCCTTTGCCGAATTGCTTCTCGATAGCCGAGAAGGCAGCTTCGATGGCTTTGAACTTATTTGCGGTGCTGGAGAGATCACTCATTGCGTGTTTCCTTATGTTGAAAGGCGGTGGGGGCAGCTTGAACTGCTTGATACCGCAGCACTGAGGAACTGATAACCATACATTTGTCGTGTATGGTGATTTTGTACCCGCCTTGTGAATTTTCGGCAAGGGGGTCGAGTGAAAACTTTTATCGAGTGCTCCCGGCGCGTGATTCCTAAAAATCAAGTCTGCGCCAGGGCAGTGTTGCTGCAGAAGTTTAATTGAACGTTTAGCCGCAGATGGTTTTCACAATGTTGACCATAGCGCGTGCGCCGAAGGAAGTTGCTCCTCGGTTGCGCAGATACGGGGATGGGCGCGCACTCCAAGCCATGTTGGCAATGTCCAGATGGATCCAAAGAGTGTTGTCAGGAACAAACTGCTTCAGAAAAGCGGCTGCATACATTGTCGGGGCCCCCGAGCTCCAACGGTTGTGCATGTTGGTCAGGTCGGCCACGTCGCTTTTGAGGTCCTCGAGTGCCTCGTCGAGAACCTCGAGATGTACAAATTTCTCACCTGCCTCCCGGCAGGCTTCTTTAAGCATCGAAACTGCGCTTTCATCATTTGTACAGAGAATTCCCGCCATGTTGCCAGCAATGTGGGTGGTTCCACCCGTCAGCGTGGCAATGTCTATCACTACATCGGGACGAAATTGAGCGGCAAAACTCAATGCATCGCCCAGAATCAGACGTCCTTCGGCATCTGTATTGTAGACTTCGATCAATTTTCCGTTGTGAGCCTGATAGACGTCACCGGGCCGCTGCGCATCGGCGCTGACCATGTTCTCTGCCAAAGGGAGAATTCCCACAAAACGCACCCGAGGCAAAATTGGGACAAGTATTTCAAGAGCTGCGATAACATTAGCCGCCCCGCACATGTCGTATTTCATTTCGTTATGATGCTGTTTACCCTTAATGGAATAACCTCCGGTGTCGAAGGTCATCCCCTTACCAACGATGACAATGGTCTTTTCTGGATTCTCTGGCCCTGCTTCAAACACAACTAAGCGTGGTCTGTTCTTGCTTCCCTGACCCACTGCTATCAGGCCACCAAAACCTTGAGCTTCAAGCTCGCGTTCATTGAGAGTTGTGACCTGACCAACCTGAGACAGCCGCTCTTCAATAAGGGTTGCAAAGCTCTGAGGGTAAAGCGTATTTGCAGGAAGGTCACCCAAAAAGCGTGCATAGTTCAATGACTGACCACGATGGATCCCCTCATCAAGAGCTCGCTCGATAGATTCTTGAGAACCGGAATCGACGAGGGAGGTGGGCAAGAGCAGGTTTACGAGGATGTCGTTGTTAGATTCTGGCGGGCGAGCCGTATAGCAACTCAGCTCAAGCGTTTCAGCAAAAGTCCCGAGCAGGGTCTCTAAAGAAGCAACAGTGAAGATGTCCGGCGTAGCATCAAAGAAGATGTTTATTTCCCGAGTGCCGAGTGCATCTGCATCTCCAATTATTGTCCCTACACTTTTTCGTACCTCACCAAGGAGTTGAGCTGGCGACGCACCTTTACAGACTTGAACGTCGCATACGACTCCATTTGTTGTTTCGAGACGAGACCTATTTTTGAGCTCCATAACCGAGGTTGTTCTATTAAAACGATTCAAAGAAAGTTCAGAAAAAGAGAGAAAGTAACAAAAACGACCTCTAGGTTCAGCTACTTTTTCCCAATGCAATTTCTTGAGTCGCTCGTATGAGTTTTTCCCGTAGAGTTGACGCATGGAGTCTCCTGATCTCGTGAAACAGTTTTTCTTGACTGTCCGTCATGATAATCTTTCAGACAAAAGACTCAAACTCGGGCAGGGGGGCTTATGCTGGGACATCGTGATGTGGAAAATACCGTCGGAGTGCTCTTTGGAGGCCGTTCCTCGGAGCACGAAATATCACTGCGCTCAGCTGTCTTCATTCTGAAACAAATGCCAAAGCAGTACAGGATCATCCCTATTGGCCTGCGCCGTGACGGTTCTTGTGTGAGCCTTGAGGGAACCTTTTCAAGCGATGATTTTAAAGATGTTGAGCCAGCCGATCTGGCGGAAATGCTGGCGGGCCGCCGCCTGCGCTTTCTCCCCAAGGCCAACCTCGTGGAAAGTTTAATTTTGCCTTTCAGAACAGAAACACTTTCCAGCCTTCCGGAATATCAGGTGCGCCTTCTCAATTTGGAGGTCGGAGTCTTTTTTCCGGTTCTGCATGGGCCCAATGGCGAAGATGGCCGCTTACAAGGCGTATTTGAAATGGCTGAGGTGGCCTACGTCGGCTGTGATATCCGTGCCAGTGTTATTGGCATCGACAAACATCTGCAGAAGGTTCTGGCAAAACAGCACGGCGTTAATATTGCTAAATACGAATTGGTGGAGCTCGAAGACTGGCAAGAGCACGCCTCTCGTGTCATTGAACGCGTTCGAACGAACATCGGCTTCCCCTGTTTTGTTAAGCCCAACTCACTCGGTTCGGCCGTCGGAGTCAATCGTGCCAAAGACGAAGGTGAGTTGTCGAAGTACATCAACGAAGCATTGGCCTTCGACGACAAGGCCTTGGTTGAAGAACCCATGACCGGCACTGAAGTCGAATGTGCCTTTTTGGGGACAGGTGTGCACCCTCGCATTACCATAGCCGGAGAAATCGCCCCCAAGGACTTTTACTCGTATGAGGCAAAATATCAGGCTGCAGACGGTGCGGATCAATTCATCCCTGCCCGACTCGATGCCCGCCGTATGGAAGAACTGAGGGGTCTTTCCGCCAAACTTGCTCGGGCCTTCTCACTCTCGGGCCTCTCGCGTATCGACTTCTGGAATTGCACAAAAACGGGTCGTTTTGTTTTCAACGAGGTCAATACCCTCCCAGGCCTCACCTCTATTAGTATGTTTCCCAAGCTCTGGGAGCACGAAGGGGTTCTGGGGGCTCAATGGATTTCCGAGCTCATTCAGGGTGCCAAGACCCGAAGAACCCAAATGCTCAGCCGCCAGTTCGGAATCACTGCCAAATCCTGAGCCACAAACCATTGAAAAGTAAATCGAGATCAGTTATCGAGGGCGGGTGTTTTGGGCCCCTTCGGGCGGCTCAGTGATCTCTCCCATCATTCTTGTATGGAAGTTAGATATTTATGGCGACCACAGGCAAAGACCTCTCCATTGTCCGCAATATTGGTATCTCGGCTCACATTGACTCCGGAAAGACTACTCTTTCTGAGCGTATCCTGTTCTATACGGGCAAGATTCACAAAATTGAGGAAGTGAAGGGCAAGTCCGGCGTGGGAGCCACCATGGACTTCATGGAGCTCGAGCGTGAGAAGGGCATCACGATTCAGTCGGCTGCGACCTTCTGCCAGTGGAACCAATACGAAATCAACCTCATCGACACTCCCGGACACGTGGACTTCACGGTTGAAGTGGAGCGCGCATTGCGCGTTCTCGACGGTGCAGTGCTTGTTCTGTGCTCCGTGGCAGGCGTGCAATCGCAGTCCATCACGGTCGACCGCCAGATGCGCCGCTACAACGTTCCGCGCATTGCCTTCATCAACAAAATGGACCGCGCCGGCGCGAACCCTTACCGCGTGTGCGAGCAGCTGCGCGAAAAACTCAACCACAACGCCTGGATGATCAACCTCCCTATCGGCGCTGAAGATCAGTTCAAAGGTGTGGTTGACCTCATCACAATGAAGGCCAACTTCTACGATGGATCCAACGGCGAGAAGATCCGCGTTGAAGACATTCCTGCAGAAATGGTCGACATTGCACACACAAAGCGCAACGACCTGCTCGGCGCATTGGCTGACTTCGACGATAACCTGGCAGAAAAATATCTGGCAGAAGAGCCTGTCACTGAACAGGAAATCCGCACTGTTCTGCGTAAGGCAACACTTTCGCTCAACTTCACCCCTGTAATGTGCGGTTCTGCATTCAAGAATAAGGGCGTGCAAAACCTCCTCGACGCTGTTGGCTACTATTTGCCCAACCCAACCGAAGTTGAAAATACAGCGTTCGACCAAGACAAAAACGAAGAGAAGTTCATTCTCAAGAACGACCCCAAAGGCCCTCTCGCGATGCTTGCATTCAAGCTTGAAGATGGACGTTTTGGTCAGCTCACCTACATGCGTATTTACTCGGGTACCATTCGCAAAGGCGATACCATTCTGAACGTAAACAACGATAAAAAGGTGAAAGTGCCACGCCTTGTGCGCATGAACGCGAACGAAATGGTCGACTGCGAAGAGGCTGTTGCTGGTGATATCGTGGCGATGTTTGGTGTGGAATGTGCTTCTGGCGAAAGCTTCACTGACAGCAACGTTCGCTACACGATGTCGTCGATTTTCGTCCCCAACGCCGTGATCTCTTTGGCCGTGGCTCCCAAGGACAAGTCTGCTCAAGCAAACTTCTCAAAAGCGCTCAACCGCTTCACCAAAGAAGACCCAACCTTCCGCGTACACCGCGATGAAGAGTCCGGCGAAACCATTATCTCCGGTATGGGCGAGCTCCACCTCGAAATTTACGTTGAGCGCATGAAGCGCGAGTTCAACTGCGAATGTATTGTTGGTAAGCCACAGGTGAACTTCCGCGAAACCATCGGCGGACGCGCAGAAATCAACTACACCCACAAAAAACAGTCGGGTGGTTCTGGTCAGTTCGCGCGCATCATCGGTTTCATGGAACCGATCACAGCCGACGAAGCTGGCAACATCAAGCCATACGAATTCGCCGACGAAACCGTGGGTGGCTCGATTCCGCGTCAGTACATCCCTGCGTGTGACAAGGGCTTCATTGAGCAGATGCGTACCGGTCAGCTGGTGGGCGCTCAAGTGACAGGCGTGAAGATCGTTGTGAACGACGGTCTGCACCACCCCGTCGACTCCTCGGAAATGGCGTTCAAGATCTGTGCTATGGCTGCTTTCCGCGAGTCCTACCTGAACGCGAAGCCAACAATCCTCGAACCTATCATGAAGGTTGGTATCGAAGGACCAGAGGAGTTCCAGGGAACCATGATGGGCCTCATCAGCCAGCGCCGTGGTATGCTCACCGGCTCATCCAGCAACGGCGGCTACGCGCAAATCGAAGCTGAAGTGCCACTGACTGAAATGTTCGGCTTCTCTACTGACCTCCGCTCCGGTACACAGGGCAAAGGTGAATTCTCGATGGAATTCCACAAGTATGCTCCAGTGCCCAAGAACGTTCAGGATGAAATGATCGAGAAGTACAAGGCTAAGCGCGCTGCTGAGAACAAGTAACAATGACGCTTGTTTCCTCCGAACTTGTCGAAGGTATCAATCAACTGCTGCAAGTGCTGACAACAGCCTTGCAGCAGTTGCGCGTTCACAGAGCTAAAACCCGGGTCTGGGGTTACAACCGCCTGCACGATCAACTCACTGCGCATGCGGTTAAACTCGCTGATTTTCAGGATGCACTTATTGCGCGGCTTCTGGTTATGGATGCACACGTTGACCTGCAGAACGTTGGACGGCTGCGCATCGGGCAAACGGTCGAAGATATTCTTGCGAGTGAGCGTGGGCTTGCACTCGAAAGCGTTCAGCTTTGCCAACGCCTCCACGAAACCTCTCGAATCGACGTGTTTACTCGGGTCTTGATTGAAAAACTCGCCCTCTCCGAAGACGAGAGGCTGCAAAGCTACGACCAGAGTCTAGAACTCATTCGTCAGCTTGGCACCCCCCAGTTTCTCTCCACGCGTTGCTGACGCACTGGAGGTCGGATTCAAATGAACAATCCCGCACTCCCGTTTTTTCTTCTGCCCTTCTTCATGATGTCCGGTGTCGCATTGCAAACGGCAGGCGTCTATTTGTGCCTCGTTCTCTGGGTCTTTGTACGAGGCCAAGACGTTGGGTTTGCATCTCACAGGGCTATTCTGAGCACCGCATCGTTGCTGGCAGTGGCGTATCTTATACCCATTGTGTTTCAGTCGGTGCTCGCTACAGGCACGAACCCACTGCAGTATTGTTTTGTTGATCCCCCGCGGGTTCTGGATTGTAAGGTCACCCTAAAGACGTGGCTAAAGAGCCCAACAAGCTCACTTTTCATTGGCCTCGCGGTAGGCTGGACGCTTTATGTTCTGACACGGAAAAACTCACGTAAACAATCTCCAGCCCACTCCATTGAAGGCCTGAACGTTTTGAGCGACGACGGTCAACGTGTGCGCGGATTTTCACGCGGCTTATTATACGCAACACTCATCTTTTTTGCATATAGTCTGTACCAACACCTCACCGGCTTTAGCCTTCTTCTCAAAACCAAGATATTGGCCGACGAGCACCGCATGCCTAATGGCACCTACCGTATCTTTGGATTTTATGGCCACCCGCTGTCTTTGGCGGGAGCGTCTTTGGTGTGGAGTTCCACCGCTCTTTACGGGCTGTGGACCGAGTTACGCAGCCGTAATGCTCTGGCTTCTGGATTGAGCACCAAGGGTTGGGCTGTTGTGGCTCTTCTGCAATCGGCTTTGGTCTACATGAGTGGTGGCCGCATGGCTCTCGCGGTTCTCACTGCGCTGTGGCTGATTTTTGTTCTGGCGCTCGCGCTGGCTGTTTTGTTGCCGCGTTTCACCCGAACCAGAAAAGCCAAATTGCTCGCCCAAGCCTCCTTGGGTGGAGCTGTTCTGGGTAGCATCGCAGTGGCAGGGTGGGGACTCTCTACAGGTGTGTTCGCGAACTTGGCGGAGAGAATTTTCTCGCGTGGACTCGGTGGCGGTACCTTGGGGCAGGGACCTCTGGGAGATCGCGAACTGTTTTGGCAGGTGTATCTGTCGATGTGGCGCGATTCGCCGTTGTTGGGGCAGGGGTATTTTGCAGTCGAACATGGTCTGCGCACCGAGTATTACATGCGTGAAGGTCTTGCCTCGCTTCGAGACAAGTTCAACGCACACAATATCTTTCTCGAAATTCTTGGAATTTCGGGCGTCGTAGGACTTCTCGCCTACATGACGGTGTGTGTGCTTCTCGGTTTGAATATGAAGATCCTGGCAGGGCGGTCTCCACAGCGTCGTTTTATTCTTGGATCGCTTGTTTTTGCCTTCTTCGCGAATCTGTTGCACGGGCTAACCCAAAACACCTTTTTCGACTCAGCCGTGACTGCTTGTTATTTGGCTCTGATTGGATTGCTGGTTGTTCCTCCTTTTAAACACAATCCAAAGACTGACTCCGCATCCGCCCCAATGAACCTCAATGTTCGAACATAGCCTTAATGCAGTTCTGGATTTCACGAGGCTTAGCCTTCGTGTGTCTGGTTGCTACCTTTCTTAATTCTTCTGACCCGTTTTCTTGAACAGCGCATCGAGCAAGAGTCATCTCGAACCTGTGCACAGGAGAATGCGAGGGCTTTGCAGCAGCGGAATGAAAAACTCTAAACACAGCTCCGAAGCTTCTCAAGATTCTCGGATGAGCATCCTGATGCAACAACGGCCTCTAGAAAGATCCTCTGCTCATCTACATTGAGCTTGAGCTCACTTAAAAGAGGTTGGAGAGCATTCATAACTGGAAACACACATGCCGACTTTGTCAGAAGCGCCAAACTGTTTTTCCTCTGATTCATTCGTAAAAACAGGCGCGAGAGCGCTGCCAAGCGGGACGGGTTGCCTGCTGCAATTCCTTCTGCAGCACAAAGAACACGGAAGGCATCACTCAATAACCCCGAATCTGAAAGAGCCTCCCCCAAATATCCCAAGGCACGAGCATTGTGTGGGTCTGTATTTAGTATGGTGCGCGTGCTTTCTACAACTGCCTTCAGCTGCCCACGCGAGAGTTGAAACCTTGCCTGAGCCAACTTCAGACACGGAACATGTTCATAGCGTCTGAACACAGACTCAACCAACTCCACGTGCTCTTCATTCAGTTCACAATCTCCAGAACTGACCAGATTCACGGCCTGCTGCAGTTCAAGAGGCATCTGAAAGAACCCATTCAAGGCAAGTTCAACCGAAGCAGCGAGAGATTGGCCTGCAAAATCACCTTGAATTGCTTTTCGCATACCGCAATCAACAGAAAATGCCTGCGCGCGAAGATTCTCACCCCGATAGACCACAAACCGATGCAGATGTTTTCCTGTTGTTGAACGAACAAGACGATGATGAAACAGACCGACTTCATCCCGACCAAAATCCTGCAGAATATGAACCAAAACACCCGCAGGAGGGTCGCTCATGAAAGATTGCGCTTCCTCAATGCTCTGGATAGCCTCCACTCGGATAGCCGCCTTCTCAAATGAGGAACTAAAGTGCTTTAGCGCAGGGGGATTCTTAGCCAACAAAAAAACTGGTTCAAATTTCACAAATTCATCTCAATTTCAAAAAAATTCAACACAACATGAACTATAGTTCATGCCGTGGCTTTCTCCAAATTGGCGAAGGAAAATTAGCGACAAGCTTCGTGATTATTGAGGGTATCCCGATAGGCTCCCGTTGCAATTGCAAGCAACATGATTTTCTCTATTCCGGGAAAAAGACCTACCCCTGAACCCGAAGAGGCAAGCAAAGGAATGGTACGCACAAGATTCACAGCGCGGCCAGTGTAGCCCATTCCAGCTTTGATGTTGTCAATTCGAACACAGCTGCCCTGGCACGTATCGCTGCCCTGCATCGAGTTCTTGATACCCCACTGTGCGAGGCGGCGGCTCAACTTCTGATTTTCAACCTTGTCGATTGTCCAATTCCCCGAAGAGACCTGCACTGCACCAGGCAGTGTTGTGGGAACACTCACGCTCGCGCTCAGGCCAACAGAACCACCTCTGAAGCGGAAATCAGCTTGTCCTTGTGGCGTTTGGGCAGAAAAATAGGCCATATGCCCAGAAAGATATTCGGAAAGAATTGGCAGCGAGCCAGCCAATCCGGTTGTTGCGAATTTGCCTGACCAAGCGTCGTTGACGTCGCGCTTGTTGCCAAAGCCAAGTCCGGCATAGAGGTTTACACCTGCACCGACTGCTCCAGCGCCAAAGACAAACTCCACT
>JBILKQ010000058.1:0-18024 GCA_044376655.1 Silvanigrellaceae bacterium
CAAAACAGAGCAGAGTGTTCGTCTTTGAGCGCTTTGCCCTGCAGCACTACTTCCAAAAGCGATGCCGCCCTGCTGATTTCCTTGCGATCAAGGTGAATCAACGCAAGACGCAAATTGACCACCTCAAAGGCTTCATGGCCAGGATTCAAACAGGGTGCCATGACGTCGTAAACCCTGTTCATCATGCGGAACACATCGTTCGAAGGCAGATGGTTTTCCAAGTCACGCACAACGGCAGCCCGCGCTGTTGTCAATGAACAGTCTTTGGGATTTTCGAGCGCATAGCCAGCAGCTTTGATGGCGGATGTTTCAGTCTTGAAATCAACTTTTTTGAGAACGACATCGTAAGACAGGGGCGCGAGTGTTCGAAAGTCGCGCGCTGAATTGACGGTGGTCGTGACCTGCCGTGCCTTTTTCTCTTTGGACGATATTTTTTTCGACTTTCTCGGAGCTGCAGACGCATTCTGCAGCTTTTTGGCCGCTTCCTTGCTTTCACGCAGCAACACCTGCCAACGGTAATACAGGCATGAAATACCTTCGTGTGTGAGAATGAAGCGAGGGTCGCGTGCAACCTCCGCCTTGCGTGCCTCGCAATATTTGAAGGCATTGGTCTTCTCGCGTGAGGTTCCAATCAGATGCTCGCTCAAGCGATGCACGGCTTGCTGGAGCGCAGGGTTCTTCTTCAGACCATGCACCTCCCAGAAACGCTCTTCATCGGGCAACCGGAAATCCTTGAGAGTTCCTTTTATGCTGGGTAGCGCCGGAGGACTTCCAGGAACCTTGGAGAGTCGGCGTGCAGCCAGCCCGAAGTCATCCGGCCCGGTGTCTCCGGTTCGAGTGAGCGGCGCATGGGGCAGGACCACCTCAATTGGCTCTGTTGGGGGCGAGGGAATGACTCGAACAACCTCTGCTGCCTGGCCCCCCTCTCCTTCATCTAGCCCCTGAGGAATGACCGTGTTGGAGGCACCCCAGGAGAAATCTCCAGGAATATGCCCCGAGGCCGATTGACCTAAGGCAATCCCCCCGAGGGCAGCCGCGATAATATTTTGAAAACGCCATTTCACTTTTGGACGCTTCATAATATTCCCTGAGTGTCACCGTGGTTTTGGACCCTTTCCAAGCCACGTCAGGGGTCTTCGGTGGTTCTGCCTTGGGGCTTTACCCTTTTGCATTGACCTTGTGAAAAGGGCGTGTCATTTCAGGGGCTCAGACCAGGAGATTAGGATGCGATCAGCCACAAACACTCATTCCCGGGAACTTGGCGCCATGCGCAACCGCGTGTTGCGCGCCGTTGAGGCTTTTGCCCGTGGACAGGCTATATTGGTGGGCGACGATGGACGCCGTGAAAACGAGGCCGACCTGGTTTTTCATGCTGCCCATGCAACCCCCGCCTTGGTCAACCTGGCTATCCGCAAGGCCTGTGGCCTGCTGTGCGTATCGGTGTCCAACGAGCTTGCCGACCGCCTGGGAATACCCACTTCACCCAAATGGCCCGGCGGAATGTCGCACACGGGCTTCACGCTCTCGATTGACGCTCGCAACAACATCACGAGTGGCATTTCTGCTTCCGACCGGGCGCACACCATTGCCTTGCTCGCTGACTCACAGGCCACTCACCACGATTTTCTGAGCCCGGGGCACGTTTTCCCTGTGCGCGCACAAGACGGTGGTCTGCTCGCACGCACGGGCCACACGGAAGCGGTTATGGAACTCTGCAGCTTAGCAAACCTTCCTGCCGCTGCGGCTATGTGTGAAATTCTCGACCAAGACGGCGAGGCCCTACGTCCGGCCTCGATCGCTGGTACGGCATCACCCACCGATGATCTTCAAAACAACTGGTGGCGCACTCTGCCTTACGTCTCGACTGTTGATCTCCTCTGGTACCGCCTGCTTTGTTCACCGCGAACGGCAAGTCTTTGGAAAGAAATTTCACCGGAGCCACTCGGACTGAGCCGCACTCCGATCAAAGCATGGAAGCTCCAACCCATGCTCGAAAGCGACGTGCTCGTGCCTTGTAGCGTTGTGCAGTACGAATCAACACTTTCGCCTGAGCGCATCCGCGTCACCATGAGCAACGGGTTCTCCTCCTGGAGCAACTCCGTGAGCACTGCTTCAGCCGCAGCTGAAGTGGTCCTCTTCATTCAAAGCGAATGCTTGGCAGCGAGCCCAACACACGTTTCAGATTTCTGCGATTTGAGTGCGAAAGAAGGCCTGCGCGGCACACACATGGGCATTCGTCGAGTACTTACACAATTGCGAGCACTTGATTTCCTTGCACAGCAAAATCTGTGGGCAGGAAGTCAAAGCGAATGGAATTCACGCGTACCACTGCCGCTCGAGATCGATCGCGATTTGTTATTGGCAGCTCGTGAGTTGTAATCTGAAAATCAGCGACAACCCGAGCTCGATTTTTTATTAACCGAGCCACTGGCTTTGACCGCCTCTTCCAGGTCCGCTTCCTCCATCGGCTGAGGAAGCGGGCGTAACGCGCTTCCACCCGAAGTGGCTTCACCGTCGACGCTCGTGATCGCGAAATAGGGCATGTGTTCAAGCACAACAATTGATCCACTATCGCCGGCTTGCATGAAGCCTATATAAGGCACCTGTCTAGGGATCTGCGACTCATAGTTCTGCCTTACAGCATCAGTGATTCGGCGTGGTAATTTAAAATAGTTGAAGCGCGCAAGTATGGGTGATGAAGGCGAATCAACCCAACGAATGAACGAGACCGATTTCCCCGTTCTATCCCCGGTCAGGTTGTTCAGATTGAAATTTGCAAAAGCTCTACCTGTGCTGACTGAATCTTTGGGATCTGGCCTATCCTGAGTTCCCTGGGAGACCGCCACAAAGCGAAAGTTGGAATGGACACGCGCAGTCACGTTGACGAATGTTGTTTGCCCATTGGTTTCGAGAAAAGGTGAGAATATGTTGAACGCGTCCTTGATCTTGTCCTGGGCGGCAACATATCCCGACTTCAATATGTCGAGAGAGTAAAAGAGTTTTTTATCCTCAAACCTATCGTACCCATTACCCTCTAGGGCTGCCTTGACGATTGCTGACAATTCGGAGTTCAATTGACATATTTTTAAATCTTGACCCTCTGAACATTTTTTGAATTCAGGAGCCAACTCCTGCGAGACAAATTGAATGCTCTTGAATTGTGAGTACTGACGCAGTCGATTGCGTATCTCACCATGCACAGATTTCAAATCGAGTGCTTTCTTGTCGTCCGGAAAGGCGATCAGTGGTGGGTTGGCCGAGTTGAGAGCGATGGCCAAGTTGGACTCCCTAATCCATTTGCTCGAGCGATTCACAGCTGCTGCTCGTATCGCTTTCAGCTGCTCAACAGCGATTGGGGGAAGATCGGGCGACGGCTCAACCTGAATGACACTCAGGTCCTGAAACGTGGCACAGACGTGCTGCCAATCGGGATCATTTTTTATCAGACACAGTTCTCCCGCCTTGTTGGAACCGCCTGTCCCCGTTGTGCCACTGCTCACGCTCTCGGCATTGACGAGATCATTAAGGCTTTTTGATGAGGTGCGGAGTGAATCCAGCACTTGTTTGCGCAGCTCCGGTGCCACACCCTTCTTCTTCATCGCAACACGCAGCTGCTTGACGGCCTCGAGGGGCTTATGGTCGACCCAAAAGTCTCGATAAACACTTCCATCAAAAAGATGCATCTTGATTTCATGGTCTTTTGAATAATCGAGGCAGTGTGTTGCTGTGTAGACGTTCATTCTTACAGGAAGGCTCGCCAAATCAGCCGGAGCATCTGCGGGATTGTTCAGAAACTCTACGTAGGCCGTACACAGCCTGCTCTTATCTATGAGCCCCTCAGTTTGGCTTCGGGTCATGACTTCGATAAAGCCGCCGTTGCTGAAAAATTGGCTCTGCTCACTCGCGACAGGAGTAGAAGGAGCATCCACGCGAAACAACGCCTTGAGGTTGGAACACGCCATAGAATTCATGGGAGTCTGTTTCGAACAGGCAAAAACAGCGGGCATTAAAGAAAAGGCACTCAGCGTGTGCCGCAATAATCCCCGTCTACCTGAGTAGCCCTTTGTGCCCACCATATCCCCGATCTCCCCATAGCTAGAGAGTTGATCGGAGAGGTGGGAGAGAAATTTTAGTTCTGAATCAACAAATCAAGCAAGACACCAGAAACCCTAACAAAAACCTTCGGGGTATTCAGGCCAAGAAGAGGCGGCAGTGCTTAGGACTGCATGGGCTGCAGGACAGGAATCGGGGCAGCCGACGCAACTGCCGGCGAAAACAAAGCATCCACAAACTCATCGGCGCTGAAGGGTTGAAGGTCTTCGACCGACTCACCCACACCGATATATCGGATCGGCAAATTCATTTCAGCAGCAAGTGCGATTGCAACACCGCCCTTGGCTGTGCCATCAAGCTTGGTCAGAACCAGACCTGTCACACCTGCGATCTCTTTAAATGCGCGCGCTTGCTGCATAGCATTCTGGCCGGTGGTGGCATCGAGAACCAGCAGCACTTCGTGCGGTGCACCCGCCACATCTTTGCTCGTCACACGCCGGATCTTTGCAAGCTCCTGCATCAGATCGTTGCGATTATGGAGACGACCTGCAGTGTCAATCAAACACAGATCAATGCTCTGAGCGACCGCTTTCTTTACACACTCAAAAGCAACTGAGGCGGGGTCTGAACCTTCAGCAAGGCGCACGCACTCGGCGCCTGCTCGCCTTGCCCATTCCTCGAGTTGGTCAACTGCAGCGGCACGAAATGTGTCGGCGGCCCCAACGATCACAGTGCGTCCGGCCTGGCGCTCCTTGAATGCTATTTTTCCAGTTGTGGTGGTCTTGCCCACACCATTGACGCCAACCATCAGCACCACCCGAGTCCCCTGCGCGGGCTGTGGTACCAAGCTCCAACCTCCAACCGATGCATTTTCTGCGACTCCTGATGGAGCGCTCAAAATGCTGAGAATCTCGCTGCGAAGAACAGCAAGAATACCTTCAGAGCTGGCCATCTCACTTGTCGGGACTGCTGCGCGGACTTTCTCAATCAACATTTCTGAGGTTCGAATCCCCACGTCAGCACGCACAAGAATCTCAAGCAGGGAATCTAGAATGGTCTCGCGAGAAGTGCGCTGCTCTTTGCTGGTGAGCAGAAGAACTTCAATTTGTCGCACCAACTGACTTTGAGTTTTGCTCAACCCTGATGCCAGACGCGACAACCAACTGCGTTGCGCCTCGCGCGGCGCAGCGGGAGCAGCAGCAGCAGCAGCAGGAGAGACCGCCGTTTGCTGCTCTACCTTCGACTGAGGTGAAATGGCTTCTTCAGGCCGTGCTTGTTCGGTCTTACGTTCTTCAACGCGCGCGACAGGTTCACGGCCTTTAATTTCGGCCTGACGACGCTTACCGACACTTCGCCCCACAACAAAGGCAAGCACGACCGCCAGTACGCTCACCACGACAAAAAGGCTCAATACACCTGAGTCCATTCTTTCCTTCCTACGGATTTTATTTCAAATCATATTCGCCCTGAATGGCCTTTCAGCTCATCAATTCAGCGGGGCGTGTAATAGAGATATTCGACCAGATTGCCAAACGGGTCACGGAAATAAAAACTCCGTCCGTCTGAGCGATCGTAGGGACCCTTAACAATCTCAAGCCCTGCCTCGCGCACACGCGCTGCGAGAGAGTCCACCTGCGAAGGAGAATCGGCCATAAATCCATAATGGTCGAGCACCTGACGTCCGAACGCCCCCTGCTGCCGCACAGAATCAATGGCATCACTCGAGAGTTTGGCCACGAGCAGGTCCGGGCCAACGTGAATAAGCAACTGGGTTTGGCGCCAAACCTCAACGTCGGCGCCCAAGACCTCACCGAAAAACCATTGTGCTTTGGAGATATCATCAACGACCAGGGCCAAATGCCCCAGCCCCTTTAAAAACGGACTTTTGTGAGCTCGTTGCATGCCGACGTCCTCATTTCGGGCCGGCGGAGCTCCAACTGTGGCGTTCCACAATGGCTTTAACCAGACCGATAAAGCGGGAGTTATCATCGGTCAAAGGCTCTGCCAAGAGTTCCTGCAAACACTTGCGGGCTTCCTCGTGGTCACGGGCTTGAGCCTCGAGGCATTCAAGTGCCGCGACACGCACTGGCTCGTCGCGGCTGCGCAATAAAACACGCGCCTTCTCGACAATCCTGGGGCTCGAAAGCTCCCGTAAAGCAAGCAAAAGCTCAATATTTCTTTCGTGCAGAGTTTCATCGAAAAGCACGTTCTCGGTGTTCAAGCTCTCGAGCAGAAGTTCGAGGTACAGCTCCGGCGAGAGCAATTTTTCGGCAACTTTGATGGGCCATGAGATACGTTTCTGCTTGCGCACCGCATCACACACGAGGGTACGAGAAACTTCCGCATTTTGCAGCAAAACCTCAACAATCCGATCTTTTTCGCGTTTATCTATGATGCCGTGTTCGACCACCATCTCAAAACGCTTCATGAGCTGTGGCGCAGCGAGAGCGAAATCGCCAGCGTCGGCCAGAGCCTCAATCGCTTCCCAGCGCTGTTCTTTGGTTGTGACTTGATTCTTGAGGGTGTCGCCGAGCTTGTCGAGCGAACGAGTTTTTTGTTGGGCGCGGTAGTCGCGCCAGGTGTCCAGTAATCCCACGAGCAGTTCCTTTCATTTCCGGACAAACATCAACAGCCGCCTTCCGGACAAACTCAACCTTGCTTAACTTCAGCGGTAGAAGCCGTAGCGGATGCACGCACCGTTTCTTCCTCGATGATGGAAAGATTAGCTTCCCTGCGACGAGGTCCTCGGGCGAAAACAATAAACACAAGAGCAACAATGGCAAGCACGATGAAGAGTGTGTGCCCAAACCATAAGACTGGTTCCCCTATGAGGGTGGTGTTGTGCACTTTGATGACTGCTTCCGGGGGTGGCAGATAAGGAACAAAGACCGACGCTGGGTTGGTCTCACTCATCGTTTCCCTCCTTGGCGCAGCACTCCGAAGAACGGAACCCGAACTTCTTTGTAGTCGGGATCATTCGTACGAACCAGAAACATTCCCGATGCGTTAATGGGCTGGGTCGCGGCTGCAAGTGCCGGGGGATAGCGCAATTCAAAATTCACCTGTGTGCCGTTTTCACCAGGCACTGTTGAATACTTTAAAAGCTCACTGATGGCCACACCCTCAAGAGCGTCTGTCCGGCGCAACTCAGCCGAAACCGACTCCACTTTGAAGTCTTTGCGGTCGGATGTGAAAGTCAGGGTGCGACGCACTTCTTCACTGCGTGTCACGGTGCCGAATTCAACGTATTTTGCGCTCTGCTTCACATGGCCGACAACCTCTCCGACAATCGGAACAATAAGCTCTTTCAAATGACGCGAGGAATTCCAGAGGGTGACCTTTTCGCGCAGAGGACCAATCGGTAATCCGCCTTTAAAGGTGACTTTCAGCTGATAGTCCTTGCCTTTGCCCTGCGGCTCAATGATCTCCGGCACAATCGCGGGATGACTGCTGGTCGCATGCAGCGGCTTGACCTCATTAGAATTCACCATCTGCTTCAGGACAGACGCAGGCAAGCTGGCTTTTTCTGAAGCAGCAGGAAGAGTGTCTTTTTCAGAGGTCGTGGCCCGCAGCGTGGTGGGCACACTGATGAGCCACGCTTTATTGTACTCTGGTAGAATTTCACCAACGCTCAAGAGAGCTGGGAAGGCACGGATCTCTTCACGGATTTGAGCCGTAAAGGTAAGCGTAATAGCAGAATTTCTGACCTGGTTGGTATCCACTGTAATGGTGCGGATCAGTGAACCAGCAAAATGCGATGAATCAAATTCAAATGTAAGCCGGCCACTTTCACCCGGTGCGAAAATATCCTTCGGTTCAACCTTCGTATTGAGGCAACCGCAGGAGGAGTGGATGGAGCGGATCTGAAGAACCCCCGTTCCGGCGTTGGTAAACTCATATGCAAAAGCAACCTTCTGACCGCGCACGATTTCTCCGAAATCGTGACGCATCGAAACAAACTTCGCCAAAGGCTTTTGCCCTTGAAGATTATCAGACTCCTGATTTGGATCGGCCACGTTGCTTTTTGCCTCGGCATCGACCGCAGCTTTGGGTTGGGCCCACGCGGAAGGTGGGTCATATAGTCCATGCATACCGGCAAGCAGCACTGCCGCCCGCAACCAAACGTCTTTCGAACCACGGTAAACCATGTTGTGACCTCCGATGAGACCATGTTACATATAGAGGAAATTTTCTCAAATCCTCAGGGTGAAGGGATTCCATGTTTCGTTCTCGAATGTTGTGGTCGATTGTCGCAGCGGTGATTAGCGGACTTTTGACGTCTATTGGGTTCCCCCGCAGCTTGACTGTGCACAATCCTCTCGCATGGGTTATCCCCTTTGCTCTTGTCCCCTTGTTGATCGCTGTCGATCGCCTGCCCAACACCTACCAATCTCCTGCACGGGCGCACTCCACGACGCTGCGCCAAGTCACGTCGTGGTCGCGTGGGCTCGAAGCATTTCTGTTGTTCTGGATTTACGGCGCGACTTTGATTGCTGTTGCCTTCCACTGGGTCACCGTTCCAGCTGTTCTTTTCGGTGAACTTCCGCCGCTCATAACGAACATTCTGTTTGTCATCTACTGCGTGCTTGCCGGACTCTATTTTCCGCTGCTTTTCTTGCCGATTATTTGGAATGCATCACGCTGTGCCCGACGTAGCACTGCTCCGTTTCCGATTTGGGCTTTGGTTTTCTCAGTCACCTTGTTGGAAATTGTCCTGCCACGTTTTTTTCAATGGACTTACGGCAATCTCATGCACGGATCACTTCCGATTGTGCAGTGGGCCGCATGGATTGGCTCCTCAGGCCTTTCAGCCTTCGTGTTCGCAAGCAATATTCTGCTTGCACGTTCCTTCGCTGATCCGAGCCGCAATCCCGGACGCCTGGGCATTGTCATTCTCTCCACACTGAGCGCCTGGGTGGTGATGTGGTCGGTCGGAAAGCGACGCCTCAGCCTGACACGTCAGCAACAAGCCAGTGCGCGCACAACCCACGTTGGTTTTGTGCAGCCAAATTTTCGCTTTCCAGGCTTACCGCGCAATCCGGACTATGCCAAAGAGGCGGTTCTCCAAACGCTCCCGTCGCTCATTGAGCTGAGCGACGAACTCATTGCTAGTACCAAAGACAAGGGCAAGCTTGATCTTCTCGTTTGGCCAGAAAGTGCAGCGCCGTACAACTTTGCCTGGTCAGAACCCGATCAGGATGAAGTTCGTAAAAGAGTGAAGGAGTGGGACGTCCCATTGCTTGTACAGGGCTCCGAATTCGACAAAACCGAGCTTGAAACCCTTGGACCACGTCAAGCCACCCTTTACTCTATTTCTTTTCTTTTGCGCCCGGATGGCTCGCGCAGCCCGAGCTTTAAAAAATGGGTTCCAATGCCATTCGGTGAGGCCGTTCCCCTCGAGGACACCTTCCCCTGGATTGGCGATCTTGTGCGCAACAACGTCAACAACGTATCGAAATTGGGGCGTGGAACGAGTGTCGACGCGCTGGCCTACAGTCCCAACGACGCAGTCGCTCCACTCATTTGCTTTGATGCCATCTCATCAGAGCTGACGCGCGCACAATCCACGCGCGGGAACACAACAATTTACGTGAACCAAGCCAATTTCTTGTGGATGTGGCGCAGCACAGCGGCATTTCAGTTTGTACAGCTCGGACGCTTTCGCGCCGTCGAGAACGCACGCAGCTTCATTCTCTCTGCCAACACTGGTCCGAGCGTCGCCTTCACACCCACTGGCGAGCTGCTCAACGCCCCTCTCGGCCTGATGAGCCGTGGTTACGCAAGTGCAAAATTGCCGGTACTTGAGGAGAAAACACTGTTCGCACAATGGGGCGAACGTCCTTTGGTACTGCTCGGCATTCTTGCTTTCGCAGTGCAGCTCTTCATGGCGCGTCCACAGACCCGGGGCACCTCAAGGTCATAGGCGAGGTCAAGGTCAACTTTTCACCTTCATGGCCGTGCAAAAGACGAATCACTACATCCCACGATTTCTTTTTGAGACCGCGTGCAGCACCACACAGTCCAGGGGCAATCGGTGTAGTGATCTCGAGCGCTTCATCGTTCCGATGAAATGGCTCCTCGAACACCCAAGCAAACGGCTTTCCTGTGATGACACCGTTGTTGAGAATCTTTTCCCAGCGTCGTGTCTTTTCTCGCTGTGGTGCGCAATTTCTTTCCTCAGCTGAGTTATTTTTCTGGTTGATGAAGAAAGCCGCACCCGAGGTGTTGTTGAGAAATGTAAGGTGCCTCGTCCTCTCTCCGTCGACGAGCAGATCAAAGCGACACAAATTGTATTTAAAGTGGTTAGGGTCGTAGATGCGCACGCGAAGAACTCCCCCTCCCTTCTCGAGCGCACGCGCGTCAATGGAATCGCCGAGAGTGCCGAGAAAGGTGTTGTCGCTCGAATAAACGCCAACCCCAAGCTGCAGCTGTGGGCTTTGAGTTGAATAAAAGCGGCGCGCACGCAAAGCCTCAAAGACATTTTCGCGACTCAGACTCTCCATAAGCAAGGCAATGCGGTTGCCGTCGGCGATGCCCCAGAAGGCACTGTGGTTGTCCTGCGAGGCCAATGGCCCGACCCTCCAGCCCTGCTGCAGAGCTTCATCGAGGTACGACGCGTTTCCTGAAAAACCTTTCAGCGAACGGCGCCAGACATTCTTGTGAATAAACTCAACGCCAACAAATTTATCCTTAAGGCGTTTATCGAATTTAAAGTGGGACAAATCAAACCAGTTGCGGTAGCGGTGGAATCCAGGATGCGCAAAAATCGCGAGCGCATTGGCTTGTTCAGGATGCGCCAACCAGTCGAAAAGCCCCTTCCAGGTTGGCGTGGTGAGAGAACTGATCCAGGATTCCGAGTTCAAAACCAAAACATGACCAAAGAGCGTGTGGCTATATTCAAAACCTGCGAGGCCCACGAATTGCGGAGTCGATTCCTGCATCGCGACATTGCGTTGGTCGTGCCATTGGGAGTCGCGCCTGTTGAACCAATATTCGGAATGATCGGTGACGGCAAAGAAATCGAGATTTGCCACATCACGTGCTGTTTGGAAAGCTGCTTGCGCTGTTCCAAGACCATCAGAGGCAAATGTGTGCGAATGCAGGAGACCAAAATAAGCACGCAGGGAACGTTCAGGCAGAAGCCTGAGATGTTCTCGATTTTTCAAACGCAAAAGCAGCGCATCAACGCCAATGCTCGACTCGAAATTATAAAGGTAACCACCGAGGTCTATTGCAGACATCTGCGCACTGAGATGAGCAGGCTTTGCGTAACGTGCAAGCGTGCGAACGTCGAACAGGTTCTGCAATGCAGGGGCAACAGAATGTGCAGCCACCTGCGACCACCCAAGAGTCCGCACTTGAGGTTCGGCAAAGACGTTACGAACCTCCCACGCAGGCCTCTGAAAATTTTCAACCGCACGGCTCGCCTCGGAGTCAGCATTCGCGCTAGACTTCAAGATAAAGCTTGCACACAAGACGATGAAGGATATTGCGGTGACCCCTGAGGATAGACCTCTCACAGCCACAACCAGCCCCACTCTGATGCGTCCTGGGGGCGCTGGCCATGCGCTTTGGGTTCTAACCCTACTTGTTTTTGCATCAATCACTCTGTTTTCGGCTCCGGTCACTTGGAATGAGATCTTCCTCACGGCCTCATTGAAGGACATCACCAGGTTCTCGTCAATGCCACCCGCAGCGGAGACTCTTGCTGTATTTGATAGCCTCATTTCGATTCCCAAAGCACAACACTATCCTCCATGGCTCACCTTATCGCTGGCAACGCTTGCAACGTCGACAGATGCCCTGAAGTGGGTGTCTGCGTCGCTCGCGCAGGAACCGCAAGTGCTTGCGCTGCGCATCTTCGCCCTCGCCCTGGCCATCGCGAGCTGCTTTGGGCTGCTCAGAATCATTTCTTTCAACAACACCCGCGAGCATACTTTTTACAAAACCTCACAGCTCAGCCTTTTTCTGGCGAAAAGCGCACCGTGTGCGCTGCTTCTATTCTTTGCAAGAGTTGGTGCTGCAGAGCAGCTCTTGGTCATTTTATCGCTTGTGCTGCTCTGGTTTCACTCTGAGCGCTCACTGCATGACGCTCACACGGCACTGCAGAGGCGTCTGTTTCTGTCGGCCGCCGCCGGGCTACTGGCACTGTCGAGTTCCGTTACATGGATATACTCCATCGCAACTGCTGCACTGCTTTATGGCCTGTTGTACCGACCTCAGGGGAGTTGGCTGAAGCAACAGCTCCTTTGGTTTGTCGCTCTCGGGATCGCTTTCTTCTCACTCCTTTTCCTGCTGCTGTCTTCATACGAAGGACTTGTGCACACCTTCACGCTCCGGTGGCTATATGAGTATGACATGCGACACAGCTCTTGGGGCTGGCCAGGCAGCTCCGTCCTTTTTCGCATCGTTGCCTGTTCCCTGATGTTCGCGGCACTGCGCAGAACCATCATTTTTTTACGAAAAGCAGAAGCACTCCAAGTGCCTGAGGCTTTTCTCGTCTTGCTCACCCTGAGCGCAGGCGTGTTCCTCGGTTTTCGGCAAATCAATCCGACCATTGAAGATCTTCTGCTCCAATGCGGTGTTTTTTTTCTGTCGCGATATGTGCGTATCACCCATACGACACCCATGACAGCACTTCGAAATCCACGCAGCCCGCTTCTGGCAGCGACACTCCGTTCTACGGAGCGACTGATTTTTTTTGCACAGTGGTTCTTGGCTGCCAGCTTCGGCGCAGCATGCATTGCTTTGCTTGCCTTACCCACTGCACCCGCCCTACCGGAGCTGCAGGTGTGGCTGTCAGCACTTCAAAATGCCATTAATGCTGAAAAAGTAGCGTTCACAGCGCTTGGGCTCGGGGTTTTGGGGATAGCAGCTCTATTGCTCTATTGCTCAAGAAAAGCATCCGAGCTGCGCCCGTCTGCATGGTTGTTAGCTTTCGTCCTTATGCTGCATTTTGGCAGTTTCGTGCGCACGCATTGCCTGTGGGATCAATACAAACGATTGACACAAGAGATCCCAGACTCAACCACATTTCTGTACCTGCCCCCCTTAGCTCCGTTCGTGGCACTCAACACCTCAAAGCACAAGAAGCACATGGTTGTTCCTGCGCAATCAGGCGACGCGGGAGAGGCACCACAGGACACCACCGTTCTGGTTCTTCCCGCGCATCTATCGGATCTTTGTCAGGCAATGGATTGGAAAGTTGAAGCATCTCATGGCATATTTTCAGTATGCACTTTGCGACCTGGCTCACTCTGGAAATTGGTTCTGCTGAACTGACGAGGACTGCACGCAATGTCGGCCGCCAGCAACGCGTTACTCAGCATCCTGACCTTCTCCGAGGACAAGCTCAAGCTCCTCATCCGCAAGGGCACAAAAGTGACGTCGACACTCGTCAACGTCAAGCACTCCGAACTAGATGAAGCTCTCGTCCAGCTCAAGGTCAAAACCCCGCCGCACAAAAACACCACCAGCGTCATTCGCGATGCAGCGCGCGCAGGCGTTCATAACGATGCCGATTTTGAAGTCTGCCAGGGAGAGCCCCCACAAGGCCCCGTCCCTGGCCGTTGGGAATGGGTGGAATCGCTCCGTCGCCCAGCCGATCATGCGGTCAAAGGCGAGGTCCTGATGCGCATCGTTCCACCTGCCCCGCCGCGTCCCGGGTTGAATCTTCTGGGTGGTGTGATTCCTGCAAAGGAAGAGCCAACACCCTCGCCAATGACTTTGAATTTTCCGCCCGAACTTGAATTGCAGGCGAATGGCGATGTCGTTGCACGCAGCTCTGGACAAGTGAAAGTTGAAGGCGACAATGTCAGTTTTGAGCCCGTGTATGTGGTCGAGAAGGCACATGCACCTGAATTTTCGGTGTGTGAATTTCATGCCGATGTCCACGTAATGAGCGACCTCATCGGGAGCATGAAATGGCGTGTCTTCGGAAAGCTCGAAGTGGAAGGACACTGGCAAGCGCCCGATATTGAGGTTTTCGGAGACGTTATTGCCAAGGGTGGTATTCAAACCAACATGATTGGCACTCTACGTTTCTGGCACAATTGCCAAACAACCTACATTCAGGTGAGCCAAGTTGGGGTTTTGGGGAACCTTGTTGTCGAAAATTCGGTTCAGCTCTCAGAACTGCGCATCGGCGGTGACATGACCTGCACTTCCAATCCAGGCGCAATTCTGGGCTCGACTCTCCAGATCTATGGCGGACTCAGAGCCAACAAAGTGGGCAGCGAAAATGGCCAGAAGACAAGAATTTTTCTCCTCGGTGGCGAAGAGGCACGCACCTCGCGGATCGAAAAACTTCTTCAAGGCACGATGATCACCTACAGGGGTGAAACCTTCGCGGCAGCGGTGGATACCTCATTCGATTCCTCCGCTCCACCCACAGCTGTTGTGGATGGTGGAAGTGCGGGTGCAAGCGAAACCTCGCCCACCGAAGCAAGCTCCGAGCAAGCAAACAAGCAAGGCTCGTGAAATTTCACCCTCTCTTTAGTTGCAGGCCAGCTTGAAACCGCGATCGCAGGCACAGCGTTTGAATTGCTGCGCCTCATCACTGCGGCCTTTTTGGGTGTACAAAGAAACCAACTCAAGGCAGGGGCGCGACAGGCCCTTCGCTGCAGCCTGCGGAGTTGCACATTGGCTCAGGGTTGCATCCATAAGGCAAGCGCGAACAAAGTAACCGATCGCTTCGTCGGTCCGCTTGCCACGCTGGGCATCGTACGCAAGCTGACTACAAGCCGAAGGCTTGCCTTGATCGCACAAAGTTTTGAGCGAATTTTCCCACTCGCCTCCGGCGAGAGGCTGCTGTCCCGTTGAGCCTGAGCCTGTATCGGGGGCCGTGTTTCCCGACCCCGACGCTGCCCCTGCATCAGCGGGAGTGACAACCACTTCGGGACCAACTCCAGCTCTGTCGCGTTTGGTTTGAGGCTGACATGCGCTCAGCAGAACAAACCCAAAAAACAAAGCAGTCTTTTTCAACGACGATGGTCTCAGCGTCACCGGCGGTCCTCACTGCGTCACGGAATTGGATTTGCTGCTTTGCTTGAGCACATTTGACAACACAGGCCAAATATTTTCAGCAATCTTTCGAGCTCCATCGGAATTCGGATGAATGCCATCCTCAAGAACAAAACGCTCGTCGAGTGCGACTCCCTCAAGCATGAAAGGCACCAGAGGAATGCGGTGTTCGCGTGCCACTCGAGGAAATACGGACGCAAAACGCGCACGATAATCATCCGGGAGGTTATGAGGTAATTGCTGTCCGACAAGAACAACTTTAATCGACTGTGACTGCGCACGGGTGATAATGGCACGCAAATTGCGTTCCATTTCATCGATAGCAAGACCCCGCAGACCATCATTTGCTCCCAAAGCCACCACAAGCACTTTCGGCTTGGACTTGAGTGCCCAATTCAGTCGCGACAGCGCGAGTGTCGTGGTATCGCCACTGACCCCGGAATTTTGTACAATCCAGGGCAACTGCCGTCCGCCAATTTTCTGTTGGATGACCGCAGGAAATGTTTCTTTCATACTGAGACCAGGGCCGGCTGTCAGGCTGTCTCCAAGGAAGGCTACAACCCGTGAATTCTCTGCATTTGTTGTTGTCTGAACCTCTGCTACGGGAGCCTTCTGCATTGCGCGCTGCACCAAAAGATTCGTGCATGCACTCAATGACGTCACGAGAGACAGCATGGCTGCCACACCAAAGACTTTGAACATGGACGTGTGCCTTCCTACAGAAAGGGCATTGACCAATGATAGAGATTGAAAACGTAACAAAAGAGTACCCCTCTCCCGAAGGACTGCGTTTGCGCATCCTCGACTCCATCAATGCTAATATACCATTAGGGAGTCAACTTGGGATTGTCGGAAGATCTGGCAGTGGCAAAACCACCCTTCTGTCGATGCTGGCCGGACTGGAACGCCCGTCGTCGGGCACCATACGCTTCAATGGTTTTCCGGTTTCGAGCGCGGGAGAAGCAGAACTTTCGCGTTTCAGGGCAAGAGAGGTTGGTTTTGTCTATCAGACCTTCCAACTCCTCAAACACCTCAGTGCCCTTGAGAATGTTCTGGTGGCGGCAGAAATTGCCGGCCATCCCAATGCCCGCACCGCGGCCCAAGATGCACTCGAATGGGTTGGACTAAGCACGCGCCTCAAGCATCGCCCCGATCAGCTCTCCGGTGGAGAACAACAGCGCGTTGCGATTGCACGCGCTATTGTCAACAAACCCAAACTCCTGCTTTGCGATGAACCAACAGGCAATCTTGACCCGCAAAGTGCCGACCAAATCTTCCGCCTCATCAGCAGCCTGTCTCTCGAGTTGGGGGCAACGCTGTTTTTCGTGACGCACGATTATGCTCTGGCGCATCAGCTTTCAGGACGCATTGAACTCGAACGTGGTCAGCTTTCACGACTGCAACTTTCCTCTGGGAGCATGTCATGAGGCAATGGTTTTGGCCCGCTTTGCGGCGCGAGCTCCGTTCGTCATGGACCCGACTGTCGCTTTCGGCGCTGGCCTTGATCCTGGCTACGGCTGCCATGACATCAATCATTCTGACTGACGCTCGCCTCTCGCAGCAAACCAAAAAGCAGGCCGACCTTGTTCTGGGCGGTGACGCTGAAATTTTCGATGTGCGCCTCCTTCCTGATTCTTTACTGGAAAAAGTACAAAGCTCCGCCAATATCTCCAGAAAAAGCCGAATCACAACTTTCATCACAATGATGAATTCGAGCGCAAATGCGCGCCCACGTCTCGTGGAGGCCATCACTATCGACGAGTCGTGGCCCCTCGTTCCTGGCATGAAGGTGCAACCCTCACCCGCTTACGAGCGCCTCCAACAGGGTGGAGTCTGGCTGGAGCGCGCTCTGGCGGCGAACCTCGAACTACAGCCTTTGAAAGAACCGCTTGGCCGCGAGCCAGGCGAAAAAGTTTTGCAGAAGCTTTTCAGTGAACGCAGAGCCATCCGCATCGGCAAAAAAATCTTTCCCATCGTCGGATTGGTTGAGAACGATCAAATGCGCGATTTTGCGAGTTTCGCAATTGGTGCTCGCATTTACATGGCACGCGAGACGGCTCTGCGCCAGCGTTTCGTTTCAGCTCAATCGCGTGTACGCGACAAATTCATTGTTCAATTCTCGCAAAACATCACGCTGAATGAAGGAATGAAATGGCTCACCGCCGAGATTGCCAAGCTCGGGCCCGCGCAACCCAACCTGCGCAGCAAGGAAGACGCACTGAGTGCCGTATTCAAACCTGCACGCAGTCTTTTTGTCTTTTATGATGCGATTGGTTTTTCTCTCCTGGTTCTCCTAGGACTCGGATGCGCTCAGGGCATTCACTCATACCTCAGCAACAAGCACGCAGATGCCCACATCCTAACGATGCTGGGAGCACAACGTATCCAAACAGCGCTTCTTTACGTTGGCAACGTGCTCGTGATTGCCATCGTCTCCTTGGCGCTTGGCACCTGGGGCGGACAATTTTTGTTCGAATCTCAGGTCCTCCCCCGACTGGTGCGACTCACTCCTGGATTGAATCCGGAACTCGCACAAATCGATATTGCAGCTCTGGGGATCAAGTTTTTCATTGGAGTCCTGGTGCTCACTCTCGCTTTGATTCTGCCTGGGGCAATGCTTTTCCTGAGAAGAAAAACAGAGCGCACAGATCTTCTTTTCACACGCACTCCAACTTTCAGCGAACGCCTCAAATATATAGCCCACAGGGCGCTCTCTAGTCTCGAAAAATTCCCTGATCTTGTCTGGCTTTTTGCTGCTTTCCTGATGTCCTTCCTAATCTCTAGCGCATCACTGCTGAATACTTTGCTGGTCCTGTTCCTCACGGGCGTATATCTTGTGGTCCGGATCAGCATACGCACCATCGCGCGCTTTGGTCTCAATTCACGTTTTCGTCTGCCGCTGTTTTTCAGGCTGGCAAGCAGTGAAATTGCCTCGCGTCCAACCCAAAG
>JBILKQ010000059.1:0-18014 GCA_044376655.1 Silvanigrellaceae bacterium
TCACAACCGAAGCACCGACACCATGCAAACCGCCAGAAACCTTGTAGACACTGTTATCGAACTTACCGCCGGCATGAAGAACGGTCATGACCACTTCGAGGGCTGTTCGACCTTCCGAGTGGATATCTACAGGAATTCCACGTGCGTTGTCGGCAACAGTTACGCTTCCATCGACGTGGAGAGTGATTTCGATCGTATTTCCGTGTCCCGCGAGGTATTCGTCGATACAGTTGTCTACAAGCTCATACACAAGATGGTGCAGGCCGTTGACCGAGGTGTCACCGATGTACATCCCCGGACGCTTGCGGACAGCTTCGAGCCCTTCAAGGATTTGAATCTGGCTCGCTCCATACTGTGATGGATCTTGGGATGAGGTGGCATGACGAGGTTGTGAGAGGAAGAACATAATCGCAAAATCCCCTGTCTTCCGGAGTTCCGGAAGTTTGTGTGAAAGGTCTGTGGAAAGTGCGTTTCAGAACGCAAAACATACGTCAAAATGAACCAACAGCCAATTGGCCCATTCAGACGTGATCAAAAACGAGTCGGTACAAGCAAATAAAAGACATCGAGGCCTTTTTCGGCTTCACCCGTAATCATCACTGGGCGATTAACGTTCTCCCACGAGAATTTCAGGCTTGCTCCGGACAACACATTCAAAATGCCGGTCAAGAGGGTTCCGTTATAATTGACCACAAAAGGTTGTTCGACTGGAGCTGCCAGCTCTACAACCTCTTCACCCTCTTTGAGCCCGGGCGTGAAGCTCTGAACATCGAGCACCGGACCATCAAAACCAAGCTTAATGATGCGGTTCTTGTCAGCGAACAAAAGCACGCGCTTCACACTCTCAAGCAGTGGCGACAAGCCTATGTTGACAGAGAAATTGACTTTCTGAGGGATGGCTGAGGTGTAGGGAGGATATTTACCAGGAATACACTTCGAAACCATCAGGTAGTTTTCTGTTTCGACCGCAAAGAAAAGACGATCAGCGTGCCAACGCAGTCGATAATCCATTTCAGGATTTGCTGCGCACAGACGTCGCAATTCGTCGAGAGCCTTCTTGGGAACAAGGACGGCACTGTCCTCAACATGTTCAGCACGCAATCCGTCTTTGAGTTGAGCTTTAGCGAGCCGATAGGCGTCAGAAGCAACCGCTTGGAGGTTCAATCCTTGAGCTGTATCAGCCCAGATCAACGCGCCGTTGGCGTAGAAGCGAGTGTCATCGGTGGAGACGAAGTCTCGGAAGGAATTGACCCAGCGTTCCAGGTAATCGCCTTTGACGACCACCGAAGTTCCCTCTTGCGGAACGACCACGTCTGTTTGGGTTTGATCTTGGACGAGTTGCAGCTTGGCCGAAGAACGACCGCATTTGACCACCAGTCGTTGTGGGAGCTCTGCAGTCAGTGTGATTTTCTCGGGTGGCAACTGACGCACGTACTCATTCAACTGCTTGCCAGAAACCTTGAGTACACCTTCGCCCTCATAGTCGGCAGCGAAACTGTAACGAATAGAAAGATTGTGACTCAGCGCACTCACGACCACTTGGCCGCTGCCAGCAAATTGAAATTGAACCCAACCGACATCGCCATCTGCTTGAGCTGCTGTGACGGCTGCAAGCGCACCTGCCAGCTTGTCACGATCAATGACAGCGCGAATGGATGAGACTTTATCACTGGAAACATCAATTCCATGACTGCAAGTGCGCATGCAGTTGTAGAGCATGGCTCAACTCCTTTGGTGGCTTTTCTTTTTGCTGCTCTGGTCTACATGAGTAAAGACGCAGGTACAAGCCTCTTGGTTGATTCATCCACAGGCTCTTCTTCTCCTTTATTTCAGAATAAATTGAATGGGTTTCTTTAGTTGAAGTAGTAGGCGAAGGCATTTTTTGTTGAAAAGTCTCATAAAACAAACCAAGTAACCGTAATTACTGGGTTAATGACGCCAAGGAGCTGTGGATAACCTGTTGATGGAGGGGTGGATATTTTGTTCACTACGTCTCAGGCGTGTGTATAACTGTTTGCATATTTTTAAGGCTTATAAAGTTGTCCACCGTGCTTCAACAGGTCATCCACAGGTTCTCCACATTGGCTTTTGTGCGGGTTCAAATGCCTTATTTGGAGGCGCTAAATTCATTGCTGCGCAGAGTATTGTGGACAAAATGTGTATAAGCGATATGTTTTATTATAAATAACTATAATTGTTACATTTTTTTGAGTACATGGGGTTTTCCCAAAAAGTGGATAACTTTCACAAGATCCCATGAAAACCGAATGCACTTGCTCGTTTTTGTGTTGACAATCTGTGGATAACCTGTGGATACAGCGGAGACTTTGTTCTGGAGGGGAGCGTGACCGAGATTCTCAGAGATACATCCGACTCTGCGCTGAAAAATGTCGCTGCGAGGTTGCGCAATGGGGATGTCGTCGCTTTTCCAACCGAGACCGTCTATGGGCTGGGGGCGAACGCTGGTCTCGCGCGGTCGGTGGAACGCGTCTTTGGGATTAAAGGGCGGCCCTCGCAGGATCCGCTGATTGTTCATTGCGCTAGTTTTTCGCAAACGAAAGAGTATCTGTCTGATGAGCTGAGTGATTGGCAAAGGTCGGCACACGAGTCCCTCGGACGTACTTTTTGGCCAGGTCCACTCACACTCATTTTGCCTTGTGATTCAAAATTGATTGTTCCCGCTGTTTCAGCGCAAACGGGTTGGGTGGGTTTGCGCTGTCCGAGTCATCCTGTGGCACGGCGATTCCTTGAGTTATGCGACTGTCCTGTAGCCGCACCCAGTGCGAATCTTTTTGGTCATGTGAGTCCGACTAGCGCGCAACATGTTTATGATGATTTTCCCGATGTGGATAACTTGTGGATTGTTGATGGTGGAGCGTGCGGCTTCGGAATTGAATCTACGGTCGTTCGCCTCAACAGTGATGGCACTGTTGACATACTCCGGCGGGGAGGTGTCGGCCGCGACCAGATTCTCGATTGTTTGCAGAACTCTGGCCTTCTTCCGAGCGATTCGCTTGCTGAAGAACACGTTCGGGTTGTTGAGCGCTACCTCAACTCCGAGGCCCAAGGTGCACCGCTTGCTGCGCCTGGGCAATTGCTTGTGCACTATTCCCCCCATGTCTTTACGACCATGGTGTCCCTCTCTGCGTCTTCTTCATCAGACACTGAAGAGAATTCCTTGGGACAAGACCGACTGAGAAAAACTGTAGTGTTAGATTTCAATCGGCAGCTCCAAGCGTTGTCGAATCTTGTGGGCGCTTACAGAGATCTCTCAAGTTGTGGGGACAGCACAGCGTTGGCCCACGATTTGTTTTCCGCCTTGCGTTGGGCGGAAGCAGTGGCTGACAGCGATCCTCAGTGGCAAATTTGGCTTTTCAATCCAAGAAAATCGCCGGCCTTGCTCTGTGATGAGGTGTTTCTTGCTGTTGCAGATAGAATCTATCGTGCTGCTGCAGGAAGGGAGATGAAATTAACAATCAAACCAGGTTCTGATCGAGTTTTCGTTTGAGTTCATTTACAATCGCACGAGTTGATGCGTCCTTTTCAATCAATTCTTTGACCTTCTCGACAGCGTGCATCACCGTTGTGTGATTCTTGCGCCCGAATGCTTCCGCTATTTCGGTTGTTGCTGAACCCAGGAGTTCGCGGCTCAGATACATCGCAATATGACGCGGGATAACCAGTCGTTGCGAGCGGTCCTGTGCGAGCAGCTCAGTAAGCTTGATACCAAAATGCGCGGCGACAGCTTTCTGAATAGCGTTGAGATCAAGTGATTGTGTTGGAATACGGATCATGCGGCGGAGATGCGCATTGGTGGATTCAATTGTCGGTGGCGCACCGGTCATGGACTGTGTCATGGCTAGATTGTTTAGAATCCCCTGAATTTCGCGAACGTTTGATTTTACGTGCGTAGCGATGTGTAAAATAACGTCGCGTGTCAGTTTCAAGTTCAGGGCCTTGACCTTTGTTTCAATAATGGCGACGCGGTCTTCAAATCCGGGTGGTTCGATATCGGCAATCAGACCCTGCAAGAAGCGGCTTTTAAGTCGCTCTTCAATGTTGGGGATGTCTTTTGGATATTTATCACTCGTAATGACGATTTGTTTTCTTTTCTGGAAGAGATCGTTGAACGTGTGGAAGAACTCGAGTTGTGTAGAGTCCTTGCTTTCCAAAAATTGGATGTCATCCACAAGTAAGACGTCAACGTGGTTGTACTTGTTGCGAAAGGCTTCCTGTTTGTAGAAGCGGATAGCCTGGATAAGTTCGTTCATGTAGTCCACACTGGTGACATACTTGATGTTCCATGTTGGATTTTGCTTAAGAATTTCATTACCGACCGAATGCAATAAGTGAGTTTTCCCGAGTCCAGTGGCACCGTAAATGAATACCGGGTTGGTCAGATTTCCCGGGTTTTTTGCGATTGATTCGCATGCTGAGTAGGCAATCAAGTTGCTTTGTCCGCGCACGAAGTTCGCAAAGGTCAACTCTGGATTTAAGGAGCGCGATGTGTCTGGGGCAGATTGAATTCTGTTTTCCAGCTCATCAACCAAAGTGATGGGCGTGATATTCATCTGTGTTGAAATCTGGTTGATGTTCTTTGTCGCGTGCAGCATTGAGGTTTTTGGCTTCAAGGTTGTTTCTTGCGACTCAATGTTTTCTTGTTTCTTGAGACCGATTTCGGGAGGTGGAAGGTTCAGCGTTTCAGTTTTTTTGTCGTTTTTTTTGGGTTGCGCTTTTTTGCTGGGTTCTTCCGTCGTGTCGAAAAGTGACATGGAGCTCGCTGATTTAACCGATTTTGATTTTCGCGGCTGCTGAGCAGTAGCATCGGTTTCGGAGCGCACGTAAAACTCAATGTTTGGTCCCCAGACATCTTTTGCAACCTCGATGATTTCATTCATCTTAGCGCTGATGATCAGGTTGCCATGAAATTGGCTTTTGCAGTCTGCAATGATCGTCTGTCCGTCGAACTTCACGGGTACGACCTGGTTTGCGATCGAATGGGCCACACTGTCTCCAAGACCGAGCGACTTGAGTCTTGATTTGAGTTTTTCAAAGAAGACTTCCGATTTTTCGATTGTCGCCATAGTGTGTACTCGTACTCGACTGCTGACTCTGTTTGGGGCTGTGAGGGCCGGATTGTGCAGAGGGTCCGCTTGGAGGTCAAGTCCAAATGGGAAAACTTCTCATCTGGTTCGGAATTTTGTACAGCAACCTTGTTGCAATGGTTGGACTTGCCGTTCTAATTGTATGGTGGACCGGAGGGGCGGACGGACAACAATTTTGCCAGAGTATTGGCTTGGGTCTGACGGGATGCCGCGGCATGTTGCTTGTCTTGGATGTGCTCATTATGGGCACGGCAACCTTCACAAGTTTTCGCAACTTATCTCGAGCTCGGAAGTCGGCAGAGCGTGACTCCGACAACCGTAACCAGGACGGAAGTCACTGATGACTTTATGGGTTTTATTGGGCGTCTGTGTTCTCTCGGGGCTTGTTGTGGCCTGGGGGTTGTTTCGTCACACAGCCGCAGTGGTCCAGCAGAAACCCACATTTAAGGGAATTCTCTTTAAATTTCTGGGGATTGGACTGTTTCTCTGGACAATCTCAGAAGGGCGCCAGGATTTTGTGGCTTTGATCCTGACTTTTTTCATATCTCTCGCCATTTTCCTTGTTTTGCTCACCCTTGCACGTGACAAGCTTCTGCGTTAGGAACCCAACGCTGTTTTGAGACCGTATTCAACCTCCGCTTCAAGGGAGATGTCATGAGTCGCTTGATGTGCGCGTGGCTCAAGTCTTTGGTTGCTCTTTTTGTTTTTGCAGTCAGCCTTCCAGCATTGGCTGGCGGTGGTGGCGGTCTTCAGATCGTCTCCTGGTATGCTGTGATTGCTGAACATATTCGCGAATTGTTTGGTATTGGCTTGGAAGTGGGTGTGTTGAAGCAAATTGTTTCTTCGGCCGGTGCTTTTACTGTCGTGACTGTTGTTGGTCTGACCGCGGGTTTCTACCGCCTCAAGCCCGCTGCCATGTCGGATGATGAACTCCTTCCGCCAAAGTCCTTCGGAATTAGGGCTTTTGTTGAACTTTGCTGGGCTGTCATCAGCAGTACCCTCGAAAAAATTGTGGGCGATAAAGCATGGACCCACTATGCCACTCTTCTCGGTGGAACCTTTTTCTTTATTATCTGCGCGAACCTCTCTGGTCTTGTGCCAGGATTTCCTCCGGCAACTGAGTACATCAGCCAGAATGCTGCAATGGCGTTGATTATTTTCCTTGCCTTCAATTACGTCGGCCTCAAGCATGGCGGCTGGAACTACATCAAGCATCTGTGTGGCCCTGTATTATTGCTTGCGCCACTTATGTTTAGCATTGAGTTGATTGCTCTGCTCGCGCGTCCTGTCTCGTTGAGTTTGCGCCTATATGGAAACGTTTCGGGTGACCATATGGTATTCAACGTGTTCTCAACGCTGATGCGTGACTTCCATGTTCCGTTTCTGCCTGTGCCGGGCGCTCTGTTGACCTTTGGTCTTCTGGTTGCGTGCTTGCAGGCCTTTATTTTCATGACACTGAGTTCGGTTTATGTGCGTCTCTCTCTTGATACGGCCCATCACGATCACTGAGAGCGCGCGCTAAATCGTATTTGTGTGCTTTTGCGCGCAGCTTCCGCCAGTCTATCGGCCCTCGTCGGTTGGCCAGAGTTGCATCAAGCGCGTTCGTTTTGCCTCCAGTGAGGCAGACAAGGAACAAGATCACTTCTATGAGGTGCTTTTGTTGTCACCCAGGCTTTCATTATGGGAGCTGGCCGGTGATGGGTGAGGGTGGAGAATTTATAATAACAGGTGATTCCATGAAATTTTCACGTTTCGCATTGATTGCTGCAAGCCTTCTCGCTTCTGCTCCTGCTTTCGCTCAGGACGCTGCTGCTACTCCAGGTGCTTGGGGCGGTGAAATCCGCGCTATCGCTGCTGCTCTCGCTATCGGCTTGGCCGTTATCGGTGGCGCCAGCGCTCAGGGCCGCGCTGCTGCTGCAGCAAACGAGGGAATTGGTCGCAATCCTCAGTCGGCTGAAAAGCTCTTCACTCCCTTGATTCTCGGCCTCGCTCTGATCGAGTTCCAAACGATCATGGCCTTCATTATCGCGATCCTTTTGGCAACGAAGTAACAAAAGAAATGTGATGGGCATTTCTCTTGACTTTTTAGGGGGCGCTGGATAATCCAGCACCCGTGTGGAGGGTTAGCTCAGTTGGTAGAGCAAGAGACTCTTAATCTCTTGGTCCGGGGTTCGAGCCCCCGACCCTTCACCATCCTTTAAAAGCCGCCGCAAGGCGGTTTTTTTTTATGCTCTTTTTTTCTCTAATTAGGCTTTGGATTGAATGGAACGAGGTCGCTTTGCCCCGACGCCTTCTGGATTGCTTCATATGGGCTCCCTCGTGGCTGCTCTGGCGAGCTATTTGGATGTTCGCAAGCGTGGTGGTGAGTGGCTCGTTCGGATTGAGGACGTCGACACGGTTCGTGCTCGGCCCGAATTTGAATCCGCCATTTTACGCGAATTGGAACGACACGGTCTTTTTTGGGATGGTTCGGTGGTGCGTCAGAGCGAACGGTCGGAATACTACCGTTCAGCCTTGGTTCGGCTTGAGGCTTGGAATCGGCTTTATGGTTGCGTTTGTTCGCGTCAGATGCTCAAGCGGAGGGGGTGTTTTGAGAATGCGCAGGGCGAGCTTATTTACCCCGGTTTCTGCAGGCCTTCGCGCGGACAGGAGGTCAATCTTCATTCGGCAGCGCTGCGGCTTTTAATTGATGATGATTTTTACGAATTTGAAGACCTCCTCGCCGGCAAACAATCTGGATGCGTTCTTGAAGAAGTAGGTGATTTCGTATTGAGGCGGGCGGACGGGTGCTTTACCTATCATCTTGCTGTTGTAGTGGATGATTTTTTGCAGGGTGTGACGCGTATTGTGCGTGGTGCTGATATTCTTCCCCTCACAGGCCGGCATATCCTTTTGCAGAGAGTGTTGGGGTATCCAACACCCATTTATGCACACGTTCCTTTGGTTCTAAGTGAAACCGGGGAAAAGCTCAGCAAGAGCGCTTCAGCTCAGGCCCTGGCCGCGAGTTTGCCTGTGAACAACCTCATTTGTGCATTGATGCATCTTGGACTCGAAATGCAGGCCCATGATTTCAGCTCTGTAGAGGATATCTTGGCCTATGCTCTTGAGAACTATGTTCTAACCTAAATCACCTGCTTGGATTCAATTTCAGTAATGTGCTCATGAACGTTGGGATGTGCCGGTGTCATGCGCAAGCACTCTTTGAAATTGAGAAGTGCCGAATCCAAGTTCCCCATTTTTTTGTAGGCGAGCCCTAGGTTGTAATAAATAGAGGCCTTGAGATCGTCTTCTTGGAGGTGCTGGAGAGCATAACCGTAAATCCGGATTGCATCGGGGTATTGGCGTGCGTTGACGGCGGCAATGGCAGATTTGTTGAGCAGTGCAGCTCGGTCCTTCTCAGTGATGATTCCTCGCATGATATGCACTGCTGCCTCAACTTCGGCCGCATCCAGCGGAATCTGAAGGAGACTTTCTCTCGCCTGTTGGGTGGGTGGATACACATCAAGTGCCTCGAGGTAGGACTTCTTGGCAGCAGAAAGATTTCCTTTTTTGACCAGCACGTCTCCCATCAGTGTTAGCCGTTCGGGATTGCTGGGACAAAGCTTGTTTGCAACTTCCAGGATCTTCAGGGACCCATCGAGGTCACCCGCTTTGAACTGCACCCGTGCAAGAAGATTCATTGCACGCACATTGTGGGATTCCACTTGAAGCAAGCGTTTTGCCAGTAGACCGGCATCGCTGGTTTCTCCCGCATGGAGTCGTGTGATGGCATATTCCAATCGAACGATAGGGTCGTGCGGATAGGCTTGATACGCCTCTTGAACAGCAAGAATGTACTCCTTGCTTGGGTTTTGGGACTGTAAGATACGCTGGGTGTGGACGATTTTTTGCGCCTCGCTGCGGGTGTTGTCGGTTTGTTTGAGAACGTTGAGTTGTTCGCCCAAGTTTCCGCTGAGGGCTGCTGATAGGTTAAAGGCCTGACGGATTGCGCAGTCGGCCACGAGTGCCAGCGCAGGTGTGTTGATTTCCGGGGCAATGATGAAACGAACGACGGATGACAAATTGTTGTTGCGTGCGAGCCGCTGTTGGAGAACGTAATTCTGACGGGTGTCGAAAGCGCGCAGATTGTGAACAAGGCCCCAAGGCTGTTTGGCGAGCGCCTCCGAAAGTTCTTTGTTGTTGCTCACACAGATGACACCAAATCCGGCTCGCGAGGTACCCTTGGCCAGCGTGGCTTGGTCGGCTTGTCCTGATAGGATAACGACTGTGTGCTGAGCGTTGATGTCCTGTGTCATGTCGCAATCTCCTGAATATTGAATCGTCTGCGACTGGTGTGAGTTTACTTAATTTTACAGCAACCAATAAAGTTCCGTGATTTTATTGTCTTGAAATTTGGCGGTGGCCCGAATTTTGTCAGCTGTTTATTCAACTTGCTGTTTCTTCGGTCGTTTGGTCGGAAAAGGGCCCGATGAGAGACCCAATCGGAGCTTGGAGACTGGGCTTCGGATGGGAGAGAAATCAAGGTGGCCGTGTAGGTGCCTGCTTTTAAACGAAAAGCCCGGGATTAACCCGGGCTTTGAAAATGCATGGCGGAGAGAGAGGGATTCGAACCCCCGGTAGGATTGCTCCTACAACGGTTTTCAAGACCGCCGCCTTAAGCCACTCGGCCATCTCTCCTTATGCAAACCAGCTGAAATCAAAGAGCTTATTGAGCGGATTTCTTGGTGCTGGTCTTGGCGGCTTTAGCAGCTGGAGCTGCAGCCTTCTTGGTTGCTGTTGTTGCCGCTGCACCCTTGATTCTGCGTGCACGAGCCGCTTTTTTCTTCGCCTGGCCCCTCTTACGAAGCATTTTGCGAGTGCGGCGGTTATCTTTCTTTCCCATGATATGCGTCTCCTCGTTTGGACCTCAGTCCAGGGTCTTTGCCAGTTAGCAGACAACTTTACTGCCTGCAACACCCTGCCTGCGACTTAAAACAGGCAGTCGATACGGTCACGCATTTCCTGGCGGCTCAGGGCCACTTGCCCCTGTTCAATGGAGTCGAACAGGGCCTTGAAATTGCCGTCACCAAAACCAGGGTCGCCCGCACGTTGGATGATTTCGTAGAAGAAAGGCCCACCGTGTGTGTCACCGAACTGTTCGCACATTTCTTTCATGAAGAGCTGCAGCAGATATTTGTTGTCGCGGCCATCCACTAGGATGCCTTCCTTGCGGATTTGGTCCATCGGCTCTTTGATTGTTCCAATTTTGTTTTCTTCAATGCGCGTGGGCAACTGCTCATAGTATTTGCCTGGCGCATCAAGGAAGCGGCAGCCGTCTTTGCGCAAATCGCGAATGACAGGGATGATTTCAGGAACGCTCAGCGCAACGTGCTGAATGCCGCCTCCACCATTGTCTTCCACGTAGATTTGGATTTGCGAGTTGTTGAAGTAGGGTGCGAGCGGCTGATTGGTCGCGAACTTGATGCCGCTGTGTGGGTCCCACATCACAATACTCTCGAGACCTGAGCCGGTTCCGCCACTCGGGTTGTGGTGCGCCGTGTGGAACTCGATTCCCCAATAGCGTTCGAAGCCGAGGCAATGACGGTAGAATTCCGTTAGGCCGATCATTGCTCGCATGTTGCAGGTGACGTGGTCGATGTCGGAGAACTTGTATTTATTGCCGCCGACCGTATTCCAGTCTGCCGTCCACTCAAATCCCGGTGCAAACGATTTGTAGTTTGATTTTTCAATGAAGCGAAAGCCTGCATCGGACAGGGGTGTCGCAACTGCAGTTTCACGCCATAAACCACCCTGGGTGGTTTCTTGCTGGATGTCGTACAGAAAAGGTGCCTTGCGTTCAGCAAGGAATTCGCTTGCTTGAGCGATATCTTTGACTTCAAAATTAAGAAAGCCAACGCCTTCGGGGTGGCTCTTCAGGTATTTGCCGGCAGTGGAGGCGCTCTCGATAGGCTGAGTGAAGATCCAACCGATTTGTCCTGGGCCACGCAAAACAATGCTGCGCATTCCGTGACGTTGCTCAGAGTCTTTGGTTGACCGTGCGACCTCGCGGAAATCAAATTTCTCTTTGTGCCAGCGAACGGCACGCTCGAGATCTTTTACGAAAAATTGGATCGAATGATAACCAACAAGGCCAAGATGTGATGGCATTATGAACTCCGCTTCAGCAACAAAGGGTTGGATTGGTTCTGTTCACGCGGCGTCTTGTATCACCGTGAAAGCTCGCCTGCAAAGTGGCAAGCAACAAGGTGAGGCGCTGTGTTTGTGCCTAGATTCCTCAATGTCGGTTCTTCACTACGGCAGCGATCTTGAGCGTATGGGCAGCGTGTGTGAAACCGGCATCCACTGGGTGGATTGAGCGGACTCGGTACGTCGCCCTGAAGCACCTTGCGTTCTTTCTTTGCACCGATTTTTGGTTCTGGGATACTCGAGATGAGCGCTTGAGTGTAGGGGTGGAGGGGTCGAGCGTAAAGCTCAGTGGCCACGGTGTGCTCCACAATTTTTCCAAGATACATCACCGCGATTTCATCCGAGATGTGTTCAATAACGGCCAAATCGTGAGCAATAAAAATGTAGCTCAGTCCATATTTGTCGCGTAGATCCATCATCAAATTCAAGATTTGGCTTTGGATGGAAACGTCAAGCGCACTGACAGGTTCGTCAGCAACAATAAGTTTGGGTTTGAGAGCGAGTGCGCGTGCGATGCCGATGCGTTGTCTTTGGCCACCTGAGAATTCATGCGGATAGCGATCTGCCGCCTCTGGATTAAGTCCAACTTCCTTCAGCAATTCAATCACTTTTTCGCGCCGCTCGGCCGGGTCCTTGTGCATGCCGTGAATTTCGAAGGGCTCCGAAAGAATTTCGCGAATCGACATGCGCGGGTTGAGGCTTGCAAAGGGATCTTGGAAAATAATTTGAAGCTCTTTGCGCAGGGCGCGCATGTCGTTAGTGGAAAGTTTGGTTATGTCCTGACCTTCGTAAAGGACTTCACCACCCGAGGGTTCTGTGAGTCGCAAAAGAGCGCGTCCTAGAGTGGATTTACCGCACCCAGATTCACCCACCAGTCCCAGTGTTTTTCCACGTTGTACTGAGAACGAGACGGAGTCGACGGCATGCACTTTGCCAACCACGCGGCCCAGCATTCCACCTTGGACAGGGAAGTATTTTTGAAGATTTTTGACTTCAAGAAGAATTTCCGACGAGTTCATGTTCAGTTTCCTTTGCCAGACATGCCGTTGTCTGATGAATGAAAGCAGGCCACCTCGGTGCCATCAGAGAGACGGCGCAGCTGCGGTTCACTTGTGCGGCACTCTGCCGTCACAAACGGACACCGATCTTGGAAGCGACAGCCGGGTGGGAATTTTCCAAGACTCGGAACAATTCCGGGAATTGTTTTGAGGCGATTTTTGCGCTCCCCAAGGCGTGGAATCGATTCCAGCAGGCCTAGAGTGTAGGGGTGTTTGGGGCGCGTGAAGAGCTGCTCGGCAGTTGCACGTTCCACGATGCGTCCGCCATACATGACCACAACATCATCACATGTTTCGGCCACAACACCGAGGTCGTGGGTGATAAGAATGGTCGACATGTTGTTCTCTTTTTGGAGGTCATTCATCAGTGCCAGAATTTGTGCTTGAATCGTCACGTCGAGGGCCGTTGTAGGCTCGTCAGCGATGAGCAGTTTGGGTTTGCAAGCCAGAGCAATTGCTATCATCACGCGCTGGCGCATGCCTCCCGAGAGCTGATGTGGGTATTCGTCGATACGCACTTCGGGCGAGGGGATGCGAACTTTTTTGAGCATTTCGATGGAAAGCTCGCGCGCTTCCTTTTTAGTTTTGTTCTGGTGAACGCGGAAAACTTCCGAGATTTGGTCACCAATGGTGAAGACTGGATTGAGGCTCGTCATCGGTTCCTGAAAGATCATTGAGATCTTGTTGCCACGCATCTGACGCATTTCTTCTTCGCTGAGCTCGAGAAGATTTTTGCCTTCGAAATTGATTTGCCCCGACTTGATTGTACCTGGTGGTGAGGGGATGAGGCGCATGATTGAAAGACTGGTCACAGATTTACCGCACCCAGATTCCCCAACAATACCAAGCGTTTTTCCCCGCCTGACCGAAAAGGAACAGGAGTCCACGGCGTTAAATTCGCGGCCGCCGATTTTGAAACTTGTGACGAGGTTTTTAACTTCGAGAAGGACTTTTGAGTCGTCGGTTGAGGCGTTCTGATTCATTGTACTTGCATCACCTGTAATGGTCGGCTGAAGGATGGTCATGCTGTGTTGCTCTCCGTTATTTGGTAACCAGGCCAATTTCGCGGAGCCGTTGGTGGAGGAACTCATCGGCAATTATCGGAGCGTATTTGGCTGGCAATTGCGGTGTCACACACGTTGGCAGAACCTCTAGTGGGCACTGCGAGTGCGGATGTACGAAAAACGGCATGGAATAGCGCGCGACGTTTTTGCTGTTGGGCGGATTGACCACGCGGTGGGTGGTCGAAGGAATGATGTCGTTGCAGATGCGGCTTAGCATATCCCCAGAATCCACAACCATTTGGCCTGGGCCGGATTCTACTGCCAACCACTTGCCGTCGTGGGTCAGTAGTTCCAGTCCGGACTCGGTAGCTTCGCACAAGATAGTGATGAAGTTGATGTCTTCGTGCGCTGCGGCGCGCACAGCACCGCTCTTGAACTGGTCAGCCGCAAGCGGCGGATAATGCAGAGCACGAATGATGCTGTTGCCGTCGACGATCATGTTCGAAAGTGTGTTGCGTGGAAGCTGTAAATAGAGTGCGGTGGCCTGAAGGAGGGTTGTGGCCATGCCTTCGAGGCGATTGTAGAGCCCACTGAAATTTTCATGAAACCCGGGAACGTGGGTGTCAGGCCAAATGTTTTTCGGGTAGCGCTCCGCATTTTCTTTGTGCGTGAAGGTCTCGCGACCCACGTGCCAAAACTCTTTGATGTCGGGGTGTTTGCTGTCTTTAGCGTGCTCCTGTCCCATGGAGGTATAGCCACGCTGCCCGCCGCCGCCAGCAACAATGTAGGTTTGTTTTGTTGCGGTCGGGAGCTGGAAGACTGCTTTGGCTTTATCGTAGCAGGCCTGGATAAGTTCTGGGGGGATGCCATGTCCTTCAATGATCACAAAGCCGTATTCGCGCAGTCCGGTTCCCAATTCTCGCACGAAGTGGGTTTGGTCTGTTGTGTTGCCTTCGGTGAAGGCACGGATATCGAGCGTGGATACTTTTTGTGGCTTTGTGAATCGCATTGTTTCAGCCTCCGCAGCGAGTCAATTGGTCTAAGAACTTCTCTATTGAATTTCTGAACTTGCGAGCACGAGGCCCCACCAATACCACGGCTTGGCGCGGATGGGTGAGAATTTTCTTTGCAGTTTGTTGAACGGTGGCTGGTGAGATGGCTTGAACGATTTCGGCCTCTCGTCCCAGGGGCAACTGGATATCGAGGAACATCTGGGTAACCTCGCGTGTGATGAGGCGGGCGTGGTTTTCGCCCATCACCTCGAGATCAAAAAGGTACCTGAATTTGAGACGCTCGAGTTCCTCTGGACTGGGCGGCTCCTGACAGATGCGCACAAGTTCGACGAGCAGTGCATCGAGCAAGCGCTGCATGCAGTTCTGCGAAATGGTTGCATCGATACTGAAAGTTCCGACGTCGGCGTAAGACTGTGCATCGGCACTGATGTCGTAAACGAGGCCATGTTTTTCACGGATAGTGGCGGGAAGGCGCGATGAAATTCCATCGTCAAGGAGTCTCTCAACGATGATGTCATGCACAACTTTTTCATTAAGGCCACCGGCACCGGGAAGCATAAGTTTAAAAACGTATTGATTGTCCGAGTTGTTTTGCAGGACGAGGGTGCGCTTCGGTTTGGCCTGATTGAAATAATTTTCCGGTAACGTGGCGCGTGGTTGTTTTGCAGCGCGAGCATGTGCCCACGGTTGACCAAAGGTCGTCTCGGCAAAACGCGTGACCTGTTCGGTTGGATAAGGAGAAACCAGGGTCAAAATGCAGTTTTTGGGCGTGTAATATTCACTGTGCTTTTGTTGGAGATCCGCGAGGGTCAGACGTTGGATGATTTCCTCCGTGCCAATGATCGGCAGTCCGAGCGGATGCCCTGGAAACATGCTCCCCATGGCAAGGGTTTCGCAATCGATGTTGTCTCCCGCCTCGTTGTAGTCGTTTGCGAGCTCCTGAAGGATAATATCCCGCTCTGTTTCGAGGTCGGCAAAGTTGGGCCGCAGGAAGAATTCTGAAAAAATATTGAAGGCCTCTTCGAGGCGCCGGGCGGAGCCCTTAAGCCAGTAGACGGTGTTTTCCACTGAGGTCATTGCGTTGGCTTCGCCACCAAAAGATTCCATGGCAGCAGCGAGGGCAACGGAGTTTGGCAGACGTTCGGATCCGCGAAACATCATGTGTTCAAGAAAGTGTGAAACCCCGTTGGTGTGGTTCGTTTCATCGCGCGAGCCAGTATCGATGTGAACCGAGAGCTCAAAACTCGCTGCCTCGTAGCTTTTGGCGTGGATAAAACGCAGTCCGTTGGAAAGTGTGACAACGTCGAGTTTTGTGTTCATGTCTCAATGACTCCTGTGCAGAAGCGATTCTGGCAAAGCCAGGAGTAGATTAAATGTGGATTGGCTTTCAGCTGTTCGGTGCGGGAGAAGTTCGAACGCTTTTTTCAGCGCATTTTGTGCTGCAGTGATGCGTCTTTTACCCTCTGCAATGGCGCTTTCAATGCCGCCTGTGGAATGAACTAGAGCGATTATTTTCTCAAGTTTCTCGTCTGTGCATTCACCGCTGTGCAGGGCTTCATCAACAAGTTTTGCGAGGTCGTTGTTTTTTTCGGCACGTTCATTTTCGAGTGCACAGAGCACGGGAAGCGTAATTTTACCTGCGCGCAGATCGGCTGCAACCGACTTGCCCACCTGTTCTGCAGCGCCTGTGTAGTCGAGGATGTCGTCGGCAAATTGAAAGACGAATCCCAAGTGATGTCCGTAATCTCCGAGAGCCTGACAAACGTCATCGGGTAGATTGGCAAGAAAGCCCGGTGTTTTGCTGCTCGCCTCGAACAGTATGGCGGTCTTCCCATGCACAACACGTTCGTACTGTTGGCGTGTCAGATCGCTTTTCCACAGCAGTTCCAATTGAAAGAGCTCGCTTTCACTCATGAAGCGGATGCACTCGGCAAAGGTATCGATGAGGTCGAGGCTACGTGTTTTGACCATGAGACGGCAGGCGGCCGAGTATATCAGGTCACCCGCCAGAACTGCTGTTTCATCGCCCCAAATGGAATTTGCTGTGGGCCTGCCGCGACGTAATGTGGAGTTGTCAATGACGTCGTCGTGCAGGAGGCTCGCTGTATGGATGTACTCGCACACGGCTGCAATCGGCAATTTGTGCGGTCCCGTGTAGCCAATCAACTTCGACACCAAGAGAAAGATTCCAGGGCGAACGCGTTTGCCCCCAGCGTTGAAGATGTGGCGTAGGACATCATTTGTCGGTTCATTGGGGGTCAGCAGATACTCAACCAGCAAGGGCTCAAGGCTGGTGAGTTCGGATTTGTTTGCTGAGATAAATTCAAGCATGAAAGTATTTTCACTTTGCTGGTGATCCGGGTTCTTAGCGTTACGCAGGCGGTGTCGCTGCCGCCTGGCGCAGGGCTTGAACGGCCTCAACAGTGTTGCCACCGTTGAATACGGCTCCGCCTGCGACCAGAATTGTTGCTCCGAGCTGCGCAAGTGTGCCGGCATTCCCGAGGTTGACCCCGCCATCGACGCAGATGTCTATCGCATAGTTCTGTGCGCGGCAAAAGTTGGCAAACTCACGTATTTTAGCGTGCATGCTGGTGAGGTGCTGTTGCCTCGAATAGCCCGGATTGACGGTCATGATTGTCACCTGGTCGATTTCAGGGAGCAAAAATTCAATGTTTTGCCAATGTGTTGCGGGGTTGAGAGCGATTCCTGCGCGTCGGCCCGCCTGCTTAATTCGCGTGCAGAGTCTGTGAGCGTGTCGTGCTGCCTCGATATGAAAGCTGAGTGTGTCTGCGCCCGCTTTGAGGTAGTCGTCGAGAACCTCATCAGGGTTGGTCACCATGATGTGCACGTCGAGGTGAAGATTTGTCGCCTCACGCACTTGTTCCAAAAAAGGCACACCAATTGTCAGCAGTGGGACAAAATGGCCATCCATAACATCGAAATGGATTGCATCAACTTTAGCGGCTTCCAGGTTTTTGATTTCTTCTCCCAGGTGGAGCAGACGTCCAGCTGCAATGGATGGAGCGATTTTGACGGCATTGGTTATTTGCTTGGCTGTCACGCGGTCATCCCCTTTTTCAACGAACTAAAATCATTCGGGTTGAACATAAGTGTGCAGGAGCTTTTTAACTCCAACTACAGGAAAACGAATCTCAAGACGAAAACCGTCGAGACTTTTTTCGATGCGCTGAACGATGCCGGTTCCAAAGAGCTTGTGTTTGACGCGTTGTCCCTCAAACCACTCTGTACTTTCGGAGGTGCCGGCAGAGGCCGTGATCTCCGCCGATGTGCGCTGAGTCAGGTTATCTGCAGACTTCATGAACGAAAAAACATCTTTGCGAATTTTGTTGAGCGATTCATCTTGTGGACGTGTTGTCGTTCGTGTTTGCAGCCCGCCGGATTCAACGTCTCCGGAAAATGTGGATGTTGCGGAGCTCAGACCCCAAGCATCGGATCGCGCTCTGCGGCGTTCGTATTGCACACCCTCGCTGGGAAGTTCAGCTAGAAAGCGACTTGCCTCTGCGGGAAGATCAGGCCGGAAGCGGTTGCGGCGAATGTTTGTGAGTGTCAGAGACTCTCGCGCGCGCGTCATTGCCACATAGAGCAGTCTGCGCTCTTCCTCGATGGCTGGTTCGCTGTCGAGGCTGT
>JBILKQ010000004.1:0-50653 GCA_044376655.1 Silvanigrellaceae bacterium
GGCCAACGACGACGTGCAAAACGAACCAGCAAAGATAGCGCTTAAGACTGTCTACGAAGAAAGTGGTTGGGGGCAGGAAGAGTATCCCACGTTCGACGCCTATTGGGGTGCATTACGGAAAATACCTCAGTCAGGTGAAGTGCGCGACGACTATTTCCAGGTCAAGGTCACTGACTTCCAGAAAAGTTTGGACCAGCTCCTCGACCGCTACCTCAAGTGTGGCGCAGGAACGGCAAAAGCAAGCAGCAATGCAGAGGGCAAAAGCAAATAATATTCACACGGCTCAGCGCCGTAGCGGAGTCAGATTCTGCGGCAACTGCTGCACGGCCGGCGCTTCCGCCGGATCGGAAGATCCACCTGCTCCGCTTTTCTTGCCCGATGAAGTCCCGCCCATGGCAGTACCACGCACAATTCCCGAACTTGGAGCTTCGTCGGGACGATTCAATTTCTCAAGATAAATGGGCACAACCACTTCACGGGTTTGGCCTGGCTCGAGAAGCAACGACTGACGTGTTTTCACACGGTCGGCGAGCGGGTCGCCGAGAAAATAGGTCAATTCATAATTACCTGCCGGAACATAAACTTCTTCGGGTTTATGAAACAGCAAATCGAGAGAGCGGCCAAAAACGTTCGATCCACGACTTTCAATGCGAACGAGATCTGTCCTGAATCGTCCTTGAGCTTGGCGCACATCCCATTTGATTTTCACACGAGCGAGTGGTTCACCTGCTAATGTATCACCACGACGCTGCAGATTGCGCTTGATACCACGCAATCCCTCAACCCCATATTCATAGGTGCCTTCAAGAAGAATGAAAGGCCACTTGGGCTCGACAGTCATTAGCGCATACGGCTTTTGCTCGCGATGGATGGTGATGCCAGGAGGGGTGCGGCATGCCTTGAACGTGGCGGGACACGAAGGAACATCGACGCGCGCAGCAAAGGTTTTGACCACGGTGCGCTGTCCGCCCTCCACCACAAAATCATCCTGAACCTCAGAGCCTTCGATGCTAACTGTGTAGGTCCCTGGAAAAACCAGGTAGTCGGTGTCCATGTTCAACAAAGCACCCGTATCGAGATACACGAACACGGGTTGTCCACCTGCTCTGAGGCGCTCTTCCATGGGAAAGTTCTTGGGCATATCGACGCGTAGCACTCCCACAGAAATCTCGGTCAGAGCACCACGTTCAATAGACAACTTACGGCGCGTTCCGTTCACCTCAACCGAATATTCACCGGGAAGAAGCCAAGTGCTTCCATTGGCCGTCATCCCAACCACGGAATTTTCTGATTTGGCCTCTTTCTCTTCAGGGGTGAGATAAAAACGCGCTTCATTCTCTGGAAAAGTGGAAACGATTGTTACCGGGTACAGATCGAGCAAAACTTTGTCGCTATTTTCCCCATGGTTTTCGATCTTGAAAAGCCGACCACCTATACGAAAATCAGTTGTTCCGGGGAGGATGTCGAATTCGCGGCGATTCTTCCATTCATTGCGCTGGCCATCGAGAGGATCAAGACAGAGCGTGTGCACCGTCGCAGCAACATCCGGTACCGAAGGAGGGGTGAGGGCGACGTTGCTCTGCGCTGGTTGCTCAGGATTCAGAGCTTGCTCGGCACCACTGGAATCGGAGGCTGTTTGGGACCCTGGTGTGGGCTGAGGAACCGCTGCTTCAGGCTGCGCCGTTGCCTGAGGATCAATAGGAGATGACGTTGAAGACTGAGACTCCTGTGAGGGAGTGTCAGGGGGCTGGTTGATCCGTTCACCGTGGAGAACGAGCGAAAGACGCCGCACCGGAATTTTGGTGGGCTTATCTCGTGTCTGTTTGAACGTGTAACCGGAACATTCGTTGGCGAGGAGATATTCTCCAGGTTCCAACGGCATCGACTGACCGCCACGTACCAGACCCACGGGACTCATGACTCTTTGACCGGCCTTACCGACCTGCCGATAGACCACCAGCTCGACATCGGGCGAGGCGTCGAGAATCAGAGGTTGCTTCCGCGTCAAAGCGAGCAATGAACAACCGGAAAGAATCGCAGTTGCCAACAGAACTGTGATGAATTGCGACATGCCTCAGCCTTGTGTTTTCGTATTCAAGGCTTACAAGATATCAAATTCTCCATGGAGAAGTAAGGCTGGGGCAAACTTTTGAGACGGCGCAGAATCCCAACAAGCTCAACCTTGGAGTGGGGATTACAGCCTAACTTTTGAGCAATCTGTTCGGTGCCCACCATGATACGCCCCGTATCATCCTCAACCATAAAGTAAGACTCCGCGGGGCCAACACCGCTGACTGTGCCTTGAATCTGAACTCTTGAACCAATGTACTCTTCCGGATTCAAGCTCAAAACTTTGATTTTAATGGGTGCTTTGGACTGCGGAACACACGACACCATCAAACCAGACACCAGCACCCCAACGACGAGCGCTGTCAGCTTGAAAATCAGGAGAGTGCCTTTTTCCCCATGTTCAGTGCGCATTTTGTTCATTGAACTGCTCCCTCCTGAAAACCGCCTGCACAACAAGATTTATATCGACGATGGGCCGAACCACATTCGCATTTTTTGAGATTGCACGGACTATCTTGAACTCGTCGCTCAAATAATCCTGTGCGACCGAATCAATTTCTTCATCGAGAAGCCATACGAACTCGGTGAGTTCGTCGACAATTAATGCAAAGCTCTGTTGATTGGGAGATGCCACCAAACAACGCGTGCTTGAAGATAGGCCAGCACGATCAAATCCGAGCATGCGCCGCAAATTAATGACCGGCATAATCTCCCCGCGTAGAGCGATCACACCCTCAATTTCTGTAGGGGAGCGGGGCAGGAATGAAATCGGCGGAGGCATTATGATCTCGCGCACATCGTCGACGGCAATCAGCATTTCCTGTTTATCGGCCCTGAAGACAAGGAACTGCCGGCCGGCAAAAATCGGGGCCGGCTCGTCTTTTGCAACCATCGCCAATTTAGCTTCAAGTTGTTTGCGCAGCTCTTCGAGCATGAGCACCTCTCTGAATTGCGTCTACACCCATAATGTCGGCTACATCGATAACCAACGCGACACGACCATCACCAAGGACACAGCCTCCGGCGAATCCACTTTGATTACCAAGAAGATTGCCAAGTGGTTTGATGACGATTTCCTGCTGACCCGCCAAGCGATCGACAACGAGACCCAGACGCTCAGAACCAATTCCGAGCACCACAAAAACAAGGCGCTCCCGCCGACGGTTGAGTGTTGGGGTCACGGAAGGTTGCCTGTACCAAAAATTTGAGTCGATATGGTTGAGCCCAAGAACATCTGCGAAGCGCACAAGTGGAATAACCTCATCGCGCAGTTTCACAAACTGAGCCGATCCCATTTGCTGGATTTGATCTCTTGAAATGCCGATACTTTCGATCACGTTGACCAAGGGCACGGCGAAACATTCACCAGCAACCTCAACCATCAGACTCGGCACAATCGCCAAGGTGATCGGCAACTTGATGGTGATTTTTGTTCCCTCACCTATGTTTGAATCGAGATCAACCACCCCTTTGAGCTTCTGGATATTTTTCCTCACCACATCCATACCGACCCCACGGCCGGAGATATTTGTAACTTTTGCAGCGGTTGAGAAACCAGGCTCAAAGATGAGATTGAAAATATCTTTCCTCGCGATATTCTCATTCTCTTTGATAATTCCGTTCTTAATCGCCTTGGCGCGAATCTTCTCAACATCCAAACCTTTGCCGTTATCTTCAACAGAAATGACGATCATGTTGCCTTGCTGTTGAGCTGATAATCGGATGGTTCCCTTCCGGGGCTTGCCTGCTCCGATCCGTTCCTCGGGCTCCTCGATACCATGGTCGATGCTGTTCCGGATCAAATGCACCAGAGGATCTCCAAGCTCCTCAACCAATGTTTTGTCGAGTTCTGTTTCCCCACCTTCAATAACGAGTTCAACTTCTTTGCCACACTGACGCGAAAGATCCCGAACCACACGTGTGAATTTGTAGAATGCATTCCCAACAGGAACCATTCGCACCTTCATGATGATGTTCTGAACTTCATTCATGTGCCGACCAAAGAGCAGAACACTTTCTGCCATCTGATGACTGAGGTCTGCACTGGAACCTTTGAGTCGCATAGTCTCTTCGATACGTGCAAAACGAGTACGGTCGATCACCAGCTCACCCACAAGATTGACCAGACTGTCGAGACGTTTGAGGTCGACCCTGATCGTCTCCACCGCCTCGGACTTGTGACTCTCAATTTTTGCGCTCGTGTCGGCAGGGGCTGTGCTTTTGCCAATAGACTCGTTTTGAGTAAAGATTTTTTGTTTGTCGGGTTGAATCTGCTCGCCACGCTCTGCTGCGCGGAGGCGATTCAAATAGTCATCAATATTGACAACTGGCTGCTTCCCTGCGCGCAGAAGATCGAAAAGATGTCGGACAATATCCCAACCCACCAGCAGAGTGTCGGTGAGACCAGAACTGATCATGATTTGTTTTTTACGGATGCGATCGAATGTACTTTCAAGAGCGTGACACAGCTGTTCAATACACGATAGGCCAAGCATTCCTGCGGTCCCTTTGATCGTGTGTGCGGCGCGGAAAATCTCTTCAATACTGGAGGAGTCGTTGGGATTATTCTCAAGGACAAGCATGCTTTGGGTGAGTCGCTCGAGCAGTTCGTCGCCGTTCTGTAAAAAGTCTGCGACCATTTCTCGGTCGATATCTGCACCGAGCTCCGCTGGCTGCTGGGATGCTGCGCTTAACTCCGCTGGCTGCTGGGATGCTGTGCTGACCTCCGCATGCGCCGCGGGGGATTGGTGCTCCACCGCTGACATCTCGGCAAGGCTCTGCGCAGGAGAAAATTCTACTGGTATTTGAGAGGCGGAAATTGAATTATCTTGCTTGCTGATTGAGGCTGCAGAAGCAGCACGGGGCTGCTCTTCCCACAGTCCCGACCATAGATGCCCGAGAGAGCGAAGACTAAACAAAGACTTTTGCAGCAGACGAACTTTGTCGTCGACAATCTGTTCGATCAGATGTTGGTCGAGCTCAGCCGCAAACACAAACAACGCATGCCCAGCGTGTGCTCGTTCAATCAAAATATCGCCAACTGACACGATGCGAGAGCGCAAGTCATCGCAGTTGGCAGCGTTACATTCAAATGCATAGAAGAACTCTGGCCTTTGACCATAAGACTCCCAGAGCTCCTTCTCAGGATCGCTCAAGGTTTCGCATGATTGAGATTCGCTCTGAAGCTCTTCATCTGGAGATGACTTAGCCCCAACGCAAAACTGCTGAGCCTGCATTTCAAGGTCGCTGAACAGTGATTCATCGGTTGCTTGCCCACCAGCAATGAATATCTTTTCGAGAAGCAGCTGGCAGTCGGCCAAGGACTCAAGGTCGTACGATTCAAGCTGCGAACGGCCAGCACGAACTTCTGCAAGCCTGTCTTCAACAAGATGCAGCGCTGAAACAACCCGACTGAGTCTCGCAATCTCTGCGAGCCCTTTCAAAGTGTGGAGGATTCTGAAAAGCTCATCGACTTCGGTACGGCCGACCGCTTGACCTTTCTCGAGAACCGAATTCATGAGAATCCAGACACTCGAGAAGCGTTCTATCAATTCGCTGCTCTCGGCCCTGAGCTCTCTCAACATGTCCTGACTGAGTTCCATGACAACCCCACCTTGCTCCCAGTTTAGGTGCTCAATTTCTAGGCTTGTGGTCAGGGCTCGCCCAGTGGGCTGTGAATTTGTCGAAGAGGAACTCTTCTGCCCACACGAGTGCTTGACTGAATCGTCATGCTGGACAAGACCTTCTCAGGGGAGAATGTTGAATATGTTTGAAAAGATTGTTCTTGCGAGTGCATCACCCAGGCGACGCGAACTTCTCAAGGCTGCAGGATTTGAGCATGAGGTTATTGTCGCAAATATCGAGGAAAAACGTCGGCATGGGGAGCGCCCGGAAGATTATGTCCAGCGCAACGCCAAAGAAAAGGCACTTGCCGTCTGCAACACACAGCCCGTGGCGGTTGCAAAATCTGTGGTCCTAGCAGCCGACACGATTGTCGTTGCCTTCGACAATGAGGTTCTCGAGAAGCCATCTGATGCGGACGAAGCGCGCCGCATGCTGGGCAAGCTCTCCGGAAAAACGCACAGGGTCATGACCGGATATGCTTTTTGCAATGGTACAACCGGAGAGGTCCTCGATTGCAGCATCGTTCAAACCCAAGTCCTTTTCCGTGATCTTTTCACCGATGAGATCGAGCGCTACATTGCAAGCGGAGAACCATTCGACAAGGCTGGTTCCTACGGTATCCAGGGACGCGCACTGACGTTCGTGGAATCGATTGAGGGCAGCTATACGAACGTGGTGGGGCTGCCGATGTCACACGTGGTTCTATCTCTGAGACGATTGATGCCCGACATCGAGGACTAACTGAAGCACATGGCGATGAACTCCGAAGAGAATGAAACCGCGGTTAAACGACTTGAGCTCGTGCGCTCACGGATTGCCACGGCCACTTTTCATCGCAAACAAAGCAGCAGCGACGTGACCCTGATTGCCGTTGGCAAGGGTCATTCTGGCGATAAAATCAGAGAATTGTACGCCATTGGCCTACGCGACTTTGCAGAGAACTACGCCCAAGAGTATTTGAAAAAACGCGAAGAACTAAGCGACCTGGCTGATATCCGCTGGCATTTTATTGGGCACTTGCAAACCAACAAAGCTAAAAAAGTTGCCCAGACAGGGTGTTTGATTCATGGCCTTGATCGCATGTCCCTGCTAGATGAACTCCTCAAGAGCGCACAGCCCAGCTCGCCAACAAAAGTTCTATTGCAGCTACAAGTTGATCCCAATGACGCGAACAAATCTGGCTGCACTTTTGAAGAGGCGGCAGTGCTGTGTGCAAAAATTGCTGTATCTCCTGGACTTCTTTGGGAAGGATTCACGGGCATGGGTCCTGCCGATTGTCCGCCAGAATCGCTGCGTATGATGTACGAGAAATTCATGTTCAATGCGAGCAGGCTTTGGGAAGAGTATTCGCTCCGCGACCCTTCGCGCCAACTTCGACCTATGAAAATATCCCTGGGCATGAGTGACGATCTGGAAATCGCTGTTCGCTGCGGCTCAAATCATGTGCGCATTGGAAGCGCATTGTTTGGACCACGTCCAAACAAAAGTCAGGCAACCTGAGAACCGCCGTCGAGCGACTGCGCATATTCACGCAGCAAAATCTTCACATCCAATGGACTGTAATCTGGGCGAACTTCAAGAATTCGTGCACAGAGGCCACTGATGTGAGCTGCGGCATAGCTGGAGCCTGACACAAAGAGAGATTGATCGGCAGGGCCAGCAATAGGCACGTTCACACCAAGACCCGAGAATTCAATTACTGAACCTGCATGGAAACGCACTTGCATTGCATGTGCTGCAGGCATGGCATTCACACTCACACAGTACGTGAATGTTGCCGGGTAGAGCCAATTGCCGACATTGCTGCATGCAGCCACAACGACAATGTTGGATTCATAGGCCCGTTTCATTAGGGCCACCAACCATGGCAGATGATACTCACTCGAAGTGCCTAGGCTCATGTTGATAACCTGGTAGCCCTTATCCATGACATGATCGAGCACATAACAAAGGAGCGAGCTGTCAGAAACATTGTTTTCATCGAGTACACGGAAATGATCAATACGCGCCTCCGGCGCCACGGAGGCCAGACAACTCTGGACCAAGCTTCCATGGCCCGTACGATCGGAGTTTTCATGAGCTGGGAGCTCACGAAGCTCGAGTCCTTTGGCAGAAAGAGCACAATCGAACACGCGCCCACCCTTGCCGCGCAAACCAGGGAAACTAGGATTCACTCCACTGTCTATAACAGCGATGCGCACTCCTGATCCCGTACCCAGCAAAATACTCTGGAAGATCTTCTTCATGTCCAGCTTCATCGAAAATCTCCGCTCGTTTTTACGACGCTGCGTTAAAATGGGCTCTTGAAGCCGGATTCGTTCTTTTGAGCTTCATGCGCAGGTCGCTGATGCCCCGACACGCATGCCGACAAATTTCCTCATAATTCGCACAACTCAACCCGGGGATATCAAACACAGCAACGGCGAGAGGATTTTCGAAGACCACAATCGGAAAAAATACGCGGGCGTTCACAAAATCAAAGGCCATTTCACGTCCAGAGAGAGCCAAATCACATTGGAGTTTGTCGGACTCTTCAAGTTCCAGAGGCTTCAAGCCTGTAAGCTCGGTCTTCGCACCACTTGATGGACCGAACCAGACTGTTCCTGCCCGAGCACCCGCCCTGCCTGCAAAGTCCCCCAACATCTGCAAAACAGGTGCTGGATTGCTGGTGAGCGCGGCCTCGACCTCTGCCTGAGCTCGCTGCGCCAGCACAAGCAGTTCGCGCTGCAGCGTTTCCATCTGTGCAAAAAGATCTGCCGCAGATTCCTCGGTGCCGAGAGCTTTCGGCGATGCTTCGCCAGGATTTCTAGGGGATTGACGGGCCATAGTACTGCACTCCTCTTGCCCTATTGTAGCCAAAAATCGCCTGAGGTTAATTCATCAAGTGACACTCCATTGCCGGGCAAAGTCTTCCTGAAAGGGACTAAAAAAGCGACCAGCCTAGACTTATGACAATTGTGAGGCTATTCATATTATGGAGTATTCTCAGATTTTTAGCTTAATTTTATTTTAAACAAGGGAAATGGACGACGATGCTGAGGGTCCGACTACTGACAGCCTTTGTTCTTGTGCTCGTTCTGTTTTGGTGTGTCACCTTCAGCAATCATATTGCAATCCCCGTCATCCTTTTTTCATTGGGTACCCTTTTTGCCGGTGCCGAGTTCGTGGCCATGCGCTGGCATGTGATCGACGGCCAGGCAGCCATCGAGCGCCCCCACCCGAGCCTCAGGCGAGAACATTGGGGAATTGGAACCTGCTATGCGATGTGCCTACCCATAGAATTGTTTGGTCCAGATCTGTTTGGCCAACCCCCCGCAATGGGCACCTCACTTGTGTTCGCCTGGATCGCACTGTGCACCGTGTGTGGGTCCGCGTTTTTCTACAGACGTGAAATTGACCTCGAGCATTCCACCCACAAACTCATGAATGTCTTGGCGGGCTTCGTCTACATTTCTATTCCGGGCGTTATCATGATGCGTCTCAGTCAAATTGATATTCCCGGCACGCCTCGCGGAATTGCACTCTATTTCAGCCTGGCATGTATTTTCATGGGAGACGCGGGTGCGTACTTCGTGGGACGATTCATGGGCAAGCGCAAACTCATTCCGAAAGTATCACCTAAGAAGACTGTCGAAGGAGCTCTGGGCGGCTTGTTTTTCAGCGCCATCACCGGCCTAGGAGTCTGTGCTTACTTCAATCTCCCCTTCTCACCTTTGCTGGCTTTTTTCATGGCGTTGGCCGTCGGAGCATCAGGACAGGTGGGAGACCTGGCGGAAAGTGCACTGAAGCGCACGGCCAATGTGAAAGACAGCGGCAGTTTGTTGCCTGGACATGGCGGCATGCTGGACCGCATTGACTCCCTGCTCTTCGGAGTCCCACTGGCCCATCTGCTTTTCTTGTCTCTTTATCGCTGAGAGCTTTCGCATCTCACTCCGGAACAAACAAAAGCGACTTTATACTGATGTAGTCCTGCCTCAGGCCCTCAAAGAAAAACACGGTGTGAATTTTCCCCTTTTCAAGGGATGAGCAGCCGATGCACTGTGACAAAGGCACGGGGCTAACCAGGCACGAGCCATCTGCGCGGTTGCACTCTGAAACCTGTGGAAGTGTTGCTACCGCAGTAGCCTGAACCTGCGCGTCTTCATAATTGGCCCAGCTGCCTTTATATATAAGCACAGATGAAAGTGGTGTTGGGGAGAAAAACACTTGTTTAGATTCAATTTTGAAAAACACAGTGCCATCGAGAATGTTCGCAAACTGGGGGCTCACATCACAGCTTTTTAGCCACTGCATCAACAAACTGCTGTCTGCAGTTGAGGTTGTTTGCCCGTCTTGATAGCGCGTCTGCAACTCTGCTCTGCGTCCGAGACACTCAAGCACTCGTTTATTTTCGCATGAAATGTATTGCCTCGCGCCGGACAGCTCACTTGAGCAGATGCCAAACGAAGGGGTTGTGCTGGCATTGAATTTATTGGTCCAGCGGTATTCGGTTGAGCCTAACTTCTGCGATGACACCAAAAAACTTGCCATCAAAGGGGTGTTGAGATTTGCACCGTAAAAAACTTTTTCTGTTGGATCACGAAAAAAAGATGGCGCCCTTATGCGGTTCAGCACCTGTAAGCTCAGCTCCTTGGCGGATTTTGCGCTGTTGTCGCTCAACTGAAGTGAGCCCATCTGCAACGACATTTTCCAAGAAGACAGCTCCATGCCTTCATTACTTTGCTCAATATCTGCGGCACGACAGCTCGCCATGAGCAGCGCAAGACTGGCTAGACTCAGTGTGGAAGAAAGAAATTTCACGACCTGCGCTTTCAATATTGAAAGTGATAGTGCAGCGAAATCTGCGTTGTCGCCGTGCTGTAATTGATGCGAGTGGTGGGCCAGAAGACGCCCCCAAATCCCGTTTCGAACGATGTCGAAATCTCCCGCAACAGCGACACTTCGACCCCAACACCCAGAGCTGCCTGAAATGAACTCTGAGCTTTCGCCGTCTCAGATTCTTTGATGCTCTGGAGACCTGTCTGGAGAAAAGCGTACGGATAAGAGCGTCCCACAGGAGTGAACATCATGTGATTCCACTTGACCATCACGCCTGAGGCTTCCGATTTCTCTTGTTTGTTGGATGCAAATTGGAGTCCGACCGCAACAAACTCTCCCTCGAAGAGTTCATGACGCACTCCAAGTGTCGGACTTCCCCAAGGAGAACCTCCACTCGGAAAGCCCGCGGAAAGCGACCAAGGACCTAGGGTCTGATAACGGCTAGGTGCTGTTGAATTTTCAAGTCCAGGCGGAGCCGCGAAGGCTCGGGAGGAGAAGAATTCAGCCAGAGACAACGACGCCGACAGGGTCTCCGACGCTGACAGACTCAGCAGGCTCAACAGAACGGTACGGAACGATGACACCACCACCGGCAGCCTCGCTATGGGCAAATCCTTTGAAAGCGTCGCAGAAGCGCATCATCAGCTCGAGACTCTGTGCATAATTCAATCGAGGATCACAGTAGGACTGATAATTCAGCGCCAGCTGACTTTCCGTGACCCCAACTTCGCCACCGACACACTCGGTGACATCCTCGGCAGTAATCTCGAGATGCAATCCACCCAACCACGATCCCAATTCGTGATGGACTTTCTGCGACACCAAAACCTCTGCCATGATGCTATCAAAATATCTGGTTTTCACACCGTCAGACATCCGGACAATGTTGCCGTGCATCGGGTCACAGGCCCAAGTCACATTCTGCTTGGCCTCCTGCACAGCCTGAACAAGCACAGGAAGCACTTGAGCAACTTTATTGGCGCCAAGACGCGTGATGAGAGTGATGCGTCCCCAATCGTTGTCCGGGTTCAAACGCCGTATCAACGCCACGAGCTCATCAGGCGAGGTCGATGGTCCAACCTTGATTCCCAGAGGATTGGCGATTCCCTTAAGATATTCAACATGGGCACCATCGAGTTGCCGGGTGCGTTCACCCAACCAAAGAAAGTGTGTGCCCAAATTGAAGTACGATGCGTCTTCCTCGCTCCAACGCGTGAGCGCAGACTCATAAGGCAAGAGCAGCGCTTCGTGCGAGGTGAAGATGGGGTTTCGGGTGAGAAAAGCAGACAGGGGAGAGTATTCGCCCCAAGCACCCAACAAGGCAACCGACTCCTCAATGCGCTCGGCAATCTCTTGAAAAAGCCTGGTGCGTTCACGCTCGCGGTTGAGCTTCCAGCGCCTCAATTTCGAGATGTCATTGAGACCACTTTCGCAAACAGCCCGCATCCAGTTGAGCGTTGCACAAGCGTACTGATATGCATCAATCATGCGGTGCGGATCAGGCCTGCGCGCAGCTGGGGAAAATTCGAAACCATTGATGATATCGCCACGGTAGCTCGGAAGAATTTGAGAATCCCGCTTTTCGATTTCATCGGAACGTGGCTTGCCAAACTGACCTGCGATACGGCCAATCGCGACAACAGGTTTCTTTAGCCCCTGCGCAGCAAGAAGACTCAGCTGCAACAAGATCTTCATTTTCTCTGTGATGATTTCAGATTGGCAATCGATGAAGCGCTCCGCGCATTCTCCAGCCTGAACCAGAAAACGGCGACCTTGCCCCGCTTCAGCAATTTGGTTGCGGAGTTTGGTGATTTCAGAAGGGTGAACCAGCGCTGGCCTTTGCTCGAGCTGTGTCAGTACTCGCTGAAGTTCCGCAGCATCCGGATAATCGACGAGCTGCTGAGCAGGTCGCGATTGCCATGAATATGGATGCCAGTTTGGAAGAGTCTTCAAAGCACAAACCCCGATGTAAGCCTCGACCCGACAGGTCTTTGTGCCTGCCGACCGTCACCAGGGCACGCTAGCCGGGTCAACCGGCCTTTGCAACACTTCTTCGTGCTATTTCGGAGATGATGAGCGCGGGTATCTTACCGAGAGGACTTACTATTTGTATGCCTCCTTGGGCAATAGCCTCCTTGGGCATTCCAAAAACCACACAGCTCGCCTCATCCTGGGCGATGGTATAGGCCCCCGCCTGGCGCATTTTTAGAATTCCCTGAGCACCGTCGCGCCCCATTCCTGTCAGGACAACGCCTATCGCGCGCATGCCTGCCGCACGCGCCACCGAATCAAACAGCGGATCGGCTGCAGGACGCACTCCATGAACGGGTTCATCGCGTTTGATTCGAACAAAATACCGACCACCAATGTTAGCCAGAGTCATGTGAAAGTCACCGGGCGCAAGAAGCGCGACTCCGGAGCGAAGGGTGTCGCCATCTTGAGCTTCTCGAACCGGAAAAGCACACGCTTGACTCAAACTGCGCGCGAGATTTTTTGTAAAGAAAGCAGGCATATGCTGGACAACCAGAGTGGGCGGAATGTTCGCAGGCAAATGCGAAAGCACCTGGCGTAAAGCCTCGGGCCCTCCCGTGGAAGCGGCAATACAGAGCACGAGACCGGAATCATCTCTATGAGCCACCGGTGCAGATTTATTCATACAGCCGCCTTGCTTCTCAGACTCATCAACTTGGGAGCGAACTCTTCAGGACGCAGCACATGCTCGGCTGCACCAATGGAAATAGCCGCTTGCGGCGCAAATGCGAATGAACTCGCCTCTGGATGCGTGACAAACGTTTGGGCTCTGCGCTCATGCAATTGCAACAGCCCCTGAACACCATCTTGACCCAACCCGCTCATAAGAATCGCCACGACTCCGGAGTGATGTCCAGGAGAAACTGCTTTGGCTGCCGATTGAAAAAGCACATCAGCCGAAGGAATTTGAAGGCAGACGGGAGCGGAAGCGCTCAGCCTCATGACCAATTGGCCCGCGGTACTCTCGAGCATCAAATGTTGGTTTGCAGGAGCAAAATAAACTGTGCCACGCATCGGACAAACGCCGTCTGCAGCCACCTTCAAGTCCAAGCGTGTCAGCTTTTTCCATTTTTCGATGTAGGATGAGAGCAGTGCAGATACAGAGCTGACAGAAACAAGCACGGGCGGAGTGTCTGCCGGCAAGGTTTGCAAAAACACTTCAAGGTCATGGTGCGCACCGCCATTGCCGCCCACCAAAACAAGATTGAGACCGTCTGCAAGCCTTCCTGTTGTATGACGAACAGCAGTCGGGTTCACTGCGCGCTTGAATCGACCGGATTTGATCCGCTCAAGCTGACTTGCTGCAGCAACAACTTTCTGAACGAGACTTTCTGCAAAAAAGCGGAGCGTGTTCGGATCGAATTGCGCAGGCTTGTGCACAAACTCAAGCGCACCCAGCTCCAATGCACGCAAAGCAGCATCATCGTCGGGCCGCAACGATGACACCATAAGTGTGGGCAACGGAAAATGCTGCATCAGCTTCTCGAGAAATTTCACTCCCGACATGCCCGGCATTTCAATATCGAGAAGGACAACATCAGGATTTTTTTCAACGATGATTTCACGTGCTTCAAATGCGTCGCAAGCAACGCCAACGACTTCAACTTTTCCCGATTGACTGAGCACACGGCTAAAAATAGCACGCACCGCTGCTGAATCATCAACCACAACGACCTTTGCAGTGCGTTCAATCATGGCAGAATGACCACCCGAGGTGTCAACAGCACCTGAGCGATTCATGAGTTGATGTTTCACTGAAAAATCGTGGGTATTGACGATAATCTTACGCCCCACATTGCCGCCCAGCTCGTTGGCCAAAACAGGAATCTTCCTTTCCTTGAGCCATGATAGGGCGTAGTTGACGTTGGTACGACCGATTGAATCCCCAAGCCCGATGTTGTCAATGACGCGTGCGCCACCATAGATTTTTGCCTGAAGACGCTCGAACGTGGCCCCACGAGCTAAAATATCCTCGAGCATTTTTGGCAACGACACGCTTGCATAGCGAAGACTTGAATTGCCCTCTACCCCACCCGGATGTGCTAACAAATAATGATTCAAACCAGTGATCCGCTGATTTGGATCATGCAAAGCAACCGCAACGCAAGAGCCAAGAATGGTGGTCACCTCGGCTGGCTCAGTCGTCACAACATAATGTCCGGGAAAAAGATAAATACTATTCATTCAAGCAACACGCTTTATGTCCATCATGAGGATGGACTCCTGCTCCACAACACAAAGATGTGTTACGAGCAGTTGTCGTTCATTGAGGGGATGCAACTCGTTGAGAGGGAAATCCTGAACGTGCAGCATTCTTTCCACCCAAAGGCCAAAGCGGCGCCGACCATCGGTGACGACAATAATGCAGCCCTGCCCCGAGGCCGCTTCGTGGGTTGAACCCTTACCTAATAAACTCGCAAGATGATAAATTGTGAAGACAACGCCACGCAGGTTCACGACACCGAGAATATTTGGGCGATTTACGGGCAACGGATTCCAACGTCTCGATTCAAGAACCTCAATCACTTGAGACATCGGTAGACCAAACTTCTGCTCACCAACTTGCACCAGCAAATAACTGGCGTGGGGTCCTTTATTTTTGCGCTCTTCCAAAGCTTCCTGAAGTCCATTGACGATATCTTCATTAAGCAGCATACGCAGCCCCCACAATCGACTCTGCATCCAGAACAAAGGCCACATGCTCTGAATCGAGCAAACTTGTTCCCTTAAATCCAAGCAGTTTTTCGACAACGTTATCAAAAGGCCGAACCACAGCCTCGAGTTGATCCACAACCCGATCGACGACAAGAGCCAGCGCGTGCTCTTTGTGAGAAATAATCAGAACCAAAGAATCAGGAGAGAAATCCATTTTTTCCTTGGCGCTTCCCTTCAGCGGTGACTCAATAAACGAACGATAGTCGCCCAAAGGAATGGTCACTCCCTCGTGCTGGCAGGTCATGCGTCCATCAACCTTCGAGAGAATCAAATCTCTTATCGGTGTAATTTTTGAAATGCTCACGAGAGGAACAACGATCTGGTGACCACCACTTTCTGTGAGAAGGGTGTTCTCTACAAGCACTGTCTTTGGAACCGGCAAAACAATGCTCAGCCGCGTTCCCAGACCGGGCGTGGATTCGATTGTACAGGTGCCACCCAGCTTTGAGATTTCCGTTCTAACCACGTCCATTCCTACGCCGCGGCCCGAAACGCTGGTGACCTTCTCCGCTGTTGAAAAGCCCGGCAAGAAAATCAAATCGATGGCTTCTTGAGCGTTCATGCTTTGCATTTTGTCGCGGGTGATCAGTCCTTTTTCGAGAGCCTTCCTCTTGATCTGCTCCGGATCAATTCCTGCGCCATCATCGTCGATAGTGATGACAATACGGTCGGCTACCTGATTTGAATGGATGCGTAAAACACCAAATTCTGCCTTGTTTTTTGCGAGCCGAACATCTGGCATCTCAATGCCGTGATCCACTGCGTTGCGGACAACATGAACGAGCGCACTCGAGAGTGCCTTGGCAATGCTTTTGTCGACTCCCAGTTCCGTGCCAGTCATCTCAAGCCGAACTTGTTTTTGTAAATCGCAAGAAACCTGGCGAACAATGCGGGGAAACTTCTGAAATGCAACCTTGAGCTGAACCTTGCGGACATCCATGATCTGTCCTTGGATCTGCTCAGAGATCTTGTCGAGAGATTGGTTCATTTCCTCAAGGCGTTGCTTTTGTTCTTGGGGAAGCTCATACTTGAGAACCTGCTTCACCACTGCATGATATGCATTTTTAAGAACCACCAACTCCCCAGAAAGCTCCATGAAGGAATTCAACTTTTCAATGGACACAAAAAGCCCATCATCCTCGTCTTCCTTGGGTGGAGTCTCGCTGCCCATGAGCGTTTGAGCGAGCGTCGGCAAGGGCTCATTGGCCGATAACGGCTCAGCTCTTGTTACAGGAAGCAAACTTGGTGTTTGCGGTACGGAAGACTCATTCACCTGCGGCAATTCAACACTGCTCTTAGGTTGCTGAGCAGCGATCATCTCGGGCTCCTCGACCCAAATAATCCCATCATCCGATGCCTCTGCCGGCGCCGCAGGCTCCTGAGTGCCTTGAGCCAGTGCTGTTGAAACTGAGGCTTGGACAGGAAAAGAAACCTGAGGTTGAGATTGAGATTGAATCTGAGGTTTTGAAACAGCCTGTGGTCCCTGAGCGGAGGAACCCACATGTCCTTCCGTCCATCTGTTGAGAGCCTCAACGAATGGCTGCAGATTTACCGCACGCTCACGGCCTGCCTCGAAATCCGAGAGAAGACTCTTGATGACATCAGCTCCCTGGAGAAGAACGTGTGTCAGAGCCTGTGAGGGTTTGAGTTTACCCTTACGCAGACTCTGAAGAAGATTCTCGTAGGCATGAGTGACCATCGAGAGTTTTTCAGTTCCGGGAAAAGCTGCTGCGGAGCCCTTCAAAGTATGTGCCTTCCGGAACAGAACATCGACCACCTCGGGCTGAGGAGGAACTTCTTCGAGCTTGAAAATATAGGTGTCAAGATCTCTTAAAATATCGTTGGCTTCTTCACAGAAGACTTGTCTCAGGGCGAGCATTTCTTGTTGTTCTTTGGCAAGCTCTTCAGCGCGCGCACGCACGAATGATTCAGCCTTATCTCTAAGACGAATGAGGTCCTCGGGCTTCTCGAGAAGATCATCGATACCCACTCTGAAGCCATCGAGTACAGTCTGCTTATCAGCAAAACCGGTAAGCACAACGAACTTGATACGAGGGAAATCTATTTTGAGTCTTCTGCAGAACTCGATGCCGTTCATGCCCGGCATGCGATAATCGCTGAACACGGCAAAGCAGGGATTTGAACGCGCGAAAGTGAGCCCATCCTCAGCATTAGCGCACGCGTGCAGTTGACACCCCAATCCTTGGAGACTCTCCAAGATTGCGTCGCGCATGTCGGAGTCGTCCTCAACAACAAGAAGAGTCTCTTTTAATTTCTGGGAGCTCATGCCGCCTCTCCTTTCCGACCGACTTTTAACCGCTCGTAAACCGCAGGTGCTCTCGATTTGAGTCCTGGTGTCACCCCAACAACTGTTTCAGAGTGACCGATGAACAAATACCCACCGAGCCTGAGGCATCCTTCGATCTTCCGAATGGTTGAGTGAATCTCCGGACGATCAAAATAAATCATGACGTTTCTGCAGAAAATGAAATCGAAATTTGACTGAAATGGATAGCTGGGAGTCATGAGATTGAAGGGTGCAAAAGTGATGGTGTCGCGAATCGGTTTGCGAACCCGAACGTATCCCTTTGAATTCCCGGTTCCTGCTTCGAAACAGCCTTTGAATTGCTCGGGAACGCTGTCGAGAGCCTCTTGTGGATAAACTCCTCTTACAGCCGCCCTCAACACGTCTGTGTCAATGTCGGTTGCAAGAATTCTTAGATTCCAACCATCCCGTGCCGGGAAAATAGAGTTGAGCACGGTTGAAATACTGTAGGCCTCCTCGCCTGTGCTACAGGCCGCACACCACACGCGAATTTCTTTTGTCCTCTTCTTCTCCGGGTGGCTGAGAAGGTCTCGTGCCATTCGAGCGAGCACTTCAAAATGCTGACTTTCCCGAAAAAAATGGGTTGTGTTGGTGGTGATGATATTGATAAACAGATCGCGTGCATCACGCCGACCAGCCACCAATGCCGAGTGGAGTGACATGTAGTCAGGCAGTCCCAAAGTAGGCAGGATCTTGAGCACCCGGCTCGCGAGCAATGTCTGGTTCTTGTCGGATAAATTCAAGTTGATTCCGGTTTCCCGACGTAAATATTCGGCCAGTTTCTGAAAGCCCAGCATATCCCGCTCAAGTTTTTTGAGGTTTTCCAACCCCGAATCCCACGACACAGCAGACTCCTAATTAAGATCTCCTGCGGTGTATCGGAAAATTGCGCGAAAGCAGGACGTCATAAACCTGACGAAGCGTCGAAAATAGATCGGAAATTTTTCACAATTCATCCGATACCCAGATGTCTCTGTGAGGGGGAATACACGTGGAGCGTTCTGGAAAGAGAATTGCTGAGGAAGGCCGCTATCTGAGTTTTCAGTTGGCCACAGAAACCTATGCGGTTCCGATTAAAGCTGTGTCAGAAATCATCGGTCTTGCCGAGATCACCCATGTGCCCAACATGCCAGACTACATGAAGGGGATCATAAACCTGCGCGGTCGGGTTTTACCTGTCATGGATCTGCGCAAGAAATTCGCCCTGCCTACAGTCGATTACACTCGTGAGACATGCATTATCATTGCTGAAATATGGTCAAAAAAGATCGGCATGATTGTGGATACCGTACGTGAAGTCATTGACTTCAGAGCGAAGCAAATAGAACTGCCCCCTGACATAGGTGGGCATCCGCATACACAATGTCTTATTGGAATCGGCAAATTAACCGACCGGGTTGTGATTCTCGTTGAACCTAGCTTGATTCTTCGCCCTGAAGAACTTGCGGGACATGCCTCTCTCTCTTCAGTGGCCTGAATTTTTAAAGATTTAAATTTCAGTAAAAGATGACCCCCATTCCTACAAAGCCAATGATGTCCTGATTCCAGGCGACATTACCTTCTGTACGGAATGAGAAGCGGCGAAAAGTACCACCAATTTCAATCAATAATCCCAAACGCGACACAATCTGAAGACGCGCCTGCGCGGGAAATGCCGTGTACATTTGGTAATTATTAGCGTTATGCCGCAAATAAATTGCAGAAATTCCTGCAGCAAAGCAGGGTCGTAACGCCGTGTATGAAAAGAAACATAAGTCATAGAGAAACGCGGGTTCAATGAGTTGATGTGCAGCACGCGCCACGAGCGGAAATTTGAGCGTATCCTTATTTTGGGTGTAGAAAGTTGAATGGTTTGCGGCAAAAACATTGGCCAGCGAGGTCCCAAACCCTTCATCATTGCTTCCAACTACCCGGGAAATAGCCAACCCATAGGTTGGATAGCGCTTGTCGCGAGACAAATTCCCCTGATTAATGGATGTTCCACCACGGTTGATGACACTGACAGCACCCTTCTGGGCCCGAGCCTCGGGAGTTATAAAAAAGACAAAAAACACTAATATCGCCAATATTACCGGCGATATAGAATAATGCCCCGAAGTTCTAAAATGCGTTGCAAACATCAAGAAATTCAACCTTTCCTGATTCTTTTTCGGTCCTTTTGATGGGAAGTTGACCAACGGAAAGCTGACAATTTGGCTGGCAGTGCAGTTTTTTTTCCGCCACCGAATCCATAGAAAACGCCAAAAATTTGCAGAAAAAATCAAACTGCAGTGCTCCAGATAAATCGGCGAGCACATTTTCCGATGCAATATCAGAGAGGTTTTTTAAGGTGGAAAGGCTGCACAAAGCCAACCTGGCATTGCTTTGGGTGAGTCTCGTCGTGTTTTTCATGACGGGATGTTTTCGCGCGGCTCCACCTTTGGAAGAGGAAGAAGCTGAATCAGCGGTTGAGGTGATTATCGATGCACAACCTACTGCAACACCCGAGCCATCACCAACGCCTGTTGCAGCGCCTGACAGCCCAAACAATTCACCTCTCATTATGCAGATTTCTAATCTCGCGATCGATGAGCTGACAACTTATCCAACCTTCAGTTTCCGAATTTTTGATTTCGACGACACGGTTGCCTGCAAAGACGTGATCCCCTCGAGCAACAATCTTTCAGCCATTAGAACCACAGCCAAAGGAACGCCAAACCAAACAGCCATGACCTACGGTGACGTCACGATTACCGGTGGCGAGAGTACTGGTTGCGGAATCGCAATTACAACGCGTTATGCAGCAGCGTCACCGGTCGTGATCACGCTTTCATTGAGTGATGGAAGAAGCGTGAGTCAGTCGAGTTTCAACATTCAGGTCAAATCAACCAACTCTGCTCCAGAGGTGGTAGTTGCAGGGCAAGCATCAATTTCTTTGAATGAAGATCAGAGCCCGGCAACAGCAATTTTACTGCCGCAATTTCAGGACAACACTGCACGCGGCTCCCCAGCGCAGATGAACTTTGAAGTGCTTTCAAATCCAGTAAAAGGTAGTTTAGGCAGCTGGCCCTCCGACCCAGGCGCAGGTGGTTCAAGCATTTCTTACACTCCCGCTCCGAACGCAAATGGTTCCGACTCTTTCAGCTACCGCGTGTGCGACAATGATCCCGGAGTAAAGCAGTGCTCAGCCGTTCAAACGGTCAATCTCTCGATTACGCCTGTGAACGATCCACCAAGTATTTCTGCAATTTCCAACACCACTGTGCAGGAATCGTCTTCAACTTCGGTCAGCTTCACGATTAACGATGTCGACAACACAGTGGCTTGCGCCTCATCGGTTACCGCGAGTTCAGGCAATACTGCGCTCGTCCTGAATTCAGGTATTGCATTCTCAGGCACAACGCCGAACTGTACGGCATCGATCACGCCGACTGCAAACCAAAGTGGTTCGGCAAATCTTACATTCACTGTCTCAGATGGCGTTGCCTCGCAGAGCTCGACGTTTCAACTCACGGTGACACCCATCAACCATGCACCCACCATCAGTTCGATTTCCTCACCCCAATCCGTGTTTGAAGACTCAACACTGACAATCAACTTCACCGCACAAGATCAAGATAAGACATATGCTTGTAGCAGTTCGTATTTAAGCGTGAGTTCAACAAACACAGCTCTGGTGAAAAGCAGCGGTGTTGCGTGGGGAGGAACTTGGCCAAACTGCAGTGTTTCGATTACCCCCGAGCCGAACCAGGTCGGATCGACACAGCTCACCATCACTGTGACCGACGATGGCGTTCCAACTGACAATAGAGTTCTGACAGCATCAACCACCTTTACGTTACAGGTTAACAATACAAATGACACGCCTACTGGAACCGTATCATGCAACAGCAGCACGACCGCCGAGATCAGACTCAGTGGCCGTAGCGGAAGCTCGTGGAGTATTTCCTGCAGCGGTGTCAGTGACATCGATGCTGCTGACAGTTTGACCTACAGTATGGAATATCAATCCGATCAGGATCTCTCCGGCTTCACATGTCAGGCAACCTACACGTCTACCAACGGGACTCTCTCTGGCAGCTATGCTTCATCGCCACATTCTGGAACATGCAGATACAAAGTCAGGGTTTGCGATAGTGCATCAGCCTGCACATCTTTTTCCAGTTTTTCAATTGAGTTAAATCATTATCAACTTTCAATTTCCGCTGTGAGTAAGCCCACCTTGAGTGCCACTTCAAGCACAGTCTGCACCGTTTCAAGTGCGGCGACTTTCTCGAAATCAGCAAATGTCAATTCTTTTCAGCACTCTTCCGAAATGAGGCTCACCGGTTCAACTGCAAAAACCGGCACAAGCAGCGGTTCACCTACCAGCTTCAGCGAGACATTTACGTCATCTTATTTGATTGCTAATCCTCCAGTTCGAGATGCAAGCCAAACTGCAATTACGGCTCTCTTCACGGCAAGCAGCATTAATTTCGTCAGTGGAATTAATAATAATGCCAGCCACACACCATCTCCGGCGATCTCGGGTTCATCCGCTGCATATGCTGTTAACCGAACTTTGGAGAGTATCAAGATCAGGAACATTGCTGATTACTTAAATGCAATCACAGAAAGCAATGTGAACCTCGACGGCTTTCAGCCCGACTACGCGACCACAGCAGGCGTGTGCCGCCTTTGCACTGGAAACTTGGCTTCACTCTCGGCGGCCTCAGGGCATAGCTGCCTGATCGATGTTTCGACTCTGAAATGCTGGGGAGCAAATGCCTCCTCGCAATTGGGCACAGGAAATACGACGGCCTTTAGGTTCCCTCAGTCAATCAGTATCTCTTCATTCACTCCACTACAGGTTTCAGCAGGCTCAGATTTCACCTGCACATTGGGTAATGGATCATCGACCAGAGAGATCCGTTGCGCTGGAGCAAACAACCATGGACAGCTCGGACGCTCAAGCGGTGCAACGAATACTTTCGCAGCCGCCATCAACTTTTCGAGCCGCACCCCTGTGGCCATCAGTTCAGGAAAGTTTGGCCAGTATGCTTGTGCGATTCTCAACGACTCCGCAAACAGCACCTCCGGGCACGTGCACTGCTGGGGGTTGAACACATCTGGCCAGCTCGGCAATGGCTCCACCACAACCCCCTCAGCTGGAAGCGTGGTGGCCGTGTCGTCCGGCGCGTTCTCAGGCGGCAACAAGAATGTATTTGCACTTGCCACGGGCCAGCAGCATGCGTGTGCGATTCAGAATCAGGGGTCCGGTGCAAATGCTGTTTATTGTTGGGGCAACGGGAGTTCAGGAAAACTTGGACATAATTCAACGAGCAGCAGCAGCGTTCCGGTAGCAGTTGAGAGTGCACAATTGGGAACCAATGTTTTGCAGATTTCTGCAGGCGATAGCCACACCTGTGCCCTGCGTTCGGGCGGAGACGTTTTTTGTTGGGGGGACAACTCAGTTGGGCAACTCGGGATTGGTTCAACAACTTCGTCCACAGCCCCGGTGCAGGTCTCGAGTATTAATGCAAATGCCGTTCAGATCAGCGCAGGCGCCTATCATACGTGTGCATTGTTGAATGATTTCAGTGTCACATGCTGGGGACTCGGCAATACAGGACAACTCGGTGTGGGAAGTGTTACCACCAGCGACGCTTCAGAAGATGACTGCAACTCGGGCAGTGGCGCCGTGAACGTAACATTCTGCAAGAAATCACCTGCAGCCATCACTTTTCCAGCCACAGCCACAATCGTCTCGGTTTCTGCGGGCGAGGCTCACACCTGTGCGATGAGCATTGAGGGCACCAGCTACTGCTGGGGTAATAACGCCAACGGACAACTCGGAACTTCAAATCTCCAACAAGTTTCAAGCCCCGCGTTTGTTTGCGGCACTGGAGCCTCATGCAGCTCAGCTCCAACCCTCACCACACCCCGCCCGCGGATGTGCAGCAGATACGCTATTCCATGATTTTCGAACCCCATCGCGCTTTGCCCAATCCTGAAAACGCGCTAATGTGTTAGGTCAAATATGGAGATTCTGACACATGCTGCACAAGTTTGAATGGCGCAAGCCCGATGGCCGAGCCTGGATTCAATACAGCCGTGCACCCTTTGCGAAAGATCATAAACCCACTGCTGCGGGACTGGTGCGCCCCGGAACCTGGACTCCACCGCATTTGCGCTGGAATGCGATGCGCGGGGAATTCGTCAGCATCTCAGCAAGCCGCCAGGATCGTCCTTTCTTGCCTCCACGCGAGTACTGCCCACTTTGCCCCACAACTCCATTTCCCGATGGCACCCGCCTTGATACTGAGGTTCCGCAAGGAATTGGTGAATATGAATGGGCTGTTTTTGAGAACATGTTCCCCGGGCTCTCCCTTGCAGGTGAAAAACCGACCGGCAAATGTGAGGTCGTTCTTTATTCTCCCCGCCACGATTCCACTCTGGCACGCGAACCGCTCTCCCAGATCGAAGGATTGATTTACGTTTGGCAAGATCGCTGCAAGGAAATAGCACGCGATCACAACATCGAATTTATCTTTCCGTTTGAAAATAAAGGCACAGAGATAGGTGTGACACTGCACCACCCACACGGACAAATCTATGCCTTCAATCACCTGCCTCCATTTATCAAGAACGAACACCTGATGGCACAGGAGCATTACAATCAGAGCAAACAATGCCTGATTTGCTCTCTTGCGGAGAGTGAGCTGAAAGAACAGTCACGTATTGTTTACGCTGGAAATGAAATTGTTGCTTTTGTGCCTTTTGCAGCGCGCTACCCTTACGAAGTTCACATCACAACGCGTGCGCACAGGCCTCTGCTCCAGCAACTCACACAGAGTGAAGCGCGTGAGTTGGCGGTGGCTTTAAAGACCGTACTGATGAAGTACGATGCGCTGTTTGGCTTTCCCATGCCCTACATTCTTGCACATCATCAGGCTGCAGCGCGAGATGAGGATTGTCCTCACTATCATTGGCATATTGAAATCTATCCTCCATACCGCACTGCACAAAAGCTCAAGTATCTCGCAGGTGTCGAGAGCGGAACCGGTTTTTTCATCAATGACACCTTCCCGGAAGAAAAAGCTGCCGAGCTCCGAAAACTCGAAGTGGATGTTGGAACCTTTGATCACTGATCAAAGTTATACTCAGACAAAGGATTGTCTTTCATGAAAATCACACAAGGTGTTAACCCTCTCCCAAGTGATCCGGGTTCAACAACGCAAAAGATTGTCAGCTTCACTCCAGGACGAGTGAATCTCATCGGTGAGCACACTGACTACAACGGCGGCATGGTGATGCCTGCTGCACTGGATTTAGGCCTGCGCTGCGAAACCCAACTCCTCAATTCGAGCACAGGAACTGTGTTCTGTGCCTCCCGCTCGAGCAATGAAACTGTGGAACTCACTCCCGAGGAAATAACCCTCTGGGCATCGTATCTTTTGGCAAGCGGCCTTGAAAAGAGCGACCCTGTCTCGCTGCCGGATGTCCGCATGGGACACTGGGCGCGTTACGTTGCAGGTAGCTTTGCTCTATTTGAGGCGGCTCTCACGGTGCGGCAAATTTCTCGGATGCCCTGGTCCGAAAAAACCCTTAGCCTGGTGCTGGAGTCGACCCTTCCGCAAGGTGCTGGCCTGAGCAGCTCAGCTGCGCTATGTATTTCTCTCCTGGGTCAGCTCAACTTTCTCTGCGGCGCGCCACTCGACGCAGCCACTCTGGCACGCTTGGCTATGCTGGTTGAGCACCGCTTTGCTGGGACCCATTGTGGGCTCATGGATCAGCTTGCAGTGCTTTGCTCGCGCCCCGACCACTTCACCCGTATTGATTTTCTGGAATTTCCGGTCGCGCGCAGCTTCCATATTTCTTATGCCAAAGCCCATGAAGCCTTTCATAATCATGCTCTGGTCATTTTTAAAACTGGCGTGAGTCATTCACTTGCGGAGAGCGCCTACAACGAGCGCAGGGCCTCGTGTGAAACCGCGCTTAAAGGTCTCAACAAGTCCCTTGGCCTTGGAGCGCATTCACTCGGAGAATTGGCCCGCCTTCCCCGCTTCAAGGAAATTGGCACTGAAGACGAATTTCTCAAACACATTGAATCGCTCCTTGAAAATGAAAAAGATCATGAAACACTGGCGCGCCGTGCAACCCATGCCATGCTCGAGAATGCGCGGGTGATTGCAGCAACAAAGGCTCTAGGCTCGGGAAATTTTCAAATGTTGAACCAAGCCATGCGTGCCAGCCACAACTCATTGGACAAGCTCTATGAGGTGACATGCCCAGAGCTGAACCTTGCCTGCGAGGCTGTCGAAAGTGTCGTGCGAGAACTGTGTTGCACTCAACCCCAATTGGCACTCAGCGCATTGATTGGTCCGCGTATGACGGGTGGCGGTTTTGGCGGAAGCACAGTTCAACTTGTGCATCGTAGCATTTGCGATGCGCTGCTTGAGCGTTTTGCCGATAAAAATAACCCGTACACAAAGGCCACTGGAATCGTTCCTGACATTTTCATCTCTCGTCCATCCGCAGGCTTTTCGGCCGGACTTGAAACCATCGAGTAACAGGAAAAGTTGAATTCATGAGTACTTCACAACAAAATCTCTACAAGCTTGGTGCCGCATATTACCCTGACTACATTTCTCAGGAGAAAACCCTGACCCGTCGGGTCGACTCAGGCCGTCTTGAGTGGCTTTCGAACAAAGAAAGACTCGCTGAAGACTTCAAACGTATGGTCAAGCAAGGCATACACACTATTCGCCTCGGGGAATTCAGCTGGGCAACGGTTGAACCTTCACCGGGCGTTTGGAAACCCGAAGTGTTCACGGATGCCCTTGATCTCGCTCACAAGCACAACATCGAAGTGATCTTCTGCACGCCGACAGCCACCCCTCCGAAATGGCTTATTGATGCACATCCGGATATCCTGCCCGTAACACGCACGGGCCAGAAGATTCCATTCGGCTCACGACGTCACTATGACTTTCATCATCCCGAATATCAGAAGCAAAGTCGACGCATCACAGAACTCTTTGCAAAGAGCTTCGGACAGCATCCCGCCGTGAAATCCTGGCAGACCGATAATGAATTTGGCTGCCACAATTCGGTTTTTCTCTTTACCCAGAATGCCAAAATCGCCTTCCAAAAGTGGCTTGAAAAAAGATATAACGGCGAAATTGAAGCTCTCAATGAAAATTGGTTTACCTGTTTCTGGTCGCAACACTACCGCAGTTTCAATGAAATTGAATTGCCTTTCGCGTCTTGGGCAGACCAAAACCCGCATCTCGAACTCGATTTCAGACGCTTCAGCAATGAAGCGTTGTGTGCCTTCCAGCGCGACCAAATCGACCTCATCCGCCAGCACAGCCCGAACCGACCAGTCACGCACAATCTAATGACACTCTTCACTGATCTTTGCCCATGGATGGCTTCCAAAGATCTCGACTACGCAGGTTTCGACCATTATCAAATGGAGACCGATCCTCACCCGATCACATCAGCATGGCAATTTGCGCTGATGCGCTCGACCAAACAAAAGCAATTCCTGATTTTGGAACAACAGCCTCTGCAAGTGAATTGGCAACCTACAAACCGCCGGTTCTCCTTCGACTGGCTTTTCCTCTGGGGAATGCAATCAGCCTTCCAAGGTGCATCGGGTATGCTCTATTTCAGCTGGCAGCGCATGCCAGGAGGCTGTGAGCAGTATCATGACGGCGTCGTGCCGCACGATGTTCGAATTGAGAAATCTCAACAGGAGAAGCTCATCGAGGCCAAAAATGAGATATTCTCGGCCATCAAACGTGAATTCGGATTTGCAGATTCTCTGCCATTGCCTGCACGAGATGTTCTCTGCATTCACGACTCAGAAAGTCTCTGGAGCCATGAAATCACAACGCAGAGTGTAACCTACACAACCCGCAAGCAAATTGACCATGTCACTCAATTCTGTCTGCAGAGTGGCCTCGGGCTATGGTTTGCACCTTCGCTTGAATCGGAGAAAGACCGCATACAATCTTATAAATTGATTATTCTTCCCGGGCATGCGTTCGAGCTTTCTGCAACGGAACGCAATCTCCTAAAGACATTCCGCAGCAAGGGTGGCTGTGTTCTGTCTTTTCCAAGAACTGGCTACAAAACCCGCAACAACAAGTTGAGTCCTTTGCCGTCCGTGTTCTATTCAGAAAATGATTTTTATCTGGATGACTACGGTGCACTTCTGGAGAGTGAGACCGAGACGTGTGACCTGACCGACGCAGGAGCAGGCGCACATGTGGATGGTCATCTTTGGGCAGAAAAAATCCAGGTCCTCAACAAGGCGTGGACAACTGAAGCCACCTTCTCTGGAAAATCAATCTATGCAGGGGCACCTGCAATTCTCAAATTGAAGGAAGACGCTCACCATGGAGCACACGTGCATCTGGCCACGTGCCCTGTTCCGCGTAAGGAAACCTGGGCGGCCCTGAGAAAGATTCTTGAGCTTCCCGCCGCAGCAGTCTCAGGCGCAAGCGATTTGCAGCTTCAGATGCTCGAAGTTGGAAGCCGAAGATTCCTCGCCGGAGTGCACTTCGGACAGCATCCTTCCTCAATTACACTTCCTGCAAATCAAAGGCTGGGTAGCATCATGCAGATGACGCTGGAGTCGAACTTGAAGGCTGAGGTTGAGATTGAGCGCGCTGCCCAAACCAACGTCCAGAGTCTTGCGGTTCAGGGGCGGAGCGCTGTTCTGGTGGAGCTTATGTCCTGAGCCAGCCCAACCTCACGCCCTCGATGGGCAGAGCGTCTGCTCTTAATTCGCCTTGGAGGGATTGGAGCTCAAACGCTCAAGCTCAAGAGCAATGGCCGCACCGAGCTGCGCGGCAGAGCCCACCTTGCGGTTGTTCACAAAGAAGGCGGGAGTTCCAGTCACTCCAGCTGAGGTCAGCATGGCGTTGGTCGCCTCGATGGCCTTTTTGGAATCGTCAGACGTCAGGCACTTTTCAAAGTCAGCGACATTGATACCGGCATCCTGAGCCGCTTGAAGAGTTGTGCTTGAAAATTCCTTATCCGTGTTTGGAGAAACTGGATTTGCAGCCTGCAGCGGTACTGCAAAAGCCTTGTTATGGAACTTCCAGAACTGGTCGGTGCCCTGCTTACCTGCGCACCATGCTCCACGGGCAAGGTATCCACTCAAACCAGTTGGGCGAAGCGCAAAATTCGCCTGAACAAATTTAATTTTGCTGCCATACTGGTCGATGATTTTGTCGACTTCGATGTTTGCGGCACGACAGTGTGTGCAGAGGTAATCCGAAGCTTCCACAACCACGACCTGAGCCTTCTCAGTACCCTTAAATGGCAAACCCGTCAGATCCAAATTGACCAGTGGTGCCACGGGAGCTTTCAACAAAACTTTGAGGCGTCCTTTTTCCTCAAATTTGGTAACTTCAGCGCGGATTTGTTCGGCCTGTTGCTGCCCTTGCATGAACTGTTCGAGCTGAGGACGAACCTGCTCGAACGTCGTGCCAGGGGGAAGACCAGCCTTGTTCGCCTCGAAAAATGCGCGCATGTCAGCTTCGGTTACAGCGTTAGGCTGCATCAAGGTTTTGAGCTCAGGAATGTCTTTGCCGGATTTGATTTCAATCTTTTTGTCGTTAGCGAGTGCGACGCGCAAAGCCAACTCACGCACGAGGTTCGAAGAGGCGTCGTGGATCTGGCTCTGCATCTGGAAAAGTTGATCTTGAAGTTCAGTTGGCAGATCTTCACGACTGAAAACCTTGCCATCAACTTCGAAGAGACCCGCCTGGCTTCCAGCGCCAGCACCGTCGACCGAGCAAGAGCCCGCAGTAGAAGCAGTGCTTCGTGATGCTTTGTTTTTCATAACAGTGGTGGTTATCGCCACACCGACTGCAGCTCCCAAGCAGACACCACCCAGCAAAACCCCAACAACCTTTGCATTCGACATAAAAATCCTCTCTTGGTTCAGTCTTCGATCACCGAGATTTCCGAGTCATCCGCGACCGGAGAATGCAAGGTGAGAATCATTGATGGATTCAACTCCAGAACTGTTTGCGCTACATGATATGGTAGAATTACAAATTCATCCACATGCTCATAGATTCTTCCGATGGCCATTCTTCCTCGGGCCAGCATCTCACGCTGCCAAGCACTCACGGCAACCCTGCGCACGAAACGCCCTGCCTCAAGGAAGAAATAGTGCTCGGGTGCATTGCGTTCATTGACAGCATTGGATTTCATCAATTGCATGCAGCGGAGCACGTTCTCGCGTTCAATGCGCTTCTGCTCACGCTGGATGTTCAACTCAAGATCAGCTTTTTGCTTAGCCAAGCGCTCGTTTTCAATTTGTTGCAACTCTTCTTGGCGCTGAGCCTCAAGCTCCTCGGCAACTGATTTGCTCTTTTTCGCATGATGAACTTGAAGCTTGGCTTGCGACTCAGCCTGTTTCGCTTGTTTTTTTGAGACCAAACCAGCTTTCAAAAGTTGGTCACGCAGACTCATGAGTCACCCTCCGAGAATCGGACAATGCCACACTTAAACCATATGTGAAGGTCCACGAACAGTGTCTACAATTAGTGCGGGATGCAAGTCGACGACACTACCTGTAGCGCTAATCAGGAGGGCGTCAAAAAAACCTGATATTGACCTGCTGTAAAAAATATTTCTATTATTTTCAGAATCTTACAATAAAGAAAGAGAGCTCCATCGACCACTTATCCACACATTTCGTGGATAACCCGTCAATCTTCAATCGCTTTGTTCTTGATTACCGAGCGTCTGTCCGTTTTGCCTGCTAAAGTTGCACGGTTTTTTGAATTGAAAATCAGATATTATATGCATCAAGGAAACGTCCCTGGCGGAAGAGGATGTCATGACTCAATCGAGCACATACAAATATGACAATCTACAGATTCGGATCGAGGAGGGTGCGCCAGACACGTTGATGGTGCGGTTCGAGGGAGAAATTCACGAAAACTTCAAAACCCATCAGGTCGCGCTCCCCGCGGCCAGCTCCTACATCATGAATTTGTCGGGCCTGAGCTCCATCAACTCACTGGGGATCAGGGAGTGGTCGCAGTTCATGTACCAACTGACACAAAAAGCGCAGGTCACCCTCGAAGAGTGCTCCGTGGTTTTCATCGATCAGGTCAACATCGTCCCGCAAATTCTCGCCAACGCGAAAGTCGTTTCATTCTTTGCACCGTATTTTTGTCCTCAATGCAATCTTGAACTCAACTGCAAGTTATCTGTGGCTCACCACAAGAAAGCTCTTCTAAGAAAACGCGCTCCACAAATTATTCACAGCTGCGGCGCTGAACTACAATTCGATGCCCTCGAAGAAAGCTACTTCCTGAACATCGACAAACTCATAGGCGAAAAATGAAATCCTCAGAGCAAAAGATTTATGGACGCAACGCTTGCCTTGCGTTTGCGAAGCATTTTCCGCAGGCCGTTATCCGAGCTTATTGCACCGAGAGTAACCGAGGTCGACTTGGGGCATTGCTCAAGTTCCTGGCAGAGAAAAAACGCGCTTACCACATCGTGACGGAAGGCGATCTCCACAAGATCTGTGACTCTGAACACCATGAAGGGATTTGCCTGCTTGTCGAGAGGCAAGCCGCTGGCTCCGAGGCCGAACTCATTGCTGCGCTCCAAAAGACTCCCCAAGCAGCACCGCACTGCGTGTTGTGTCTCGATGGAATCTCCAATCCGCATAATCTCGGAGCTATAGTGCGCAGCGCTGCCCATTTCGGGATCAAGCATATCCTTCTCAGCAGCATTGGAGAGGAGTCGCGAAAAGCTCTGCTCTCAGGAGCGTTTCACCGCACCGCAGAGGGTGGCGGTGTGCATGTGAGAGTTTATGTGGCGGAAGAGCCTGCAGCGCTGCTCAAACGCCTTCAAAAAGAAATGGGCTGGACGATTGTCGCCACTTCAAGTCACGCCCAAAGCAAGGAGTTGAACAACACTCAACTCCCGAAACGATGCGTCATGGTGATGGGCTCAGAGTCGGAAGGCATTACCCCACCTCTTCTTGCCCTTGCCGACATCAAACTGCGTATAAAAGGAACTGGCCACGTCGAAAGCCTCAACGTGGCCAGTGCAACGGCTATCGTGCTGAACGAATTCAGCCGACAGATTGAAAATCAGCGGAAGAGCAAGTTCAAGTCAGGCGACATGCCGACGCGCGTTGCTCGCGTGGAAGGGAGAAACCGCAAGGGGTCCTGAGGAACTCCACCCGCAACGCGGGTTTCAAAATGCAGGTGGTAACCCGTGGCACGACCACTGCGCCCGACGTAGCCAAGAATATCTCCCGCTTTCACGAATTGCCCTTCGCGCACAGCTAGGCGCAGCATGTGTGCATAGAGAGTCTGTGTGTCGTGGTCGTGACCAACAATAGCCACGACGCCGTATGCTCTTTTCCTTTTTGCGAGAAGAACCTGGCCATCAGCTGCCGCGATAATCGGATCGCCTCTGAAACCCTTAATGTCCACACCGGCATGAAGACGGCCGCGACGCATGCCAAAGGGGCTGGTCACGTGTCCATCCAAAGGCCAACTCAAGTCCACCGGAAAAAGACGGCTCGCCACAACGTCTGGAGCGGCATTTGCGCCCCCGACGTCGATAGTCACATCGACTTCCTCTGCCTCGCCCTCAGCCAACTGGTTATCGTTAGCATCTTGGCCCTGAGGCTTCTCTGCGGTCGCCTGATCGTCAAACCCAAAGAAACGAGTTTCGACTTGCCGCTGGCGCGACAGGAATACCGGATCCAATTGCACGACTTCAGACGATTCCGCGATTGAGCCGCGCAGGAAAAGTTCTGAAGTTTCGCGTTTTGCGATGCAGCCTGTTGCAGCCCATACGGCCACCAGCGCCACACATCCGCTCAAACGTCCTGAAAACATCACTCACTCCCGTGATCTGGACACCCAACACTCCTGCAGAAACATCAGAAGACAGATGTTTACCCTCTGACTTCTATGGTGGCTCGGTATAACCTGCGCCTAGCTTGAATGAGGTGTGTCAAATTCGGTACACAATCCAAGTTTGTACCCGGCGGGCACGCACTTGGTTGCTCAGTCAATGTATAAACCCTAGACCGATTCGCCGCTTGTTGCAACCCATGGAACCGACTGCAATTTTAACAAGTTATAGATTTTTGGCGGTCAAGATGAATTTTTTCAATGAAGTCAATAGGTCTGGAATGCCTAAAAAATAAGCTCAGCTGCTCGGACGGAAATCGAACGGATAGTTGACGTTGACCTGGCCGCCCCCACGCGGAAGGGGGAACTTCCAGCGACGAATTTCGTTGGCGATACAGCCTTCTGTTGTGCGATCATTCAATTCCGAACTCACGATACTAGATGAGGTCACTCTTCCTTCGGGTGAGATGACAAAATTTGTCTTTACACGACCCGCCATGCCGCGCTTGGCCTGGAGTTGGCGCTCGTAGCATGCTTTGATCTTGGCAAGGTTCGCCCGAACCACAGCTTCAATCTCCTCGCGGCTCAGATTTCCTTCCAAAACGCTATCGCCTGCAGGAGCGCTCACAGAGCCAACTGAAATTTTACCGCCGCCGCTGTCACGCCGTCCGCCCGAGCCGTTACCGCCGGCTCCAAGACCACCCGCACCCAAACCTTTGAGCGCATCGCCAGGGCCTCCCGAAGATATTGAGTTCCCCTCACCGATTCCGCCAAGACCGAAAGAGCCGCGTTTACCGCTACCACTTCCTCCGCCCAGTCCGCCGCCAGTGGCCTTAACACCCGTTGCAATTTTGCCCGCGCCTTCAGCGTTAATCGTTTTACCGATATCGCTTCCAAGTGAATCGAGGTTCAGGCCGCCCAGCTCATCCTTTTTTCCACCCTCAACACCCATCATGCTGTTTTTGTCGTTGCCCTGGCGCTGTCCTGCAAATGCGCCCGAGGTACCTCCGCGAGGACCGCCACTGTTTCCGGCGTTTGCACTTGCCTTGTTACCCAGGAAGGTGTCTTTGGTGTTCTTTTTTTCACCTGTCGTTGGCCCTTTGTTTTTGGCCGGCGACTCAGGTTTAGGCTCAGGACGCTTTGCCACAGGCTTTGCCGTGGGCTTCGGTGCAGGTGGTTGGGTCGTCTTTGGCTCAGGTGGTTTCTTCACCGGAGCAGGAGTTTTCACAACAACTGTTGGCTTTGGGGCTGGGGGCTCTTTTTTATCTTTGGGCTTCGGTGTTGGAGTGGTCACAGTGAAGACGTTACCCCACGCCTCTTCTTTATCGGGATCACTCGGCGTGTAATTTGCGTTGACCACAAAGAGGAGCAGAGCAAGCACAAGATAAAGTGCGGAAGCATAGGCGAAGATAACAGGCTTGCCGTCGAGGTCGTCGATTTTTCTCAACACAGGATTGGGCAGGGAAACGCGAGTCATGAAATAGCTGAGCGTACCATGTTGGAGCAAGACCATGTCATTCGCTGAAAGCTGAACTTCGGCTGGACCCTTAACTTGTTCAAAGCGTGCACCACGGCGAACACGAGCACGCATTTCGTCGTTCAGATGAATCACCGCCTTGGAGCCACGCACGTCGGCGATCTTAAGATTGCGAGTGTTTGCTTTGGGACCAACACCGATCAAATCACCATCGGACTCATTGCCGATGACCACTTTATTGCTGCGCTCCTCATCCGTACTGAGTTGCTCGCCTCCGTAGTGACGCACATCAAGGATACTTTGGTCCCAGAAAGCAACAACTTCAAGCGTGCTGCCCGTGCGTCGCTCCTTTTCTGCAGTGAACAACAGGCGCGAGTTCGATATGCGGGGAACAGCTGCCTTACCCTGGCTTCCTTTTGTATCTCCGCTGTGGTCTTCGTCTTTGTCACCGGCATTTGCCGAAGCTGATTCTGCGGCTTCCCTTACTGTAATGACAATGTCACCAATTGAAATTTCATCACCAATCGCAATGCTAGCAGAGACGTCGATTTTTCGGCCGTTTACTTTCACTCCATGTTCGCTGGCCATGTCAATAACTGCGGCCTGACCGCTCTGCGGATCCACTTCAACCATGGCGTGAATGGGTTCAACCTGATTGCCTTGAATCACAAGGTGGTTGGTCGTGAGGCGGCCGATAATGACCTGTCCGGATTCAAGAACAAACGAATCCGGGTAGCCGGGCGCAACTTTATTTGCGACAAGAAACAGAGCCATATCTCAATTCCCTTCGTCAGAACGACCAAACACGATTCTTAACTTACTGGCCTTCAGCCTTTGCACCTGCTGCAGATTCATCGGGCTTGTTTGCTTGAGCCTTAGCTGCAGCCTCTTGAGCCTGAAGCTTTTCGAGAAGACTTCGGACACGGTTGTCGATGTCCACCAGATAACCTTGGGCGGTGTTGTATTTCTCGAGAGTCGAAATGGCTTCGCGGCGCTTCGCGGGAATTTCCGACAATGCCAAAGCATAGTTCCACAACGCACGCTTATCGTTGGGGCGGCTCCGCAGCACCTGATTCAGAAATTCAACAGCCTCCTCGGGCTTGCCAGCTTGGCGATATGCAATTCCGAGGGCGGCCTTTACATTTAAATTACCAGCACCAAAATCTTTCAGTTTGCCGAGTTGCTCGAGCGCCCCTTCATGGTCACCCACTTTCAAAGCGAAAAGTGCGAGGGTGAGCATCGCCGGCTCATAGGAAGCCTTCGCTGCCTCACGAAACGCAGCCATGGCCAAAACTGTTTTCTTCTGCTGATAGTGCATTAGACCGCGCGCATGAAGAATAGCCGCATTGACTTTTGCATTCCCTTTGCCAACAACCTCGGCGGTGTCGAGCAGGTACTGAGCCATGCCGTAGTCGTTTCGCAGCAATGCTGTGTACGAGCTCTCCAACAAGATCCAGGGATCACGAGACGAGGCTGTTGAGCCGCGCCGCTCGAGAACTGAAAGGAAATCCCGACTGGTGCCGGAAAGTCGGCGAAAGACGAGATAAGAGATGATTGCTCCACCATCATCAGTGCGCTCGCGATAGGTCTGCTCAAGTGACCGAAGAACATCTTCTAACTTGGGCTGCGGAATCTGCCCAGCAAAGGTGTCTTCATTTGCGAGGGAGGTAACCACGTAAGTCACCGGCGATTGAGCGGATGGAGCATTTTTAGGTTGCTGAGAGGCTGCTCCGCTCTGCTGCTGAGCACCAGCACGATCCTGAGGAGGCGCCTGCTCTTTGCCTTTGGCACCTTTCTGGCGCGTTGCTTTTTCTTCGTTGCCACTGGAATCGCTGACAGCATCCGCCCGGTCTTCCTTGGTCGACTGACAAGCCACAAGGCCGACCGAGGAGAACAGAGTACAAACAGCGAAAAGTGAAGAAAAAGCTGATTTCATTTTCAGAATCCCTTCGCTTCAAGAACGGATTTGTATTTCGCGGAATCGATCACTTCTGTACCGACAAAAATAACTGTAGGAATAGACTCCTCAGACTTGCGGTACTTTGTAGGCTCAAGGCGAGCCAGAGCAGAGAGCACCTTCTGACCGTAATCGGTATAGATATTAAATTTCGAAATAATAACTCCGCCCTCTTGATAATAATCTTTCGCCTTTTTCTGCAGGCCCACTCCCAAGGTGGCAAGTGTTGCTTTGACTTTCTGCCATCCATCGCCAGAAATTCCAGGAGGCTGAGGTGGATTTAAAAGCTCTGAAGCAACAAGCTCATGCGCGTACCCCACCACATAGAGACTGGCTACCGACCACTCAGCATCACCAACATTCTGAGCAATAGAGAGGAACTTGTCGGTCAGTTTCTTAAGTTCAGCATTGCGCCTCTTTATGTTCTGCTCAAACTCCGCACCCGACTTACCACCTGTGATAACTTCACGCCGGAATTTATCGACACTCGGGAATTCCTGAGCGAAACGAATGGCTCCCACATACGACAAGGCGGAACCCACAACAGATTTTTTGTCAGACTCATAGAGCTTAACGATTTGCTGTTGAGCAGTGGCAGCTTTAGAACTGTTTCCAGCCTTCCTTGCTGCCTCCACAATTCTATTCCAAACCTCAATTTTATCAGAAGTTGTTTTTGAAAAGCGCAACAAATCTTTTTCAGCGAAATTCCAAAATTCCTGATAGCGCCCGGAACGTTCAAGAACACCAGCCATGGACTCTGCAGCAAGGGAAGCAGCTGGGCCTCCGCCCTTCATGACCTGTGGACAAATCTCCCTTGCGCGCTCTGCTTGCGAAAGTGCTTCATAATAGGCACAAGCGCCAGCCATCAGCTTCGGAGCTTTGGGGCTATTGGGAAACTTGGAGAGGTACATGCGGGCATAGCTCACTGCCATCTGAAGCTGCAAACGCCCCGATGAGAGGTCAATAATCTCGAGCATGGCATCATCAACAAGATCACTCTTGGGATAGTCAGTAATCAGACGCTGGTATGCTGCAGTAGCTTTGTCGAGTCTGTTGGCACGCTTGTAGTTCACACCGGCATTGAACAAAGCGGCATCCGCCTTGGTGTAGGTTTTGTCTGCTGCGAGACGTTCGAATTCCTGCGCGGCCTGGTCGAACTTACCACCACTTTCCAGTTCTTTGAGCTCATCGAAGCGATTTGCACGCTTGATTTCCGACAGACGTTTGCCGAGCTCACTGCCACGATACTGAGGTATCTGAATGAGCGTGTCCGTTGTTGATATAAGTTTTTTCTTGTCGTCTTTTGAGAGAAGCAAAAGGAATTCGGCCGCAGCAGCGCCCTCCTTCTGGCCAGCCCTCTCTTTGGCAAGAACCATCAGGCGTTTTTCTGCTTGGGCTGTATTGTTCGTCTTGAGGAAAATTTCAGCCGTGTCGACCTGACAATCAAGCGTTCCCTGCTTTTTCGGAAAAACGCTGGCATAGGAATCACAAACGTTGATGTATTCCTGCATGTCAGGGGTAAGAGCGCGAGTGGGCTGTCCGGGTGAGAACCGAATCGCACGCAAAGCCGCTACGTCTTTTTGAATCAGGAAATATGCTGCTGTACGCTGATAATCGAATGCTTTTTCAAAGCGCTGGGGATCAGCTGTGCGGAGTTCCTTCTTCGAGGTAAAGAATGCGAAAGTCTTGCCCGCATCTCGGTATTGGTCGCGAAGGTACTGCAACTCACCGAGCAAAAAACGAATCTCGGTTGTCTCTTTGCGGTTCGGAAACGTCGCAAGATAGATCTTGTATCCCTTGATGGCCTGTTCCAAAAAATATTTTTGGTTTTTTTCTTGCTGGCCCAAGTAATGCATCTTCTTCGCATACGTATACGATACGTTGTGAATTTTCTCCTGAATTTCTTTGAACTCAGGATTATTTGCATTTACCTTTGCCCAATTTGAATCGGGACCATACTTTTTGTTCAGACTATCAATTTCTTGCCAGAGCAAGCTTTTATCAAGCTTAAGGTCAGCTGTATCAACAATCTGAACCTGCAGATCCGCAGCGCGAAAGTCATTAGGCTTCATTGAGATGTAGGTTTTCAGAACCATGACGCTCTGATCGTACTGGCCTTTGTCCTGCAGCAAGCTCGAAAGCTTGTTGAACAGGTCACCCATGCTCTTTTCACTCGCATTGCTACTGATGTAGCTTACTGCCTGATCAACCTGCCCCAGCTCAACGTAAGCAAGGAGCATATCGCGCAGTGCTTCATCTTTCATTTTCAACCGAGCACCTTTTGATGTGGTGTTCGAAGTGCCAGCCAGGCTAACAACAAGCTGCCAACGCTCGAGGGCCTGCTGATATTTTTGCTGATTGTATAGACACCATGCAATTTTAAACTCAGCCCAGGGGCGGATAGGAGCGCGAGTATAGCGCACCACCTCGCTGAACGAGGTCAAAGCTTTGGGCCAATCAAAACGCCCGAAATGATACTCACCCAAGGCAAAGTGCGCATCTGCAACACGTTTGCTGTTCGGATAAAGTGCGACGAGTCGGCTGTAGTACTGGGCCGCCTGTTTTTGCTGATTAAGTTGATCGAAAGCATATGCAAGCTGGAAGGTTACCTCATCGATGCCTTTTGCCTTCGGATACTCCGCAATAAATTGCTGGCAGCGTTGAATCACTTTGCTCGTAGAGATCTTGCTTCTGGTCATCGAGAAACGCGGTTCAGTACCACGGCGTCCGCCTTGATCCCACTTGTTCCAGGCTTCATCGTATTGGCGTGATTCCTTGAAAAATTCGAGAAGAGAAAGCTGATGCAAACTTTCAATCAAGCGCCGCATAATCTCCGGACGCTTTTCGGAACTGGAGGGCAGCTTTGCAACAAGAGGCTCCATGTATCGGATTTCATTTTCAAGAGCCTTACTGAGATCCTTTTCGATTGCGGCAGTTTCAAAGTCGCTTCGGGAGAGTCCGCCTCCCTTTTCTTCACGCTTTTCGCGCTCAGATTTACCTTGCTTTTTCTTCCGCTCTACTTCGTTGTCAGTGCGCTCCTTAACAGTGATGCGCTGCTGCGAAGAACTCACCTTTGATTGGCCAGCACCACCCAATGAGGCGGGGCTCTGCGCATAGGCGGGCAGAGACTCAGCCAAAAGTACAGCGAATAAACCAAAACCAATCAAATTCTTCATTTTGATCTGCCTTTGCTTCCGCTGCCGGGGCATTTTGATTCAATGTTGTAAACATATGCTCCCAGCTCGTCTTCCCAATACTCGCCTTCAAATGGCCAAAACTCGAGCTGCTGACCCAGGTTCAAAGGACGCATACCTTCGCCCCATTCGGTCTTGTCGACCGGCCCTTGGTCGCCCTGGTATTCACTGCGCAAAGCGTCGGTGATACCACCCAAAAGTTCCAGATTGATGAGCTGCGCCTGACTGCTGAGATCCTTCAGATGCCGAAACAGCTGAACTGATTGGTCAAAACCTTGCTGCCCTGTGCGCTCGGCTGTTGCCACACGCAAATCTTCGTAGACCTTCTTTAGAACCTCAGCGAGGCCATCGAACCTTGCACCACGCGTGCGCAACAACGCCCTTTCCCGATCGAGTCCACGCACCACCTGTTGGCCTTCCTTAAAGCCATCACTGCGGCTCACTGAATCCACAATATCAACTGCAGCAGTGTATTGATTGAGGCGCTTGGTGTTCGTGTAGTTGGCAATCAAATCATAAAAGCTTGAGTATTGTTTGTTGTAGGACTTGAGAAGTAGGTTCAAGTCGGAAAACTTTGTACGATAGCGTTCAGTAAACTTCTTAAGTGATCCCTTCGCACTTTCATATCTACAGAGGCGCAGATAAGTAATTGCGCTGAGAATGTAGCTTTCGGGATAAAAGCGGTTCTGGAAAAAGGGCGAATGGATCGTGTGAATGTTACCCAGCGTGTTGTTGTGTTTCTGCAAAAGGAAAAACGCCCACGCACCCTCGAGCAGAGTCTGCAACCAAAGATCCGACTCTCGAGGAATTTTTGCATATTGTTCAAGTGTAGCCTTGTACTCTTTGCGCTCATAATAAGCACGTGCGAGGTTCATGGTCGCAAGTTGTCTTAGACTGCTGCTTTGAGCTCTCACCTGAGCACGCTTGAAGGCGCCAATTGAGAGATCTTCATTGCCAGTGAATGAATAAATCATTCCCAGATAAAGCTGCGCGAGTGCAAAATACGGGCTGCTGGGGGGAACGCGGTCAAAATCAGCCTTCGCCCTCACAAGATTTGAATTGACGCTCGGGTTGGTATCAAAGGTCTCGAGGCCTTTGTAATAAAAATAAAATCCTTGGGCAGATGGCGGAATTGAAAGAGGATCAAGTTTTGCTTGGAAGAGGCCAGCAATACTGGCGCGTCCAAGAGGCGTACGTGCGTTGATATCACTGAGAGCCTCAAGAGCAGGGCGAAAAAGATCGTTTTTGGCGCCCTGTTGAACTAATCTTCCGTAGAAGAACGCAGATCCATAGGGGAAGCCAGCACCCCGAAGTGACTGCGCAAGGCCAAATTCAGCCTGTGCACGTGTTTCGCCACCAGAGGAACTCATAACTTGGTAGAACAATCGGGATGCATTGACGTAGTCGCCTGTGCGAAAAAAGCGTTTTGCATCATCGAGCGGGCCAGCATCCGCACGGACCGACATTGCGCAACACAACAGCAGTCCCAGGGCCTTAGGAACAAGATGCCCTTTCACAAGACAGAGCTTTGACCTGATGTCTGACCTCATTGTTGTGAGCTTTCCATTCAAAAAAAGTACCCCGTTCCCACCGTAAGTACGGCACTCTGCGACATTCCCGAGTTCTCAAAGCCTGTGACAAAAAACAGTCTGAAACCCCAATTTAAAGACAGGTTCTTGGAGACAAAATAGCGCTGCCCCGTACCCACATTAAACTGTGTAGCCGTGTATGGTTTTGGCGGTGATACTTGCTCGTTGGGAAGCAGAGTACGGCAGCCTTGTTTGCGCCGCTTCATGTTTGCAACACCAGCGCCACCGCTGAAGAACCAATCAAAATAAAGAACTTCACCGCTCGAACGCTGATATTTTCCATATATGGGAGTGAAAGCTGCGCCGCCACCTGCGAGCATTTGAGTTTCATCGACGATGGGCTCGATGTTGAACTTGCCGCCAAGCTCGGTGCAGTCTGCTTTGTTGATTGTGATACCAGCCGCACCCTCACCAAACAGTTCAATGAGCTCAGTGAGATGCAACGAAGCTTTTAAACCCGGCAAGTAGGTATACGTAAAAGTGCTGTTCATCACAGCACCCACAGTTGCACCAGCCTCAAGCCGGACCGACTTCTGAAAGTACTTGGGACGAATCACGCGAATCTCAAAGTTGCTGAACGTGTTCGCTTTTTGAGCCTCAGCAAGCGCCGGGGCAAAGAACGCAGAAATCGCAGCGATGACCCTGCAGCTGGTTTTCATTTAGTTCACATCCCTCTTCTGAACTGCAAACTTCCAGGCAATGAACTCAGCTTGCTGTGCAGAGGCCAAAACTCTTTTGATGATCCTGTAAGGTATGGTTTTGTCAGACTGCATCACCAAAGTAGAAACATCTGAGTTGGTGAGTGCGAGGTTTTTTTGTCTGTTTTTCAAGGTGTCGTTCTGTGCCTTTAACTTTTTGAACTCATCATAGGCAGCACGGATAGCACCCTGCCCGTCTTTTTTGTACGCTTCCACGACATCCTGAGCGTTTGGGGTGAGTGGAATTTTAAGCCCACCTTGAATGACGATTTCTGTTCTTGTTATCGCAACCGCTGCAGCAGAATCGAGACTGACCTTCACCGATGACATGGGAAGCTCAAGATTTGCCGAAACTTCAGCGCTCTCGCCGCTCACTGAGAAATTCATGAGCAGAAACACGATAAGGATACTGAACACATCCAACATGGGATAGAGGTTCAGGGAAAAGGAGTCATTGCCACCAACATCTACACCGGCCATGATTACCTCAATCTGCGAAGATCACGTTGCCCAGCACAATCTTTGTCACCAGACTCGACCGGTCGACTCCCGATGGAAACTTGTAGTCGGCTGGATAGTCAATAGGTGCACGCCCTGGCTTCAATTCGCGCACCGCGTCCAAGACCATGATCAACTTTTCATAGGACACTTCTGCTTGAGTAAAGACTGTTACCTTGTCGAACTTAGGGGTCTCTTTGCGAATATCGTAAATCTTCTGCTGAATCTTATCGAGCCCCTCTTCTGTCAGCGGCACCTCAATCTGATCCTGGATAACTGAGCTTGCAGTGGTTGCCTGCTGATATTTCACCGTCTTTTCATCGATGGTAATGCTAACGGTTTTCTCCGGATTTTTCTCGAGCTCCTCCTGCTTCGGAGGTGGCTGACTCGACAAGAAAGGAACCTCAATTCGCGTCTCACCCGTTGCTGAAAAAACCGAAGTTGCCAGCAGGAAGATGATAAGCACAGAAAACAAGTCCAACATGGGCGTCACGTTGATTTCAAACGCCGACGATACCTGTTTTCGCTTTTTGAGCTTGAATCCGCTCATTTCAATTCCTCACTGTACCTTCGTTATTCAGGAGAAGACTTCGAAGACAGGTTGGCACGGCGCATCTGAAGAAGCTCAATCAACTTCGCAGCAAATTCATCGGTGGTCTCAGTTGTTTGATTGGCCTTAAAGGTCAGAACCCCATGCACAACCATTGCAACAAGAGCGGTACCCAAACCGAAACCGGTTGCATAAAGCGCGTGCGAGATACCCTCTGCAAGTTTCGTTTGCTTTGCAGCACCAGTCAGGGTCGCAACCGCACTAAAGGAAGTAATGAGACCAGCAATTGTACCTAGCAGACCAAGCAGAGTTGTGATGTTTGCAAGCGTACCGAAGTAGTTAAGGTAACGATTTACGAGCGGCAGGCGCTCGAGAGTGGCGGACTCAATTGCGTTTTGAGTTTCCTCAGCAGTACGGCTTGCGCTCTGCAGACCCTTCTTCCAAACGCGAGGAAGAATCTGCTTTGCAGGCTGACGCTCACACAAACGAATTGCGCTTTCGATTTGATTGTTTGCAACTTGCTTGTAGATTTCAGACCACATACCACGAGCATTCTGCGTGTCGTAGACGAAATAGAGTAACCAACCTCTCCATAGTGCAAGTGCAACAACGCAGATAAAGAAAAAAAGGATCACGTACATGATCCAACCGCCGTACAAAAACGCCTTCTGAATTAACTCCATTTGAAGCCCCCACGCTCATGGATGATTTCGTTTAGAATTTTAGGGAGCTCTGGCGCGGCGAGTCAATGTTACTTAATTGGCCGTCAAAAATCAGTCCATAGTTTCAACTTATCGTAAACAGAACCCAAATCCTTCTGAGTTGGAAGTTCAAACTTACGTAACAGCTGTCCCTCGCGCGAGAGCAACCAACACGTTGGAACTTTCGGATTCTTCAGCTGATCAACAAATTCTGTTGGAGCAAGACCAAAAAGATAACGCGGCTTGTTTTTCGCAGCCCAAACTTTGAGGTTCTCGATTGTGTCGTGCGAAAAAGCAGCAACGGATGCGATTTTGCGTTCAACAAAAAAATCATGGTTGTTTTCAAAATACAGATGAACCTGTTCACTCTGCTTATTCCAGGTTCCCAGAAGACATACAAACGAGAGTCTGTAGCTCTTAGGATCAAAATTTTGCCCAGTGGGTTTGTCTGGTGCGAGAAGCGAAAGCGGGGGCAAGCTCACCCTGCGCTCATAAGGTGATGGATCGGGTGTTGGTTTGTTCCCAGCAGGTACGGGAGCTGGGTTGGCCGCCTGAGCCCGAGGCTCAGGAGCGATGGCTTGAAGGCTTGCCGTCAGTATCGTTGCACGTATCAGTAGGCTCGGTGTTGGCATCGCCAAGGGACTTCCGGCAGATCTGTCGCACTTCATATGTCGGTCTCCCAAAACACAAGGTGACTCCACGCGAGGAGTCGGTATTATAATGTCACGATTGCTCGAAGAATGAACGAGGGCACCTTGGAATACGTTGACACTTTGCATGCGCCAGACCCTTCTGCTGAACACTTAAGCATGAAGCGTTCTGCCGAGAACATTTGGGCCATGCCCTGGCAGGAGCTCTCAGTCGTTTTGGGTCAACAAAATATCTTGGCCCACCGCAACATGAACATTCCCCACCGTGAGAGAGCTGCCGAGTTCCTCAGGAATTGCGGTTTTGACGTAAGTAAATTCGAACATCGCAAACAGCTCGAGCAATTTTTTGGCGAGGCATTATTCTTCATCCGGCACACCCTCCTTTCCAGCAATGAGCGCGAAACTTTCCCGGTACCCAACGAACTGCTTCATCTTGAAGATCCGAGACGACTACTTGTCTTTGCTAGTCAGCGTGTTCCGCGGCGGCGCTATTTGCGGTTATGGTCATGTGCTTTACTCAAAGTCATGAACGCCATTTCACACCTCGAATTCAACGGCAAACTTCGAGAACTGGACGCTGCACGCGAGCAGATCTTTGGCAGAATTCGTTCAATCATCACTCAACGCACAGACCAGGGCTGGAAAGCGCAATCTCGGAATCTCGAGGTCCAGCTCATGAACTTGGAATGGAAAGAGGCCAAAACAAGACACAGCGTTTTGCTCAAACTCCTGCACAAGCCAGAAGCTATGGCTGAAGAAGTATTCGACTACTTGGGAGTTCGATTTGTCGTTTCGGAGACGCATGACATTGCCAAGTTGTTGCGCATCCTCATGGAGACTGACATCATTATCCCGCATCAGGTTTTGAACCTGCGCACACGCAATGCTTTGCTGAACCTTAACAACGCGCACCGCCAATTGTCGCTTGCCTATGACTTGCTGCAAACTGGCACAGTGAGTCCGGATGAATTTATGGAGATGTGCAACCGTGTCGACTGGAGCTTGTCACTGGACGAACCCAAGAGTAAGGGCCGACAGAACATCCATTCCAGCACCAAGTACAAATCCATCCAATTGACTGTGAGACACCTGGTGCGAACCCCGAACCCCGCATTCCTGGTCCTCAGTTCACTTGCGGGACAATTGCGCCACGCCCGTGGTCTTGAACCTGAAGATGATCCACTCCTCATGGGTCTGATTCCTGAGGAAAACGCCAGATTCTTTCCCCTGGAAATTCAGATTTTTGATCGCCACAGCCATGAAATTGCTCAGTTTGGACCAGCCTCACATGAGCAGTACAAATCAAACCAGCTGCAAACGGTTCGCAAAAAGATTCTTGGGGGGCTGCTCCACTTTGATGAGACTCGCTTGCAAACCCAGGACTTTTGAACGAAATCGATTTGGAAGCATGCAACCAGACTGCAAGAAAGGGTTACAATGGATGGACTAGACCAGTGGCTTGACGTTGCCGGCCTGATGCCGCCGCTTCCTGCTGATGTCTCGCAAAAGCTTTTTGCGAAAACGGGAGGTGACACTTCCGGCTCTCATACGTTCATACCGAACCTGCTCACCGAGACTGATTTTTACACCCATGTGCTTCCGCAGTTGCAGCGCAACGTCTCGCCCGACGTCATCAAATTTATTGTGACGCGTATCTCCAAGACGTTTATGCTACGCAAAAAACTTTCCGAACTTAAGCCCCGGATTGAGGCCATCGTAGGCACAGGAAACTTCTCTGCTCTCTGGCTTGATCGTGAGGCATTCTCTGCCGACAGCATGGAACACCGAGCGCTTGTAACTGAAGCGGTCATTCACGTTTACTCATCCACTGCTCTGCAGAAACTGGTCAAGCTTTTCTATACTCACAAAATTCCGATGATCCCGTATGGTGAAGGCGGTGGCTACAATATGGGTGTTACTCCCATGGCCCCGGCAGTGACCGTCAGCCTGCGCGGAATTGACCATATTTCGGAAATCCGACCCAGCCGACGCTGCAATGGTCATTTTGAGGTCACTGCTGGCGCGGGTGTGCCCTTTAAGGATCTGGTCAATTATCTCAACAAGCGTGGCTACGTTCTTCGCTGTGATCCAAACACTCCACGCGCAGCCACCGGCGGTATTGCAGCGACCGGAAGTAACGGTGGTCGAAAGGCATACGAGGTCATTATTCACGGCCGTGCTGTCACCTCACGTGGTGCCGCAGTGTGCTTTGCGCCAAACGAGCGTGAAGCTAAGGACATTGAGAATGAGCCTTTCTTGATGGCGAGAAAGTTTTTCAGTGTGCACGACACCGTTCAATTCGACCGGGAATTCAAAGGCATTGCCAAACGCGAACTCAAAGCCATCTGCGAACCCTCTCCAGATCAAATCACTGTTCCGCTTCAGGGCATGAAAGCGCATGCGAACATGATCGCTCAGCGCGCCCAGAGGGCCGAGCAACCAGAAAACTATCTACAAACTGACTCCATGGCCGATGCGCCCAAGTTGCCCCTCTCCGCGTTTGTGGGAGCGGAGGGAACCACAGGCTTCATCTATGAGGTCACCTTCGAAATTGAAAAGCCAAGACAATATTTGATGGGAGCGCGTTGGCACTTCAAATCGGTTGAGGCTGCAACCCGCGTCACAAGGGCAATCAAGTCGCTGCCCCAACGCGATCACCCGGAATACTTCGAGATCATCACAGGCCACAGCATTCGCCGCTTCCTTTTGCAGGATTTCCCGAACGTTTTTTCTCAGCAAGACGAAGCAGTCATCATACTTTCCGTTGAGGAGCAAGACGCCACAACATGTCGTGCACGCATGCAGCGCTGCGAAGCAACTGCTTACATCGCTCTGGCCGATGCGGGACTCACACCCTCGGAAGAAATGCGGCACGTTGAAAAGACAGATGTTCTCGATGTAAAGCGCGGTACTCATGAGTTTGAAATCATGAAAAGACCGCGCGAGGAGCTTCCCAAGAAGCTGCGGACCAAATGCAAAACTGACATGGAGATCCGCAGTGAGTACCTGCCGGAAGTTCTTAAGATCGTCGAACGTAGCAAGCCCGCGCGTTTAGCGGATCGAAAGCAAGACGTTCTGTTTGGACACCTGACACCACGCCACACAGCCATCATCCACTGGAACATCGGTGGATTCGATTTGTACGATGAGGAACAGGCCACACTGGCGTGGGACTACCTAGAAAAAGTCATCGACGAAGCTCAGAACCTCGCACCACAAAATGATCCACACGGAAGCGCGCGTTTTACCGGTGAGCACGGCGTTGCTGGGAAGGCCGCATTTCTATGGATAAACCATATACCCAAAGATGATTTCGAGCGGATGTGCCGCATCAAGGACATCCTCGACCCCGACGATCTCTTCAATCCCGAAACTCTCTTCCTGCGCACAAGTTTGTCGCGCTCCCTAAGAGCTCGCCTGCTAAATATCAGTTCAAGGCAAATTCAAGAGTCGCTTAAACAGGGCAACAAGCTTGCCGACGAGACCCTTCTTGAGGCAGAACGCCTTGCCATCAGCGAGGGGCAAAAGTGTACCCGCTGCAATAGCTGCAAAGTGTGTCCTGTGATCGATGCCGAGCACCAGCTCGAGAAAAAGGGGCAACGCCACAGCAAGCGCCCCGTGCTTCCGAGCAAGCGTAATGTGTTGATGTTCATGGAGCGCATCGCGGTCCTGCGTGCATCTGCTCGAGCCACACATAACACCGCACAATTTGAAAAGGTCATGGCTGCAACGCAGCAGATGCTCAGCGAAAGCGCGTCACTGCTGAAAAAGTGCTTCTACTGCCGCCGTTGCGACAAGGCTTGCCCCGTTGAGATTGATGTGCACCCATTGATGCGGGCGTACCACACTATGGGCAAGTTGCCTTCCATGGGCTCGAAACTCTGGGGCTTCCTCTATGAGCGTCTGATGGGCGAAGATTTCTTCAAACCAATCACTTACAAGCTTCTTGCGTTTTTCATTCAACTTGGGCTTCCGTTGTTGAATGTGATCCGCAAGATCAAAGCAGTGCCCGACTGGCTGAAGACCTACACCGTTCCCCCTACACTTTCGATTTCACACTACGAACCTGTGGCTCATGGCCACAAGCTGCGTTCGGCTGACAACTTTGTTCTGGTCAAACCTGACCTTGGCAATGCTGTTGCAGCACACGACACTCTTGCTCCGCACACCATTTACATCCGCTACCGCGGCTGCATGGATACCTTCGGACTCCCCCAGGCAACCACGTCGGTAGATACCTATTTCAAATCGGTTCTCGGGGTACGCCTGGTCGACCTTGAAAAGAAAATGTGTTGCGGCTTTCCTTTTGAGGCCGAGGGCCTGCATGAGCGAGCCAAACAAGCGCATATGGCCTCGTTGGTGGAAATCGCCAAGTGCATTCATCGTCTTGTTGAGGAGTGGCGCGCTGGCGCGCCTCACGGTCAACCCAAGTTCGTACTTTTTTCCAACTGCCCCACTTGCTGTGAAGCCATCCGCGAATTCAAGGCGCTGCTCAAACAGCCCGAGAAACTCGAGTACCTGAAGGCGAAAGCATCACTCCCGAGCTCATTTGATCTTGCGTTACTCGACTATCAGGTGCAGGACACTGCAGAGATTGCCATGGAGCTCATGAAAAAGTTGAGCAAAGAAAAACCTAACCTGGCTCAACTCCCGCAACCTGGGGAAAAAATTCAGCGCACTGTTGGACTTAAAGTCCCCTGCCACAACACCAAACAGGCCACTGCAGCGCAGCTTGAACTTCTGAAAATGTACTACTCTGGGGTTGAGGCGTACGACAACTGCTGCGGCCTTTCAGGAACAGCCCGCCTCAAGAATCCTCGCATAGGAACGCAGATTGCAGAGAATCTGTTCGAACAAATTCAAGCTGCACCAGCGAGTGCAGTGGTGAGCGGATGTCCGAGCTGTCGCGATGGTGTGAAAATTCAGCAGGGTATTCTGCTTGCGCGCAAAGAGCGCGTGGCAGAGTTTGAGATCTCTGGGATCTTCCAGCAGATTGTTGCTGACATTGGCATAACTGAAACTCAAAAAAGCACCACAGCAGGATAATTGCATCATGCACGCTGCGCGCAACGAAATCCAAATCGTTTCTGGCTCCACCGTTTTGAGCATAGCGCCATCCACAGGCAAACTTGCTCGCCTCAACAGCCCTGCTGGAAATTTGTTTGTGGAACCTCTGGCGAACGAATGGGAACGTGCGCTCAGCGACGAAACCAGGATGCAATTCACAAGCCTCGACGCATGGGGCGGAGACGAGTGCTTTCCCACAGTAGGGGGTTCACAGCTTTGGAATATCCGCGATCACGGCGCGGTTTGGGGCAAGGCACCCGGCCTTAATTTTGCGCACGAGAATCAATCGAGCAGTGGCTGGTCATGGGAAGGTGCACACTTTAAAAGAACAGTCAGAGGACAACATCAGGCACTCTCCGCCTCCCGAATGGGAGCATTTCACTTCATCATTCAGTTCGATGCCTCTGTGCCACTGAAAACTTTCAATCCTGAACTACATGCAAGTTTGCACGCCAAAAGCATCTACGCATCACATGCACTGTTTTTCGCCGAACCCGGTGACTTGGTTGAATGGGGAGTCGTACGTGGACAAAGTCTGCTCGAGTCAGCCCTGCAGTCTGACTTTTCCATTGATGTTCTCGCCACGCAAAGGTTTGCACCCGACGCACAACCCATAGCCTCCAAGTTTTATGTCCAAACGTCGCCGGAAGGTTTGTTCTGCACATCGTTGCTCCGCAAGAAACTTGGAATCCGCATTGATGTTCTTCAGGACACCAGCCTTCCGTGGGTTGGCATCTGGTGGTGCCACAACGGTTGGGGGGATGGACGCCCCCACTCTACGGTTGGCATCGAGCCTACGAATCTCCCAAGCGACGGACCTATCCTGCATTTTGGTGACACCCAGGGGCAGACCTCGTGCACTGCCGGGTTCGCCTGGATTATCTCGAAGATATGAAGATAATTAAATAAATTTTAAATCCCAAGACCCTCTTGACGTCGCCCGCATCCGCCTTAACTTTACGGCGATTTCAACGTGCGGAGGCAATCATGTCACAAGAAGTTCATTCCTTTCAGGCTGAGACCCAACAGTTGCTCAACCTGATGATCCACTCGCTTTACTCGAACAAGGAAATTTTCCTGCGAGAACTGATCTCAAACGCGTCTGATGCCATCGACAAAGTGCGATTTGAAGAGATCACCAATAAGAACCTTCTTCCTGCAGAGGGTGACAGCGGAATTCGCCTCAGTGTCCTTCCCGAGAGCCGCAAGCTCATTCTAGAAGATACAGGCATTGGTATGACGCGCGATGAGCTGATCGCAAATCTCGGCACAATCGCCAACTCGGGAACGAAGAAGTTTCTTGAAAAACTAACCGAAACTGACAAAAAAGAGGCGAATCTGATCGGTCAGTTTGGTGTCGGTTTTTACGCGGCATTTATGGTCGCCGAAAAAATCTCAGTTGAATCCCGTTCGGCCACAGGCGAGCAAGCCTGGCAATGGGAAAGCACCGGCAACGGAACATACACTTTGAGCTCGGGCAGCAAGTCTTCGCGCGGTACCCGAATCGAGCTGACCCTGAAGGAAGAGGAAAAAGAGTTTCTGGAAGAGTGGCGAATTAAGGGAATCGTGCGCAAATATTCCGACTACGTTACCTATCCAATAGTTTGGCTCGACAAGGACAACAAAGAGGAGCGTCTCAATAAATCCACCCCTGTATGGGCCCGCTCCAAGAAGGACAACAAACCTGAAGATTATCAGGAACTCTACAAGCAGCTCAGCGGCGACTGGCAGGAGCCCCTCGTGTGGGAACACATGAGCGTTGAGGGGCTCACTCCCTTCCAGGCCGTGGTCTTCATTCCATCGGCAGTC
>JBILKQ010000157.1:0-6145 GCA_044376655.1 Silvanigrellaceae bacterium
AGGCAACGCGGAAGCACAATTGCTGTGCTCGAAAAGTAGGGCACAGAACGCTGTCCAAAGGTTTACTCAAGTTGAAATGAACAACAACTGGCTCAGAAATGTATGCGGGACATGGATTATCACGAGTCCCTGCGCAGCTCCTTGCTTCATCATAAATTTTTGCTGCAGTCTTGGCCTGTGCCGAATCGCTTTGCTGCGCCGGAACAAGAATCTTCATCGGCGCAACCTTGGCTTGTTCCTGGAAGCGTGCAGCCGCCAAAAGCACAGGCCGTTCGTTTTGCGGAGCCGCCAAAGTCAGAGAAGCCGAACCGATACTCAGCCGATCCACAGCCTGAACCACTGCATCAGGTGCACCCTCGAGGCGCTCGATCACCTCGAACGGCAAAGGGGCACCAGCCCCTCCCACTGTTCTTATCCAAAGGTCAGCCTTCAGAGTGTTTTGCGACCAATCTGAGAGTGTCTGACGAAAGCTCTCAGCCATCCCTTTTACGCCGAACGTCAAGGTGAAGGTGAGTGTCAGAACCTGAAGAACGACGGCTGCCTGCGGGGCGAAGAATATGCGCAGTTGGGTCGACCATCGGCTCGGCCAGTTGCCGATATGCAACTTTTTGTAGAGCAGGTAGCCCAGCTGTTGAGCCAGAAGTGCGGAGATGACAAGGAATCCCAGGCACGCAAGCAGCGCTGTGATGGGTATTCGATTCCAGACCCAAGGCCAAGATAGGCACGTAAGACTCAGTACAAGAATAGCTCCGATGAGGTTGAGGTTTTGGCGAGATGTAAGTCCCGATTCATGACTCTCAAAGCTTCCCTCGCGCATCACCTGCGCGACAGGAAGCTTTTTGAGTTTGAAAATAGGATGTAGAGCACCCAGCAAGCATGCTGAGAATCCCAGCAAAAATCCGTAGGCCAGATCGGAGCTTGTCCAGTACAAAGTGCTCGAGTCAACAAAGCTTTCGTAGAGATTCTTGATGGTCGAAGATGTTACGTTGGAAAGAAATGTTCCTGCAGCAAGACCCAAGAATATGCCCACAAGACTTGCCGCCAGACCAAGAAAAGCTGCCAATGAAAACAGAACTTTGATTTGTCGGCTCTGCGCAATTCCAAGCGCGCCCAGCACAGCAAGCGACCGAGACTGACGCGCAATGAGCAGGGAAAAAACATGATGAACAATCGCAAAACCAATGAACAGCGCAATGAAACCCATGAGCTGCAAATTGGTTCTGAAGCTGACCGTGACCTCCTCGAGTCGCGAGATGCGGTTTTGATTTGATTGAATCTCAAGTCCAGGTACTTGTGAACCAAGAATTTTTAACTCATCAAAAAGCTTTTTCTGGTCGGGCTGCGACACTGGAAATATTGCCAAAAGCGGCGCGGAATTCACAATTCGACTCAATTCCGGTGAAGAAAATGATTGCGCCCCCGCACTCAAATGTCTGCAGCTGTTCAATTGAAATGGCGCATCTGCGGTTTGAAAAGCGGCATCAACTCTCTTGCCCGCAAGCAGGATTTTCGATCTTTCTGGAAATTGTGAGCGACACTTGCTCCCTGCGACCAGTTCGATTGTTTGATCTTCTGGAGCAACAGCAGCACTGCTTTGGGCATTCAATTCCATTTCCTGCCGAGGCGAAGGCGCTTGTGTATCCCCGCCCCAGAACACATGCACAAGCAGAGTTTGAGAAGAAGAGGGCGTCTTTCCCTCCGGCTCCCATTGTGCTTCCAAGTTTGTGAAAAGTTGCCCACCGAAGCGCGAAGCAACATCGGTCAGGAATATCTTTGCTTCTGCTGTCGTAGCTGTGAACGGGTCCGACCATCCGGCTGGGTACGCCTGGCCCACCGACTGCTCCAGTGAGTTCAGCGCACTCTGAGTACCAAGGCGAATGCCAAGCGCGAGCGCTACTCCCAGTGAAACCGTTAGAACCGCAGTGGCAAAGAGTTTCTTTTGTTCGAACAGAACCCTAAAAAAGAGGGCGTGCCAGAGCAGTAGGTTCATGACATCAAACGTCCGTCACGGAGTCTGACTGTCCGACGAGCGCGGCGTGCTGCGGCCTCGTCGTGCGTTACCAGAAGAAGCGTAAAATTCCTGCGCCGCTGTTCCTCAAACAGCAAGTCGAGTACCGCCTCGCCTGATTTCGAATCAAGATTTCCCGTTGGCTCATCAGCGAGAATGATTTTCGGGCGAGACACGAGTGCACGAGCCAGTGCTGCACGCGCCTGCATTCCGCCACTCAGTTGTCCTGGGCGCTTGTCTGCTGCACCTTCGAGACCGAGGCTTTTCAAGATAGAGTGTGTCTCTTCGATAATTTCCCCAATTTGTCGTTCTCCCTGCTCAATCGCCACAAGCGCACAGTTTTCAAGCGTTGTGAGCGTGGGAAGCAGATGAAAAAATTGGAAGACGTATGACAAAGAATGCAGCCGCAGTCGCTCCCGCTCCCGAGGTGGAAGGGCTGAGAGCTCTTGTTGACCCAAAAAGATCTGGCCTGAAGTGGGTTGTTCGAGTCCAGCAATCAAATTTAGGAGGGTGCTTTTTCCGCTTCCACTTGGCCCCATAAAGGCCACCGAGTCTGATGCTGAAATCTCAAGGGAAACTCCGTCGATCACAGTTTGTTGCTGCGTATCTTGGCCTAAAGTGAAAGTCTTCAAAACGTTTACAAGTTTGATTGGAAGCATCAGAAAAGTATCTCCCCGGCCTCGGCGCGGTTCTGCACAGGTCCGGGGGAGAATAGAACTCTGGCGCGATCTACACAACGAAATGTGGGCGCCAATTCATTTTTTCGCTGTGAAGACAAAAGCTGCCTCCGGGCTGGGCTGTTCCACCTTAATCGTTTGGCCCTCCGTGAAGCGGTTTTCAATCAGGGCCAGACTCAGTGGAACCTCAAGCAGCTCTTGTATAGCACGACGCAGGGGCCGTGCACCGAACTGCGGATCCCATCCTGCTTTGGTTAGCTGCAACACCACATCGTCGTTGTATTCGATCTTCAGATTCTGGGCAGCGAGCTTGCGCTCGAGTCCCTTCAGCTGGATTCGCACAATGTTGCTGATCACGTCCTCACTCAGTGCGTGGTAAACAACAACTTCATCGATGCGGTTGATAAGTTCTGGACGCAAGTACTTGAGCAATTCGCCCATGAGCATTTTCTTGAGCTGCTCGTATGGCATCTGTGCCCCTTGCTGGAGAATTTCAAGAGCACCAATGTTGCTCGTCATTATGACCACACAGTTTTGGAAGTTGACTGTGCGCCCGTGGCTGTCTGTGAGTCGCCCATCGTCGAGCATCTGCAGCAAAATGTTAAGAACCTTCGGATGCGCTTTCTCGATTTCGTCGAACAGCACGATTGAGTAGGGTTTGCGTCTGACAGCTTCTGTCAGCTGGCCTCCCTCTTCGAAGCCAACATATCCTGGAGGAGCTCCAATTAGTCTTGCAACTGTGTGCTCTTCCATGAACTCCGACATGTCGATGCGTATCAGCGCCTTCTCCGAGTCAAAGAGATTTCTGGCAAGGGTTTTTGCTGTTTCGGTTTTACCGACACCCGTAGGTCCTAGGAAAAGGAACGAGCCCATGGGCCGGTTGGCGTCTTTCAGGCCACTGCGTGAAAGTCGGATGGCGTTGGCAACGGCCTTTAGAGCGTGATCCTGTCCAACAACATTTTGTCGCAGCTCATCCTCAATGTGGAGCAATCTTTCTCGTTCTGCCGAGAACAACTTGCTGACAGGAATTCCAGTCCAGTGGCTGACCACGGCAGCAATATCTTCACTGTCCACCTCTTCCTTTAAGGTGATGGCCGTGTCTTCTGATTCTCCCGTGAGAGCTTTGTTGGTTTCTGGCTTTTTCGCTGCAGCAGCAGGTGTGGTGAGCTCAGCTAGTTTTTTCTCAAGATCCGGGAGCTCACCAAATTTAATTTCCGAGGCCTTTGCATATTCAGCTTTGCGCTCAAGAGTTTCCATCTGTAGGCGCAGTTGCTCGATTTGTTTTTTCAGGCTGTTGACTTGATTGACATTGCTCTTGGCAAGATTCCAGCGGGCGCGCATGCGGTTCGCTTGCTCCTGGAGCTCTTTGACCTGCTTTTCAATTGACTCGCGCTGTTGCACTGAGTTTTTGTCTGTTTCCTTGGCAAGCGCAGCGAGTTCAATTTTTAGTTGTGAAATTTTTCTTTCGGTGGTGTCCACGGCCTCGGGGACGCTGTCGAGCTGAATCTTCAAACGGCTCGCAGCTTCATCTATCAGGTCGATCGCTTTGTCAGGCAAGAAACGATCTTGAATGTAGCGGTCAGAGAGGGTGGCTGCAGACACAAGAGCGTTGTCGCGGATGCGCACCCCATGATGAATTTCGTAGCGCTCTTTTAGGCCGCGCAAAATTGTCACGGTGTCTTCTACTGAGGGTGGTGCAACCACAACTGGCTGGAAGCGGCGCTCGAGAGCTGGATCTTTTTCAATGAGCTTGTACTCGTCGAGCGTTGTGGCTCCAATACAGCGCAGCTCACCGCGAGCCAGCGCGGGCTTAAGCATATTGCCTGCATCCATTGCGCCTTCCGAACCACCAGCCTTCACAATCGTATGAATTTCATCGATGAAAAGAATGATTTGTCCGGCTGATTCTTGCACGGTTTTCAGAACCGCTTTCAGTCTCTCTTCGAATTCGCCACGGAATTTTGCACCCGCAATCAAGGCCGCAACATCGAGTGCGACCAGGGTTCTATTTTTGAGGGTTTCTGGCACGTCACCCCGCACTATACGCTGTGCAAGTCCCTCTGCGATCGCTGTTTTGCCAACTCCTGGTTCACCAATGAGCACCGGATTATTTTTGGTACGGCGTGATAGGATTTGTATCACACGACGTACTTCTTGATCGCGGCCAATAACAGGGTCGAGTTTGTTTTCACGCGCCAATTTCGTCAGCTCACGGCCATATTTTTCAAGAACACCGAGTTTTGCCTCTGGATTTGCATCGGTGACGCGGTTGGGACCCCGAGCCTTCAACGCTGCATTGCGCAGTAAATCCTTGTCCACTCCAGCTTTTTGGAACGCCTTTGCAACTGAGACTTGCTTGCTGTTTGTGCCAGCAAGAAAAAAATGCTCGAGCGAAAGATAATCATCGCGGAGTTCTTTGCGAAACTTTTCAGCCTCTTCAATAAACTGGCTGAAAAACGTTCCAATGGCTGGCTCGGTTTGACCGGATGTGATGCGTGGGAGTCCCGACACAGCGGCCTTCAGATCGTTGTGAAGGCTCTGTCGAGCTGCAGGATGTTCCCTAAAAAGCATCGTTACAATTTCTTCATTTGCGTCCATGGCAGACAAAAGAAAATGTGCTGGCGTGATTTCCGGATTCTGATTCGTGGTTGCCAAACTGTACGCTTGGGTCAGGACATTCTGTGAGCGCTCGGTGAGATTCTGCATGGCGGTCTTCCTCCGGAAGTAAAACAGACAGGCTCCCTCGCTGCCTCAATCTGTACCGGAACTTTGCGCTGTCAAGGGGAAGAGCCGATACACATCGCTTTCAAAGTGAATCACGAGAGGGTGACAATAACAAGCTGATTGGGGTAAGGTTTTCCGACCTAAGCGGAGCACGGCCTCGATGTTCACCCAGTTACGCCTCAGTTTCCGGATCGCAGCGCAATTTATGCGTCGCAAGAATTCACGTGCTCCTAGTTTTTCCGCAACAGTGTCGGTGGCGGGTGTTGCACTTGGAGTTGCAGCGTTTTTGGTTGTTGTCACGGTTTTTAATTCATTCCAAAATGAGCTTAAAAGCATTCTCTTGGCAGCCAACCCAAATGTTGTTGTTTATTCGCGCAGCCGTGGAATTCCCGACGCACGCGAAGTGGCCGCGCAAATTCGACAGAAGCACGCTGACCTGGTCGACAAAATCAGCCTTTTTCAATACTCGGAGGTATTGCTCAGTTCCGGGCCACAAACCGCGACAGCCATCATCCGTGGCATAGAGGGTCCTGAAGCGTCGAGTGCAGCTGCTATCAGGCGCTTCATGGAGCCCAAGAGCGCGCTGGATGCACTTGGGGTTTCCGCTCTCGAACCGAAAGAGGAAGAGCTTGGCCCCGATTTCGAGCCGAGTGGCCGACCCGATCCTCTCGCTCAAATTCAACCCGTAAAAGAGTTGCCTTCGCTCGTTCTTGGTAAGGGCTTGTTGTTGCGGCTT
>JBILKQ010000060.1:0-17784 GCA_044376655.1 Silvanigrellaceae bacterium
CGTTAGCGCAACTCGCTTGCGAGCTTCACTCAAAGCCACGCTTGCCGAACGGCCCGCCGCATGGGGGCTAGAAGGATTGCCAGCAGCCCGGTTGAACGAAGCAACGACACGCGCAAGATGCTCGGCCGATGCAGGACTGGTTGCATTATGATCGAGATATACGCCCACGTTTCTTCACTCCGGTGGGAGCCATTCGCCCAAAAGCGGCTTCAAGAACCTCTTCAACGCGGCGCACTCCGACAACATGCATGCTCTTTCGAACACTTTCGGGAATCTCGTCAAGATCCCGGAGGTTGTTGTGCGGAACGAGCACCAATTTCACCCCGTAGCGGTGTGCAGCGAGAAGTTTTTCTTTGATACCGCCGACCGGCAGTACCTCTCCGCGCAGAGAAATCTCACCCGTCATGGCCAACTCGGAAGCAAGCATGCGCCCCGAGAGAAGCCCGACCAAAGCCGAAAAAACTGCGATCCCCGCACTTGGCCCATCTTTTTTTACAGCACCCGCGGGAAAGTGCACGTGCAGATCGGATGCCTGAAGTTTTTTAAGGTCAATGCCGCACAGATCCGGACGCGATTTTATAAGTGCGAGGGCTGTTTGCACACTTTCTTTCATTACCTCACCGAGCTGGCCGGTGATATGCAGCTGGCCCTTGCCATTCTCAACAGCCACCGATTCAATGTGGAGAACATCTCCCCCGACGGGTGTATAGGCCAGGCCGGTGGCCACTCCCAATGCGAGACGCGCGGGCTTTTTACTTTCAACAAAGGTCGGCTTACCAAGAAATTTATCAACATCTTTACGCGTGAGCGCGTAATTTTTTCGTCCCCCAGCCGCAAATTTACTGCGCTTATGCACTTCCGTACTCTCGACGTATTCATGCACCAAGCTACGCGCAATCGAGGCCAATTCCCTCCGCAACTGACGCACGCCTGCCTCACGGGTATAGGACGCAACGACGTGCCCGAGCAGATCATTCGACAAAGTAAATTCGAGCTTACCATTCAGGCCGTGCTCACTGGCCACTTGCGGCAGCAGATGGCGCTGGGCAATGCTGATCTTCTCTTCGAGCGTGTAACTGTCGAGTTCGACAATTTCCATGCGATCGCGCAATGGACCCTGCAGTGTCGCGAGCGTATTTGCAGTGCCAATGAAGAGAACTTTGCTCAAATCAACAGGAACATTCAGGTAGTGGTCCGTGAACGCATGATTTTGCTCAGAATCAAGCACTTCAAGAAGTGCTGAAGACGGGTCTCCACGAAAATCATTGGCGAGCTTGTCGAGCTCATCGAGCAGTATCACAGGATCCATGCTTCCTGATTTTTTGAGTGCATCAACAATCTTGCCCGGCATGGAGCCGATGTAGGTTCTGCGGTGACCTCGAATTTCAGACTCATCGCGAACACCACCTAGTGCGATGCGGTGGAATTTACGACCCAGAGCTTTGGCAATCGACTTACCCAGGCTTGTCTTTCCGACACCCGGAGGGCCCACCAGCAGCAGGATGGGACCCTTGATTTCACCGCGCAGTGCATAGACGGCAAGAAATTCAAGAATGCGCCGCTTCACTTTTTGCAAACCATGGTGTTCGGATTCGAGCAGCTCACGTGCTGCAGCAAGGTTGACTTTGCCCTGCGTGTAGACGCCCCAAGGCATATCGAGAAGCCATGAAACGTAGTTGTGGCTCACAGTATATTCCGGACTGCCCTGCTGCATCATGGCCATCCGATCAGCTTCCTTTAGAGCTGCTGACCTAGCCTCCGCAGGCATGCTGCTTTTTTCAATCCGCTCACGCAGATCCTGTGGCTCACTGGCATTAGACGAAGATGTCTTTCCGTCGAGTTCGCCCAGTTCCTTCTGCAAAAGTTTGAGCTGCTCTTTGACGTAGAAACGCCGCTGTTGCTTGCCCACTTCACCCTTAATTTCCGATTGGATGCGCTGGGTCATTTCAAGAATTTCGATTTCGCGCGTTAGATACAGCTGTACTTTGCGCAGTCTTTCGACCGGATCTTCGGTCTCAAGAAGGGCTTGTTTTTCGGACATCTCGACGCTCAAGTACGGGACAACGAGGTCGGCCAGGTAGTTCGCATCCGAAACATTCTCGATAAAAATATTGGCCTCGGAGGGAATGTTCGGACTCAGAGACACTGCTTTTTGAATGAGCTGCTTGAGGCCTCGCTCCAGGGCAGCAAGTTCGAGGCTCTCCTCAGGTGAAACCAACTCGGGATACTCGACCACCGCCGTGATGGGCTTGCCCGCATGGATGGTGAATTTCTCGACACGGAACTTACGTGTTCCCTGAACCACGGCGCCAGCAGTGCCATCTGGAAAGCGAATGACCTTGATGATCTTCGCCTCCGTACCAACCATGTACAAGTCTTCGACGCGCAGCGGGTCTTGAGGCTCTCCCTTCAAGGCCACGATTCCCAAGGGTGTCCCTTTGCGTGCAGCCCGCTCGAGAGCCTCGTGCCCCCATTGGGCAGTGGGAGTCACGGGCACAACGTTGTGAGGGAAGAGCACTGCATTCTTCACAGGAAGAATGGTCAAGACCGACGCAGAGTCGTCGGCCGCCTTATGAGCACTGCCCTCCTCAACCGAGCTCACAGGGACAAGTGCGCCTGAAGCCTTCTCGGAATCAAGCAAGCTGCTGGAATCTTTGTCTTGTGTGGTCATTGTGTCCTCCCCCGTTGGGACTCTGGCGAATATGGACGGCACGAACGCGGTGTCAACTCACCCCGGGAAAACGAGTAGATTTTCTTCGGACTTGCTTTTTCTTGAGACGGCTGTTAACCAAACGGTCCGTATTCGTTACGAAGAGCAAGGGGTCTCTCATGTCACGCATTTGTGAATTCAGTCTCAAAGGCAGCCTTGTTGGCAACAGAGTTTCTCACGCCAACAACAAAACCAAAGTTCGTCTGCAGGCCAATCTGCAAGACAAAACCATTTACGTTCCATCACTGGGCCGCAGCGTTCGCCTGCGCGTCAGCACATCTGCTCTCCGCACCATCAACAAGATTGGTGTTGAGGCTTACGCTGCCAAGGTCGGCTTGAAGCTCGGCTGAGGTTTCTCAGTCCGCTTTAGAACTCGAAGCAACGTGTAAAAAAAGGAAACGGCCTGTGCCGTTTCCTTTTTGTGTTGCTTATCGCTCGGGTACTCAAGAGCCCTCACCTAAAACAGTTGTTCCAGGCAGCTATGAGTCGGAACCAGCTGGGGCAAACCCGATGCTCATCCCAAAGAGGGGCGCGTGTCTTTCAGGCGACTCTGGGCATCCGCCAGAGCACAGGTCATGATATCCACTTCCCACGTGTTTCCACGCAGACAAGCCTTGAGTGACTCGAGCCATTCAAGCAAACCCTTGCAATGCTTTTCGGGCGTAGATTGTGGCGAAAGGTCGTCACCACAGTCCTGATGTACAAACGCTTTCCAGGCATCGTCGGAAGCATCAAGCAAATTGACGATGCGGTTAATGCGCACCGTTTGTTCCTGGCTGGCCCAGTCGCCATTTACCTGGAAAGGGTACCAATCACACTCCGAGCGGTGCAGCCAGAGACTCGCACCATTGCTCAACGTCACTCGCCTGAAGTCCTCGGGGACTGCGCTTTGAAAGCCATCTGGACGCTTCCAGATCAAGTGCATGAGAAGGTCACCTCCATAGAGACAAGGACAACGTCGAGCGAATGAGTACGACCCCGACCGAATTCCCGGCAATGTAACACGTTTACGGATCCATGACCACCCTTTCTGACCAACACTCGCAAGACACTCCCAAGACAAGCGATTCAGATGCAGTCATCAAGCCTCAATTTTCAGCAACAATAATCGCCTTCTGTCACAAATAGTTCACAACCTGAGTTTGCATCTCGGAGTCAGCTTGGTAACCAACGAAAGTTCACCTTGTCTTTCAAGGAGTCAGAGCCATTGCTCAACACCCGTCGGCGCGTCCTTATTGTTGACAAGCTTTCCACCGTGTTCATCACCGTCATCGGTCTGAGCGTCATTCTCGCCGTCGCAGGAATGATGGCGTTTCTCATCAGCAGCAGCTTGCCGCTGTTTGAATCGGAAAAGTTCATTCCGGCCGGGGAGCTCAAAACTAATCGCCCAGCTGCTGGACTTGTGGTCGACGATGTGGCTCCTCTTGCTGTGGTTCTTCCCCCGGAGCCAGCACTCTGCCGCGTGCAAGCACTACTCATTCAACAAGCAAAGACTCCCAACAACCTCAGCAACTGGAACTTTACATACGCAGTCACCCGTGCTTCTACCTCCACTAGCGGTGCGGAGAACGCGGGCTGGTCGTTGAGACAACTCGCAGCAGACGAAACCACAGAAGAGGTGGTGCTCTGTCGTGCGAATGGCCACGGTCAATTGCTCATACAAAAGGGCCAGGCGTTGACAACTGCCTCAGTGCAGATCGTACGTGAGTTTCTCAGCGCCGAAGACGTCCGCGCCCTACCCGCTGCTGCCAAAACACAACTCGCCGAGCAGCGATGGTCCGTTACCCCCGAAGGTAAGGTACTCGTCAAAGCCAGCGCACAATCGCCCGTCGCAAAACTAGGACTTCAGATTGAAGGGCATTGGGAATTACCCGACTTTTTTACCCAGAATTCTTCTGCAACTCTTGAAAATATAGATTTCCTGAAACGCCCCGGCAAAGGAGATGGACTGATTATTCTGAGCAGCCGAACAGCCAGCGCCGAGCTGGAAAAGCGCTATCTGATTCTGTCCAGTACCGAAAACACAATCACAGGTGAGAGAAAAACCGAGCTCAAGCAAATCTATATTCAACAACAAGACTCAAGCACCTCAAAAAACAACAACACTCAGCCATTTCCGGCCGCTTGGATAGAAGATCGCTACGTTGTAATCCATTCTGGCGAAAATTCTTTCCTCGCATTCGATGCTGAAGACGCCAATTTCTCTTCCACTTCATTGCTGGCATCCGCTTCTTTGGGACGCATGATCAGCTCCACACCTGCGTTTGGTGGCGCCGCAGCTCTCGCTGAATTTCAAACCGAATCCGCAACGCCATCAATCCAGAACCGTTGCGCGTATCTCGACCTCGGCCGCGCCATTCGGCTCGCGTCGGCTACCGCAAACAGTTCGGCAGAAATTCCCGAACTGTGGCGCGACTCTTGCCGTCCTGCGGTTAAAACAGTCGCGCACCCACACAAACGCGTCGCATTCCGCATTGGCGAAAGCCTCGACCAAAGCTCACTTATTCTCGAGGCGCGCGAACTTACCACCGGCCGAGTTGCGGTCGAGCAAAAAATCCCCGCAGGTGCAAACCTCACCTGGCAGGGAGACAGCCTTGGGCAATTAGTTTCGTGGCTGGATCCAAAGAAGCAAACACTTGATTTGTGGCGATTCCATGCCCCACATGTAGAAGTATCTCTCAAGAGCCTGTTCGGCAAAATCCATTACGAAAGCTATGAGTCGGCCTCGTATTCTTGGCAAAGCACGTCTGGAACCGATGAGTTCCAATCCAAGTTCTCTCTGATTCCGCTCATTTGGGGAACCTTCAAGGCAACCCTGTATTCTCTTCTGTTCGCCGTGCCGCTGGCGATCTTTGCCGCCGTGTACAGCAGTGAGATTCTCGACCGTCAAACCCGCAATGTGGTCAAGCCAACTCTCGAAATGATGGCCAGCGTACCTTCGGTGGTTCTTGGGTTTCTCGCTGCAATCATCGTGGCCCCTTGGGTCGAAGCACACATTGTCAGCGTGCTGCTCATAGGCACATCCATGCCTTTCCTGCTCTACGTCTTCGGTGTGTTTTTGCAGATCCCTTCTGCCCGACACCTAACAACGCGCGGACTGTATGCCTCGCGCCGCTTGCTGATGTGGGTGGTGGTTGGTTTCGGTGTCATGCTGTGGCTGCTCATTCGTGCTGGACTGCTGATAGAACGCACAGCGTTCGGCGGTGACCTGAAGGCCTTCCTCTCCGGAGGGCCAGGAACAGAAGGAGTTCTTTGGGGACTCCTGCTCCTGCCGCTCGTGTTTATTTCTCTCTGGAGTCTTCCCGTGCGTCGTGCGCGCAACATCTTCCGCATTGCGGTCTTTGTTCTGGCACCGGTCTTGGCCGTTGGTTTGGGCAGCGTTTTGTCGGGGCACACTGAACTCCGCTCAGATCTTCTCGGCCAATACGCTCAGCGCAACACCCTCGTTATTGCAATTGCGATGGGCTTTGCCATCATTCCTATCATCTACTCGCTTGCGGAAGATGCCCTGACTTCGGTACCTAGCAGTTTGCGGGCAGGATCGTTGGCCTGCGGCGCATCGGTTTGGCAAACGACAGCTCGTGTTGTTTTGCCCACGGCAGCAAGTGGCATCTTCTCCGCCATCATGGTGGGACTAGGCCGCGGTATCGGTGAAACTATGATCGCTGTGATGGCCACTGGAAACACAGCGGTGATGACAACCAACCCGTTCGACGGCCTACGCAGCATGGCGGCAAACATTGCTGTCGAACTTCCCGAAGCTGCGCAAGGGAGCACCCATTACCGCATCCTCTTCCTATCCGCGCTGACGCTGTTTTTCTTCACCTTTACGCTGAACTCTTTCGCTGAATTTTTGCGTGCACGCTATCGCGCACGCAACAAGGCGTTGTGAGGCTATGATGTTTAATCTCGGTTCGCCCAATTCCGATTCAAACAAAAGCGCACAACCCGCGGTGCTCTACAAAACTGCCGTTCGCATTCGCAACCGCGCCTCTAACAATGCGACAGAAGGTGTGCCGTGGATTTGGGTCTGTGCCGGTGCACTGGTGACCATTCTTCTGCTCATCACAGCCCTGTTCGGAGTGATACTTTCCCAAGGGCTAAGTGCGCTTTGGCCTCACGCGGTCGTCAAGCTGCAACACGAGTCGACGACAGTGATTGGAATACCGATGCGCCAAGAAGAAGGCACAGATCCTGTCACGCAAGCGCGACAAAATCGACGCCTGATTTACCAAGCCAACCGCGACTTTGGCGTCAACGAATTCGCTTTTGTTCCCTCAGAAGACGTTCCTGCTTCGGAACGGCCAAACGAAATATGGTTTGTTGAACGCAGTGAGTGGGGCCCATTTCTAGGCAGCCTTTTCACAACCGACGGCTACGGCAATCGCAACTCAATCGACCGCAAAAGCATCGCGCAACTTCTTGACGAAGGTGCACGCCGCCGCAAAGACATTCAGGCTTTGGAGAAGGGAAAGCTTGCTGATTTGAACGTCGAGCTCGAAGAAATCCGACTCGAAAAGAGAAAGATAGAGCGCTTGCTTGATGTTGGAAAAATCACCGAGGCAAGTGCAGCCGAAGAGTCCAAAAAGATGGAAACGCGCGTCCAAGCGCTGACCCGTCAACATGAAGAAGTTTCCGCTGAAGTGCAGCGCCTTAGGACTGCCGATGAATCAATAAAATTGACCCTCGCTGCTGAAAACGGGCAAACCAAAGAATTGCCAGCAAGCCAGATCTTACGCGCTTTCCAACCCAACGCACTCAATAGCATTGAGAAGCTCGGTGTCTTTTTTTCGCGTCTGTGGAGTTTTGTCTCGGAGGAGCCGCGCGAAGCAAACACCGAAGGCGGAGTCTTTCCCGCTCTGTTCGGAACCGTGGCCATGACCATCATCATGACAATCTTCGTTCTGCCGATTGGTGTCATGACAGCGGTCTACATGCGTGAAATTGCCAAGCAGGGGATGCTTGTGAGCCTCGTGCGCATCGCTGTCAACAACCTCGCAGGTGTGCCCAGCATTGTTTACGGTGTGTTTGGTGTTGGCTTCTTCTGCTACACTGTTGGAGCAAGCATCGACCAACTCCTCTTTCAAGAAAAACTCCCCAATCCCACCTTCGGCACAGGCGGAATCCTCTGGGCGAGCCTGACACTCGCGCTGCTCACGGTGCCGGTGGTGATCGTGAGCACCGAGGAAGCTCTCTCGGCGGTACCCCGCTCTTTGCGCGAGGCTTCGTATGGCTGCGGAGCAACACGCATGCAAACACTCTGGAATATCGTTCTGCCCAAGGCACTTCCTGGCGTCATGACCGGACTTATCCTCGCCATGGCGCGCGCAGTTGGTGAAGTGGCCCCTCTTCTCATGACTGGTGTGGTCAAACTTGCGCCGGCTCTTCCCGTCGATGGACATTTTCCATTCGTTCATCTTGAACGCAGCTTTATGCATCTTGGCTTTCATATCTACGACCTGGGATTCCAATCGCGCTCAACCGAGCTGAGCAGACCCATGGTCTTTGCTTCCACATCACTCTTGGTGGCTGTGGTTTTGTCGCTGAATTTCATTGCAATCAAAATACGCTCACAACTGCGGAAGCGTTTTGAAGGACGAGGAGCATTCTGATGCTGAATCCAAACGAACTCCCGGCTTCCTATGTGCATCCTGAGAGTCTCTCAGGACCTGCACAAATTTCAATCCAGAACTTCAACCTGTGGTACGGCAAGGCGCAGGCATTGCACTCCATCAATCTACCTATCTTGCAACACAATATTACCTCTTTCATTGGGCCGAGTGGTTGCGGCAAGTCGACCCTATTGCGCTCTATCAATCGTCTCAACGACCTCATCGACAACGTTACAGTGGACGGTGATATTCGCGTGGGCGAGCGCTCTGTGTATGAAAGGCATCTCGACGTCACCTCTTTGCGCAAGCGGATTGGAATGGTGTTTCAGAAGAGCAACCCATTCCCCATGAGCATCTACGAAAACGTCTGCTACCCGCTGCGCATCAGCGGGATCACTCAACGCTCAACTCTCGACGAAGCTGTTGAGTCGAGTTTGCGCTCAGCAGCACTCTGGGATGAGGTTAAAGATCGCCTCAAGAGAAGCGCCCTTGATCTCTCCGGCGGACAACAACAACGTCTTTGTATCGCAAGGGCAATCGCGGGAAATCCAGAGGTTCTGCTTATGGATGAACCTTGCTCAGCTCTCGACCCCATCTCGACCGCAAAAATTGAAGAGCTCATTCTCGAAATGAAGGGACGCTTCACGGTGGTCATAGTCACCCACTCGATGTCACAGGCCTCGCGCGTGTCCGACCACACGGCGTTCTTCTATCTGGGTCGCCTCATCGAAGCGGGCCCAACTCAGCGACTGTTTTCAGGAGCACAGGCCAAGGCAACACAAGATTATATCTCAGGACGTTTCGGTTGATACTCAGCGCGGAATGCGTGTGGAAATCGCGTTGACTGTGATCAGATAGCTCGACGTTTTGAGAACCATGCCACGTGCGTAAATTTTCTTGCGCGGATTAACACGGCTCCACGGCTCTGGAATGACCGAGCTTAAGGTAACAAGAGTTCCGTCTGGGAGTCTGCCTTTGCCCTGGCATGGGCTACACTGTGCCGCAGGCTGTTCGACTAGAGTCAGAGGCCCAACGACCACAAAACGGCGTTTACTGGGACTTGTGTTGCTCAAGTATTTGTTAATCTCGTCGGCATTGCGCAAGATGTCGAGGCTGGGTTTTGGTTGATTTTTCTTCACTTGACTCTGAACCGGATCATTTGGCTCTTGCCGCGCTGCCATCTCTTTTCTTGCCCTGGTTTTTCTCTCGGCCCTTGGGCTCTCGGAGCTTGAGTTTGGGCTGCCTTGAATGTTGTTCTGCTGAGCATCGTTTCTAATTTCGCCCACACCCGAAGACACGGGAGCACTCGACGGTGTTCCCAGAGCCTGTTGTTCTCCCGGGATCGATGCAGCGCTCGAACTTGCGGATTGCTGCTCTGTGCGCTCGCGCTGGCTCTTTTTCTGTCGCTTGGGCGATTCACTCTGGGCAGGGACCCCTTGCTCCGCAGAAGGTTGACTCACGACCTGCGCACTCTTCTTACCGAAGAAAAAGAACAATGAGCCAACCAACACGAAGGTCACGAGCACGGAAGCAGCAGCGACAGCCCACACAAAGGACGTACTGCCGGGCCTGAAGCTCTTCGGCAAATATTTCAGAATCTGAGAGATCTGAGAAAAAAATCCGCGAGGACGACGACGCGGTGCGGTGGGGTTAACCCTGCGGTGGCGGATCTGCGTGGCAGAGGAATTGTCCACCAAATTCACCGAGCCCTCGCTCACCATCTTTGGTTTTTGATTCCCCAAACGTAAACGGCGTGATGGCTTTATCGATAACTGTTTGGTTTCACCGCCATACTCTTTCGGCATTTCCAGCTCGACACGACTGTTTGTTGGAGATGTCGGAGGCGAAGGCGACAACTCAATGGGGCTGCTCGATTGTTGCTTCACAGGCACGGGAGTCAATGAATCTTTAGGAGCCGCTGTCTGAGGATCGAATGACGAAGACAACTCAAAATCATCAAACGTAGTGCGCGCGCTGGCCTTAGGCGGAGCAAAGATACCGGCGGGTGGCACAGGCGGATTTGCGTTGGGTAAAACAGAGCCGAGTTGAGCGGACAGAGGTTCTCTTTGAGGTTCTCTTTGAGGTTCTCTTTGAGGTTCTCTTTGAGGTTCTCTTTGAGGTTCATTTTGTGTTTCTGCCGCAATCGGATTTTCCGAACCCTCAGGCAAAAAATCAAAGAAGTCAGTCTTCTGTTTCTTCTTGCGGAATTCCGCGAGAAGCTCGCCAGGTGTTTTTTCCTGAACCTCTGCTCGCGATGCATCCATCGCTGCGTGCTCTTCAGCCCTCTGAATTGGAGGCTGCGCCTCGGTAGAGCGAGCCCTTAAAGTCTCGGGCTGAAGCGGTCGAAGCTCCTCAAGAGACTCCAGCGCCGCTATCATCGTTGCTTCGTTGAGAATGCTGTTGAGCGTTCTTGCAGTATCCAGGGTTCGTACTGGTTCGACCTCGCACCATGCGGGCAACATCCACACCAAAGGCCTATAGATGGCCCGCTCTTCCGGACGAACCATCACCGACAGCGACCATTGTCCCATCGCGAGGCGACGACAAATCTCCTGTTCGCTGTAGGGCCCCTGTCGGGTATGTCCGTCCCAGATGAACCACATGGTTCAAAAAACTCCCGCTCACAGATGTTCGATCCGCTTGGCTATCGGAGTTTTCGCAGGGAAATTTGCGCGGCCGTCATTCAGCCGACAGCAGGCAGTTGAGTGAGAAGCAAAGAATTGCCGTTACTTGAGTGTTCTTCGCCGCGAGTTTGAAGTTTGTGCTCTATTAAACGATTGCTCACCGAGAGATCAACGTAGCCAACCCAAGGCTCGGGAATGTTCAGCCTGTTCAGGCCATAGCGTAAGGCAAAAAGTGCCGTACCATTGAAGTGCGGCCGCTCGGGCAGACGTGGAAGCCGCAGGCCAAGTTCTTCGATGGTGCGCGCTCCCTTGCGCAGATTGCAGGACTTACAAGCAGTCACGATATTGTCCCAGCTCGTCTTGCCACCACGTGCAAGAGGAATCAGATGATCCATGGTCAGGTTCACAAGAGATCCCGTCCAATTGCAGTACTGACAACGGAAACCATCACGCAAATACACATTTTGCCGCGAAAAACGTGGAACCGAAGATTTGCGATGACGAGGAGAGCAATTGTGCAGACGGAGGATCCAGGGAACTGTGTAGGCGTTGGAGACACTGCGGATAAGGCGCGAGGAATCGATTACAGTTGAGGCCCGGTCTGTGTACATCAGGACAAAGCCCGTATGCAGACCGACGACTTTGACCGGCTCATATCGAGAATCCAGAACCAGAACCCGACGCTCAAAATTCGCCATGACGCCACCTTCCGTAAGTGGAATCGGAACTTCTGCAGCAAAATTGAGTTTTGCCACAAAGAAAAAAGCGCACGAATGGGAGAATCCTCCCAGAAAGGATTATTGTCGGCCAGCTAGCCAAAGTCAAGAAAGGCTAGGAAATTAGCGGACTACGATAATCCAAAGTCCAACGGCAAGCAAAAAAAGCACGAAAATACCGAACAGACCCAGGCCTGTGGTCAGAAGACGAGAATTCTTCTGCCTTTTATCCTGGTAGCGCTGCCAAAGGCGTGAAGAGTCATCTTGGCTTACGGAATTGTTCGAAACGTTTTGCTCTATTTCAGGTTCCCTGTTCGTCATGTCAAACTCTTCCCTCCCAAGGAAGCAGCACTGTCCCCAGAGTAAACCCAATCCCACTCCGGTTGATAGGCCAAACTCATGTCGTCTTGCGGAAAATAATTCAGGACATCGTCAAGCGCCCTGACAAACTGCACCCATTCGGACGAGCGCAACAAAGCAACACTCAAAACAGCTGGAGCATTCAAACCACTGCGCAAATAATTCCAGAGCATCTTTCCCCGCGCCAACGAGACACGGCTGATGGGCCACTGCGCATAGGGCAAAGCCTCATGAACATCGCCGAGCAAGACGCGCGCTGCGAGTTTCTCGTTCGCTGCTTCGAGTTCCGGAGCACAGCTGCTCACGCCCGTGCTAAAAAAACCTTCACGCACCGCGCGATAGAGTTCATCCCAGCGCTGCATCTGTAGCTCTTGCAAAAGAACAAACTGCAGGACTGTTGCACGAAACTGACGCCGGTTGATCACTCTCTTTTTTTGTGTGCCGGGATCACGTAGCTCAGAAAAAATCCAGGGATTTCTGAGCGCCCCCCGCCCGACAATCACGCCAGCGGCGGTAGGAGCTTCTTTAAGGCGAGCAAGAAAGCTCGCAGCATCAACGACATCGCCTGAACCAACAACCGGAAAGGCGAGCTTCCGCGCTGCGAGGTCAATATGCGACCAGCGAGCTTTACCCGTGTATCGATCGGCACGGGTGCGGCCATGAATGGTTAAGCGGGCGAGCTTGAATTGGCTGACAACATCAAGAAGCACGGGAAATTCGGACTCGCTCACAAATCCAACACGCATCTTGACGCTCACGCGCCCAGGCCCGAGGGCAGAGACAATCTCATTCAGATAGCGATAAAACCTTTCAGGGCTTTGCAACAAACTGCTCCCCGCACCATGACCAACAACGGTTGGCGATGGGCAGCCACAATTGATGTCCACGAACTCAACCCTCTCAAGGAAGTGCTCGGCGATGCGGACCAGATCGGCGGTCTCGGAGGCCATTAACTGCGGAACGCAAGGCACAACTCCATGCTCTTTTGACAATTCAAGTTCCGGCAAAAAATTTGCTGAAATGCGCTTCGGCGGGTAGTCTTTGGTCACTCTGAGGAACGGTGTCGTAGCTTCGTCTGGCCGAGAGGTCTGAGCCAGCCAGAGACGTGTTGCGAAATCAGTTACACCCTCCATTGGAGCAAGGCCAAGCCGTGGTCTGCCCTGCGACTGCCGCTCTCCCGATCCGGCTTGATTATGATTTGAAGAGAGTGCCCAGCTCAAAACAAAGCCCCAGTGTTGGAGGGTGAATTCATGTCCAAACGCTCCCGCAAAGGCCCGGAGGAAAACTCCCTCTCGGCGCAGGATGAACGCAACGATGAATTACAGCCCGTGACAGGAGAAGTCCATTCGAAGATTGCCATGACCGGAGCATCCAGCTTTCGCGGGCACCTGGTTCTCAAGCGGCTTGCAGAGCTTCCGCACGTCAAAGAAATTCATGTTTTTGATGTTAAAGCCCCTATTCTTCACGCCCCAAAGATCATCTTCCACCGTGTCGACCTGACCCGCGATGGTGCGGACGACCTGATTGCCTCCCTGCTCATCAAAAACGAAATCAAGTGTGTTGTTCACGGTGCACTGTTTTCTGGCCCTGGCCGCAACGGATCGCTCCGCCGTGAGGTTGAGACTATCGGTACATTCCATATTCTAAACGCTCTCGCCGAAGCAAAAATTGAGCGATGCGTGGTGCTCGGCGACACCTTCGTGTACGGCGCGCATAGCCAGAATCCCAATTTCATCACTGAAAATAGCACCTTGAAAGCTGCTGGGCCTGATTTTGTCAAAGCCCGGGTCGATGTCGAGAAACAGCTCATCGAATTCGCAAAAGACTACTCTCAATGCGAGGTTTGTGTTCTGCGTTTCGCACCCATTCTCGGTCCAAATTCCACCAACGTTCGGGCGCGCTACTTTCTTGCGGGAATAATACCGAAGGTCCTTGGCTACGATCCGCTTTTGCAATTCATTCATGAGGACGACGCCACAACAGCTGCATCTCTCGCGATCTTTTCGCATGCACGAGGAGCGTTCAACATTGTCGGCAAAGGCGTTCTCCCGCTGAGCACAGGTATCCACATGTCAGGACGTTTTCCGGTACCCGTGGCAACACCCATCTGCAAAACAGTTTTCTCACTGGGCTTCATGCTCCGCGTCTGGGATCTGCCCTCTGCAATGGTGCCATTTTTCCAGTACCTTTGTGTTGCTGATGGTCATAAAGCCGAGAAAACTCTCGGGTTCAAACCACGCTACTCGAGCAGACAGGCGCTTAAAGCCCTGATCGAAGCTGCACGCTTGCGTAGTGTTGGCTTCTCGATGCCGTCCTCCGCGCTGGGAGAGTAGAAACCACTGCAGCCCGACGAAGGCTTCGTTCGCGTTTATTGAAGAGCGTTGTTCTTGAAGACAAAGGAACTTTGCGTATGAGCAATAGCAAGTCACAGTCGTCCGAAAAATCTGATTCTTTGGCATCACGCAAATCGCGTGAGCAAGAGGATTTGCTCAGTCTGTCTTCCAATGTTTTCAAGGTCAGGCGCACCTTGCTTGAACAGTTCAGCCGTATTGAACGCGACATGGAAAAGCGCGCCAAGCTTAACCGGGAGCAGTTTGCATCGCGTGAAGAGCTCAATACAGTTGTTGAAAGACTCCACGCATTTCGCGGCGAGCTCGACAGTGTGCTGCTCAAAATTGAAGAGCGGATTCAATCCTCAGCCGACTCCTTTCAACAACCACAGACAGAAACAAACGACTACGCACCCGCAGGCGGACAAGGTTCGCTCGATGAGATCGTCACAGGGCTCAATCCCTTTAATCTGCGCCGCAAGTATCATGAATTTTCTTTGAGTCTGCGCAGTGAGGAGGTGGATGCCTTTGGTTTCGACCCGATCTTCGATCGCTTCGTCCGCCCACTCTTTGAATTTCTATACACAAAATACTGGCGCGTTGAGACCTACGGTATTTCCAACATTCCACGCCATGGTCCATGTTTAATGGTTGGCAATCACTCTGGCTCATTACCCTACGATGCGACCATGCTGAAAATGGCAGTTCTCAAAGAACACCCCTCTCATCGCGAAGTGCGCTTCATGGTCGAAGACTTCCTGTTCCACTTTCCGTTTCTGGGTAGCATGATGAATCGCTTTGGCGGAGTGCGTGCGAGCCAGGAAAATGCCCAACAACTATTGCAAGCGCAAATGCCAGTGGTGGTTTTCCCAGAAGGTGTAAAAGGTCTCGGAAAGCTCTACCGTGACAAATACCACCTTGCACGTTTTGGGCGCGGTGGCTTCATTCGACTCTGTCTACGCACAGGGGCGCCACTGGTTCCGGTGGCCTTCATCGGCCCCGAGGAAATTCATCCGATGCTCGCTCGCGAAACTTTTCTCGCAGGGATGATGGGCATTCCGTATCTCCCCATCACTCCAACTTTTCCTTGGCTAGGGCCTGCAGGTCTTATTCCTCTTCCAAGCAAGTGGTTCATACACATCCTTCCTCCAATCGATCTTTCTGAGTATGGCCCCGACGCAGAAAAGGACAGGGTGCTCGTCTATCGTTTGGCGCAGAGGGTGAAGAATCAGATTCAAGAGGTTATCGTGGAGCAGCTGAAGAACCGGAGAAGCATCTGGTTCGGATAAGTGGCTGCTGAGGAGGTCGAACCATGAGCACAGGCCCTGTTGTCCGCGTTATTTACAATCAAAAGGGAGGTGTTGGCAAAACCACTTTGGCTGTGAATCTTGCGGCATGCTCTGCACGCGCCGGAATCCGCACCCTTCTCGTGGATACCGATCCGCAGGGAAATTCAACCAGCCATCTTCTTGGTGCGGAAGCCTCGCCGGCAAAATCAATCTCTGATTTCTACGAAAGCTGTCTTGGGCTCAATCTCTTCCGCCAGAGTCTGCTTGATTATGTCACGACTCAAACTGGCGTTGAAAATCTTCACCTTGTAGCGGCCGACAGAAACCTCGAAGAACTGCGAAACAAACTCGAAAACAAACACAAAATTATGAAACTCCGCGATGGCATCCGCAGCTCGAGCTATGACGCCATCTATTTTGATCCGCCACCCGCAAACGATTTCTATGCGCTCAGCAGCCTCATCGCCGCGCAGGAAATTCTCGTACCAATTGACTGCGACGCTTTCAGTGTTCGCGCTGCACAGGACATCTTCAACATCATCCGTGAAGTGCAGGCCGACCACAATCCCGATCTGAAGGTGCTTGGTTTAGTGGTGAATCAATATCAAAAGGGGACAAAGCACGCGGCAAGCATCCTGAGCGATCTGCGCAAACTCGGATACAATGTCCTTGAGCCGTTTATTCCATCGAGCATCAAAATCCGCGAGTCACATTCCGAATCCAGACCGGTTGTGTGTAGCCATCCAGAGCACAACGTCTCACAAGCCTTCACCGAGCTCTTTAAAGCGATCGAAAGATCATCTGGACGCCCTGTACACGCTCTCAAACAGCGCACTGGTGCTTCGGCGAAACGCGAGCTCACCACCGAGGCATGAGGACGCATATGAGAAAGACGCGACACTTCCACATTGGCTTCACGACCTTCGCCGTCGCACTTGCCGCTCTCACCCTCTCGAATCCTCAACCAGCACACGCCGCGCCACTCAGCACCCTGAGCAGTGGAGACTTCGAAAGACAGCTCCAGCTTCCAAGCAGCACAGAGCTTGAGCCCGGGTCACACCTGATGGAAGAGGCCACACGCACCTACAATCAACTTCCCTACTCCGTCGGGGAGAGAATGCGTTTCATGGTCACCTATCTCGGTGTGAACGGAGGCGCAGCAGAGGTCATTATCAAGCCCCCGGTGAAACACCTCGACTCGTGGGCTCACCGCATCACAGGTGAAGTCAAAAGTGCACGCTGGTACCGTTGGATCATGAATATCCATGATTCAATTGAAGGTCTGGCTTACCGCGGTGCCGAATTTGCTCCAGCCCGGTTTTACATCAACCAGCAAGAAGGCGACTTTCGAAACTCTAAAATTATTGAGTTTGACCAGACCCGCGCCCAGATTCGTCAACAGACAAAACGCAAGGGTCGCGATGAAGTGCGGGCAGAGTTCCAACTCATCGATGGCACAAAGGATGCCCTTGGGGCCTTGTATTATTTGAGGAACAGACTCGCTGCCACCAACCCACCCCCTCTCAATCTCAATTTCCCGATTTTTACCTCCGACAGGACTTGGACAGGCAAGGCGGACTACCTCGGCAGCGACAGCCGCAAGATTTCCAAGACGAAATATGAAGCCGACGTCTATCGTCTTGTGACCACATTTGGCGGCCTCATGGAGCAGAAGGGCGATATCAAAATGTGGTTTTCCCGCGATTCTAGAAGGTTACCACTTTATATTGAAGCCACGGTACGCTTTGGCCACATCAAGGTGACCCTCGATGAGTGGGATCCTGGAGATGCCCACAAGAGCCAATATGAAGGCATCCGCCACAACCTCTGAACCGGCTGGAGATTCTCTCTTGACGGCCTCACCCTCCTGTGATTATCAAGGGGTTCCATTTGATCCAAAGGCTGCGTCGCACCTTAGCGTCGACGCTGCTGCCCTCAGATAAAGGAAGGTTGTCATGGCAGTATCCGGAGCCAAGAAGAAGCGCCGCTATTCGCGTCCAAAGCGCGTTCTCGATCCCAACATCAAGTTCGACTACAAAGACACCCAGTTGCTTCGTCGTTTCGTTACCGAACACGGCAAGATCGTCCCACGCCGCATTAGCGGAGCGAGCGCTCAGCAACAACGCGAGCTGACCATTGCAGT
>JBILKQ010000158.1:0-6080 GCA_044376655.1 Silvanigrellaceae bacterium
TTTTTAATCGAAACATTTCAGAATCATACACCGCTTCTGAGGAATCGGATTTTTCACAAAAAACACCCACATTCCTTTGCGTGCGTCGACACCTGAGCTAGGATCGCCGCTTCTCAGAGACGGCGGTTTTTCTATTTTTCGCTGTTCATTGGAGGCTCTATGTCTGTTGTCCTCAAGGGCGTCATCAAAGATTATCCACTCGGAGCATCCATGGTGCGCGCGCTCCATGGAATCGATCTCACCATTAGCGAAGGCGAGTTCACCACAATTGCGGGCCCTTCGGGGTGCGGAAAATCAACGCTTTTGAATCTGATAGGCTGCATGGATGTCGCCACGTCAGGCACAGTGAGCATTGAGGGCAAAGTGACAAACTCTCTCTCAGACAAAGAACAAACCCGTCTGCGATTGAACACGCTCGGTTTCATCTTTCAAAGTTTCAACTTGGTCCCCGTACTTTCTGTGTACCAGAATGTTGAACTTCCTCTTTTGCTGCAGGGAGGGATGACCGCTGCTGAACGCAACATACGCATCAGTGAACTGCTCGAACAGGTTGGTCTGGCTAGCAAAGCCAAAAACCGATCCCACGAGTTGTCAGGAGGCCAGCGACAGCGCGTAGCCATTGCACGAGCGCTTGTGACACAACCCAAAATCGTGCTTGCAGACGAGCCCACTGCAAACCTCGATTCCGAAACAGGTCAAAACATCATCGAGCTGATGCGTACGCTCAATAGCAAACAGAAAACCACTTTCATTTTCTCCTCTCATGACCCCAAGGTTATTGAACACGCGCGCCGGATCGTTCGTCTCCAGGATGGCCGTGTCATCGAAGATGTGAGGAAGTGATTCATGTTGGAAGAGCTCAAAGTTCTTTTACTTGTTGCCGTCCGAAACCTCGCCCTTCACAAGATCAAAACATTTGTGGTGGGTGGAATTCTTCTTGTCGGTAGCTTTCTTGTTGTGTTCGGGCTCTCCCTGCTCGGCAGCATAGAAAACACCATGTCGCAGAGTATTATTGGCAGCGTGGCCGGACACCTACAGGTTTACTCAGCCAACGCCCGCGACGAGCTAGCCCTTTTTGGAAGTGGCTTTTTTGGGCGTGACGACCTCGGTGAAATCGAAAAGTTTGAGGATGTGAAGGCGGAACTGCTCAAGCATCCAAACGTAGCTGATGTTGTTCCGCTCGGATTCGAGAACGCATTCCTTGCTCGCGGCAATCTTCTCGACGACCTTTTTGAACGTTTCCGCGCAACGGTTAAAGCTGGGGTGGAGGCGGACACCCTGGCGATGGTCGAAACCATCAAAACCAATCTGCGCACAGTGCGCGCCGACCTGGAAAATGAACTCAAGATTTCGAGCATTCCCGACGAAGTGCGAAAACAAATCAGTGACGTCGAACAAGCTCTCTCCGACGAATTCTGGAGCAAATTGAAAACCGATCCAGAGAGCTTAATTCTCTTCTTGGAATCCAAAATAGCACCACTCTCAGGTGAAAAAGAGCCACTCTACCTTCGGTATATGGGAACAAATCCAGAGCAGTTCACCGAAGTGTTCCGCAAATTCAAAATTGTTACAGGTCAAAATATCCCCCCTGGAGAACGAGGCATCCTGCTCAGCCAGAGAATCTACGAAACCCAAATAAAGAACATTGTGGCGCGCGGATTCGACAACCTACGAAAAGGCACGGTCGAGCAACGCAAAAAGATTGCTGACGATGTCTCCCTTCGAACCATTTCCTCCGATCTCCCTAAGCAGTATCTCGAAACGCTTGTTTATTTAAATGGCGAACAGCGCAAAGAGATAACTTCACGCCTAAAATCCTTCTTGAAGTCTGAAGAAAATGATATCGAAACGTTGATGAAGCAATTTCTCACCGTCGATGACTCCAACTTCAGCACGCGGTTCGAATTTTTCTACAAGACCATTGCCCCACAAATCCAGTTGTATCCTTTCGAGGTTGGCGACACCATAAACTTGCGTTCATACACGCGCAGTGGCTTCCTCAAGACAGTGCCACTTAAAATCTATGGAACCTACCAATTTTCGGGTCTTGAAAGCTCTGATTTGGCCGGCGCATTCAACTTCGTTGACATGGTGAGTTACCGAGAACTTTACGGGCGTATGAGCAGCGAAGGTCAGAAGGAGCTCGAGGCTCTCCGCAAGGAGGTCGACCTCAAGCCGGTTGCTGGTGAATCACTTGAAGATGCACTTTTTGGCGGCGATGCTGCTCTTGAAAGTCGCTCTTCCGACACCGCAACAGCTGCAGGAGCTGCAACAGCTTCCGCACCCGAAGCTGCACCCGTAATCGAATTCAAGCGGGTGCAAACGGGCAGCTACAACCCTAACGAACTGAATACAGGTATGGTCATCAATGCTGCCATCCTTTTGAAGAACCCTCGCCTTCTTGGCACAACCCGCGCCGAACTCGAGCAACGCCTTGGCGAGGCAAAAATGCAGCTCAAGGTTGTCGATTGGAAGCAGGCCTCAGGAACTCTCGGACAGCTCGTTACGGTTATTCGTGCCGTATTGCTGATTGCCGTGGGTATTATTCTTGTGGTGGCCATGGCTATCATCAACAACGCCATTATGATGACCACGCTCGAACGCACCCGTGAAATTGGAACTTTGCGCGCCATCGGTGCACAGCGTAACTTTATATTGCGCATGTTCTTCGTTGAGACCTTAACAATCGCCGTTCTCGCGACTTTTCTCGGATCACTGCTGGCCGCAGCCTTGGTGGGTTTCCTGGGTGCGAGGGGCATAGCTTCACCATCTGATTTTGTCAGCTTCCTGTTTGGTGGACCAAGGCTCTACCCAACCCTGTCTCCAACTGTGGCACTCGTAGCACCCTGTGTTGTGGCACTGCTTGCACTCATCTTCACTCTTTATCCGGCTTTCATGGCCAGCCGCATTACACCTGCAGCGGCCATGCAGGACAGGGAGTAAAAAACATGTGGACATTTTTCGTTGTTGCCTTCCGCAATCTCATTCAGGCACGTCGACGTACTCTTCTGCTTGGCTCGGCCATCGCATTTGTCTCACTGCTGCTGCTGTTTCTTTTGAGCATCAGCAAAGGTGTGTCGGACAGGCTCATTGAGGCTTCAACCCTAACCTCCACGGGTCACGTCAATGTGGCCGGATTTTTCAAGCAACGCTCCAATTCCGCCACACCGCTCATCACCGACCGTGAAAAAATTCGCGAGCTGGTAAAGGAGAATGTTTCAGGATTGGCTCTCGTTACGGACCGCGCACGTGGCTGGGGGCGCCTCATTGGCCCGGGCGGTTCATTCAACACTGGCCTGAACGGGCTCATTCTCGAAGAGTCCGCCTTCCTCAAGGAGGTCAAACTCGCCGAGCAATCTGAATACAAAAAAGAGGGGACCAATAAAGTTCTCGGCAAAATTGAAAACTTCGGCGCCCCAAACACCATTTTGATTTTTGCAGGGCAGGCTAAAAAGCTTGGAGTGGATGTTGGTGACACCGTCACTTTCATCACCGAGGCCAACGGAGGACAAGCCAACTCGGTTGACCTGACCGTTTCAGCAATCGCGCGCGACATGGGCTTTCTCAGCAACTTTAGCGTTTTTGTGCCGCGCCAGACTGTACTTGATCTCGACAGACGTGGGCCAGACACCACCGGTGCTGTGTGGGTTTACTTGAAGGACATCCGCCGTGCCAACGAGGTTCGATTGCAACTTGAAGATGTATTGCGCAAAGCCGGATACACTCTTCTCGAACACGACCCGCGCCCTTTCTTTTTTAAATTTCAGAAGATTGTTGGTCAGGATTGGCGAGGTCTGCGCCTCGACCTTACCACCTGGGATGACGAGGTTTCTTTCATCAACTGGATCGTCACTAGCCTCAATGGTCTGTCGGTCTTCCTGGTGATTATTCTAGGGCTCATCATTGCAACAGGTATTGCAAACAGTATGTGGATGACCGTGCGCGAGCGCACCAAAGAAATCGGCACACTGCGCGCAATAGGTATGCAAAAAGGGCAGGTACGTACCTTGTTCATGATCGAAGCCGCGCTGCTTGGGCTTCTGGGTGCAACGGCGGGATGCGTCTTGGGACTGGTTTTGATTTCAACACTGAATGCAGCCCAGATCCCCATCACCAACTCAGGATTACGTGTATTCTTGATGACTGATGTAGTTAAACTTTCGCTTATACCTGTGCATCTGGCCGGAGCTCTGATTTTTCTGCCGGTACTCACAGCTCTTGCAGCGTTCTATCCGTCACTCAAAGCCAGCCAGATGCCGCCCGTGCAGGCTCTGAATCAAGGCAAATAAGGAGAAACCCATGAATGCTTCAGTCTTCGCAACAAACCTTTTGTTCGCTGCAACCTCACTTCTCAGCTCATTTCCTGCAATGGCGCTCAATGATGCGGATTTGAAAAAGCTGGTTGTCGAACTCGACGAGCGGCAGCGAAACTCAGGCGATTACAAGTCAGTGGTGTTCATTGAGCAATCGGAAAAGGGCAAGGTCACACAGGCGTTTGAAGCCACTGTGTTTCGACGTGATGCTGACGACAAGTGGATGCTGATTTTCACGAAGCCAAAAAGCGAAGCCGGCAAAGGTTATCTGCGCCTCGACAAAAACCTCTTCAGCTATGAGCCTGCTTTGGGCAAGTGGGAACGCCGCACCGACCGTGCCGGTATTGGTGGCACCAACTCACGCCGCCAGGACTTCGACGAATCAAGATTAAGCGAAGAATATATCGCAAAATTTGTAGGCGACGAAAAACTTGGAAAATTCGGTGTGCATCACATTGCTCTGACTGCAAAACCTGAGGCAGATGTCGCCAGCCCGATTTTGCATTTGTGGGTCGATAAAGATTCAAAAAACATTCTCAAACGTCAGGAGCGTTCGCTTTCGGACAAGCTCCTGCGCACCGTGTACTACCCGGCTTGGGACAAGAAATTCAGCAAGTCAAAAGGTGCAGATGTTTACGTGCCCAAGCAAATTCGTATTGTTGATGAAGTCGAGAAAGGCAACGGAACAACTGTTGTTCTCAGGGAATCCAACCTGGACTCTTTGCCTACGAATATTTTCACTAAAGCTTGGTTGGAGACCCAGAGCCGATGAACAGAAACTCGCGCAGCGTTTGCACATCATTGCTCTCTTGTGTTTTCCCTATGCTGTTCGTCATGCCCGAGGCGAGGGCTTCGGCTTCGCTTGAGGAAGAACTTTTTGGCGAAGGCTCTCAGCAGTCGGCTCCGGTGACGCCAGCCCCATCTTCTCCACCGGCACAAACCTCTGCGTCATCCACAGAAGCAAAAACGAACGAGAGCCTGACCCTAGGCGGACGGTTGGAGCTGCAGAGCTCACTTTTGAAGTTTTCTGACAACACCGTCGGCGACGCTCCATTGAACCACTCTGCTGCTGCTGAGCTTTACCTCGATGCACGCCCGAGCGATGACCTGCGCGGCTACGTCAAGGGAGCTATCATCCAAACACAGGGCGCAAATACAAACGCTGCGCAAGGTGCTGCTCCGAAGATTGAGCTCTACGAAATGTGGATAAAATGGATCAGCAACGGCGGGTCTCTGTTCACAACCGTCGGCCGGCAGAAGCTCAAATGGGGTGCTGCCACCTTCTGGAACCCGACCGACTTTCTTGCCGTTCAAACCAAAGATCCACTCGCCACATACGACATCCGACCAGGCGCAAATCTCATCAAATTGCACGTCCCTGTTGAGAAGTCGGGCCATAATTTCTATGCGCTTATTGATCTTGAGAACGCAAAAAAAGGGAATTCTCCACGCGCTGCTGCACGCGCAGAATTCAACTACGGTTATGGTGACTTTACGGGAGAGCTGACAACTTCCGTCGTTGGCGGCAAAGATCAACCCATCCGCTGGGGAGTGGATCTCAGCACTGCGCTGGGCCCTGTTGACCTCATTGTGGAATCGGCCTGGACGCGTCGAAGCGATCAAGTTTTCTACAGGAAAAACCGCACATCAGAAGGACTTCTCAGCTTCTCCACAGTTGACCGAAGCAAACAATCAATTGCTCAAATGGTGGTAGGCACACGCTACGAGCTTAAGTACTCCGATAAAGGCAGTGCCAATTTGAACCTG
>JBILKQ010000061.1:0-17459 GCA_044376655.1 Silvanigrellaceae bacterium
GGGTCTTCTCAGCGTTGCACATCCGGTTCAGCTTTTCGCCTACACCTTCAGCCCAACACCCTCCATCACATGCTTGACCCCAATTGCGCTCTTTGCAGCATGCACGTAGCTCGGGGCGTGCGGGTTCGCTGCCTTCCTTGCAGCCTGTTGCGGTTTGTGAAGAAGAGCTCGGAAGGCCAGGAGCATTCAAGTTTGGTGGGGTGGCTGAAGCCGTAATGGCGGGTCTTGGCTTTTGAACCGTTCTGACCTCGCCGCCCTTTGGTATACAGGCAATTACAAGAAGAAAAGCCAATTGCGACAAAAGGAGAGCGAATCCATGCCTTCTCTTGAGCTTCACGCGAGTTCTCCCTGATGCAGTTTTCGAGAGGTTCAATCTGCTTTTTTTGAATCATAGCAGATTCAGAGCATCTCTCTGCACAGGTGTTGAAAATCCGATGCACTCATTCCCTTGTGTGCCGTGTTGGAAAATCCTTTAATCGCCCTAAAAGAAGCTTTCCTTCAAATAGCTGGACACGAGGTGTTCCTCATTAAGTCGCGGTATTTTTGGTTGCTTTGCAAGTCTTTATCCAACCACTGCAGACTTCCGGTTTGAAAATCATGATTCAGATTTCTTTCGTAAATCAATTGATCATTCACTAGAATCTTGATCGAGGAGAGGTTGCGTCTGTCTGTTTCAAAACGTCGGAATTCACGCTTGGTGCAACGTCTCAAGTTAAGAAAGCCGCATTTGAATGTTGTGGAAAATTGTTCGTTCTCGAAGGTTGTTCCCTGTTTCTCGATGCGGATAAATTGCAGCTCCTGAAGATATCGTCCCGAGAATGCGTTGGTCACGAATCCTCCACCTGGCCTGAAAAGACCATTTTCTTCCGAAATGGAGTGAGCTATTCCTCGTCCGAACGAGAAGGAAAAAGCCCTACCGTTGCCACTTCCCTTGGCCTCTTCCCCGGTCCCCCAGCTCTGACGCGGGAGGGCGCGACCCTCAATTTTGACTTCAAGCTTATCGACTTTTGCAAATGCCCAACAGCCGAGTTTCTCCTGTCCTGAAAGTGCTTGCTGTAGGCTGTTGTTGCGTGATGTTTCACGGTTGTAGTCGTCGGCCATGGAGGCAGCCTGCTCTTTGCTTAAGGTCACATTGAGGGGAGCGTTCTTCTCTGCCTCACGGGTGATCTCCTCAACCTCTTTGCTTGAAACAATACACTTGCTGCGTTTCTCTTCGTTGTAAATATATCCATCAATCGCGTCGAGTTTGAGGAAATGTGCACCACCCCGATACGTCAGATCGCTCTTGGAGAAGAGGGGATTGCCATTCAAGCTCAATTCAAAGGCCCCGAATTGAGAAATTCTGTTACTGCCATTCCCACAGTCTTTTTTGTCTTCCGGAACAACCACAACCTCGAGGTCTTCGACCTCAAGCATTTTGGGTGACCGTAACTGTGCCTGAGCTGGAACGGCGCGCAAATTCGATCGACAAATATCGCCCTTCATGGGGCCCCATGTGAGTTTTTGCGCAGTACCAGCACCAACCTCATTCGTACGCCACATGCCTCCCTTGGTGCTCAAATAGATTTTTGTACCGGGAGGTGGTTGAACAGAAATTTTGAAATCTGCGCCAACTGTTGCGTTCGGGTCGACTCCAGAAACACATCCCAAAACTTTGCTTGAGTCGTCCGCCCTGAGCGGGCTCGAAAGTGGGCATTCCAAGATCTGCTTCTGGTAGCGAAGGCAGAGTGCCGAATTGACTTCCTTGAGTTTGATGTATCGCTCAATCTCCTGTTTTTTGTCTCGAGTGAGCGAAGTCTTTGCCGAATCCGCAGATGTTGCCTGCGCTCCTCGCAGGGCGGGATCCGGGAGGTCGCTCGAACATCCCATCAAGACAAGTAACATCAGAGTAAAAACTCTGAGCATGGCTATCCCCCAAGTAAAGCAAAGAATCAAAGAGCGTTTCGGAATATTGGTAATCAAAATTTAGAAACGCTCAAAAACCGATGATATCTGGGGAAAAAATGGGGATATCTATAATCCGAGGTCTTCCTGACTTTTCAATAGGCCTTCGATTTCAGCCTCTCAGAAAGAGAAACCAATGTATACGTTCAACAAGCGAAGGCTCTTCGAATCTGCAAAATTGCTGTTCGATTTCTTAGATGCCTCAAATTGCTCATCACTGTAGCCTGCAGATTTTGAGTAGGATTCAGACAAGTTGGCAACCGGAATCGAGATACCAACCCATTCTGAACCCATAATAAGGCGGCCAAGATTCCATCTGTTGCCGATGCCGATTTGTGCCTGGAGCTGAAGAAAGTCGGCCTTGAACGCGTTCGCCTCTGTTGAGACCCCGTTGTCATCGATCTTTCCTCCAATCAAACCCGCCGAAAAATTTTCAAGAATGAGGCCACCTGAGGTGTAGAACGAGTTCCCTGCATAGTAGGACCCCAGTGCACCAATGCGGAGTCGGGAATAGTTGTAAATCTTTAGGAACTCCAACGATGAGCTATCGACTGCTAGCTCTGCCATGAACTCATGATTGAAGCTGTAACCCAGAGCACCTGTTACACCGGGCGAAAACATGTAGCCACCACCAAACCTTGCTGAGACTGGGTACTTGATTCGATTGTGTGCGCTGGAGTCGTACTTTACGCCCTCTGGGAGTTTTGACTTACCGCCAGTGCTCATTGCGGATTCAGTTCCTGAATCACCTCGGCCAGCCTGAGCAGCGACAACTTGAGCATTTGTAAAGTTGAGCTTGCAGGATTTTTGTTCGAGGACCACGACAGCCATTCCGTTTGCATTCGAGCTTCTGACAATGCCATTGGCCATGTCTTCTTGATCGCTTGTGACTGTGACTTTCTCCTGTGGCTTGAGTTTCGAATCATTTTTAACAAGCAAAACGCATCCATTTTGCTTTCTGACTCTGGACACGACTGTTGAAGTTTCCTCTTCTCCCTCATTCTCTTCCTGTGCGAGAGCATGAACGGGCGCAGCAACTGAAGCCAACAAAACCAATGCAACAGACATCTTTCGGGATTTCGAGATAGACATGAGAAAGGCCTCCAAGTGAACTGGAGGTTTCGGAAGTTGGGCCTGGATTATGAGGGCATGAACTTGAGCGTCAAAACAATTATGGGACGTGCGAGTCGCTCTTTCAAGACGTTCTAGGCCAGTTCTCCAGAATGACGTATATTAGGCTATTTTATAAAATTTCTGACAATTTCGGTTGCCTGTGGGTTTTCAAAAAGAGCGTCGTGGCCACCCTCGAGTTCTCTGAAAACCACATCACGGCAGGTTGAGCATTTCGAAATGGCCTCTTTGAGCACCGGCCAAGAGGTCATTTGGATCTTTGTATCGCTTGTTCCTTGAGTAAAGAGAATTCTACTTTTGAAGTTCCGAAGATGACTTAGAAGGGATCGTTCTTCATAGGGCGACGGATTATCCTTCGTGCTGCCGAACCTCACCTTCATTTTACGGCAATGCTCTGATGCAGGAATTTTCTTTTTTTCTTCCAGTTCGCAGCGTAGTGTGAAGTTCAACGGACCGGGTGCATTTGCAATAACCCCATCTGTCCGATGCAGGGCATTTAAGCGAGTGACAAGGTATCCGCCTTGGGAATGCCCCAGCAAAAAGATCCGTTTGATTTCAATTCCTAGCTCTTTTGAGGCACTGGTTTTAAGCCAAAGCAAGGCAGTTTCTGCGTGCTTGAGATTGTCGCCTATCAAGAGATCTTCCTGTGGATAAGCAACACTCACGTAAAGCGCATCTTCTCTTCCAATGAGCTTTCTACTTTTTGCGAGTGTGAGTCGTGCGGCGGGGATTGCCTTCTCGTCTGAGGCCACCGTCCCATGAAAGAGCAAGAACGCATCTGCAGAAGGGATGTTGGGTTTGTGTATAACGAAATCAATGCTGCTCGTGGCCGTCTTTAATTTTACAGGAGAGCGGGCGGTGTCTCCGAGATTGTCTTCGGGAAGTGGGGCTGTTGAGCGGCAACCACTGAAGGCAATGATTGTGGCGACCAAGATGAATGTCAGCAAGGAATTCATTTCAACTTCGTTCCTCTTTGTAGATTTCAAGACTATCAGGATCCTTACGATAGAACAGAATTTTTCTGAATTTTCTTTGAAAATTCAACTTCAAGATATCGTTTTCTGGCGAAGAACTAGCGAGTGCGTTAGTCTGCCCCGAAAAATCCGAGGTCGTTCAGTTTCGGAAGGAATTTCTCATGTCGACACCGCACATTCAGGCCGTTCACCTACGCAAGCAGTACAAGGAAGTGCTTGCTGTTAGCGATGTGAGTTTCAGCGTTGAAAAGGGTCAATGTTTCGGGCTTCTCGGTCCAAATGGTGCAGGAAAAACAACCACGATTGAAATGATGGAGGGAGTTATACCTCCCTCTTCGGGACAGGTTCTTTTTTTGAATCAGCCCTTAACGCGCGCACTGCAGCACAGGATTGGGATCCAATTTCAGAACACCTCATTGCAAGATTTTCTTACGGTGCGTGAGTGTCTTGACCTGTTCGCTCGATTGTATGCAAAGCCCAGAAGTATTGATGAGCTGATTCGATTGTGTGCGCTTGAGGATTTCTTGGACCGCGACAACCGGAAGCTCTCTGGAGGGCAAAGACAACGACTTCTTCTTGCCCTTGCCTTGATCAATGATCCTGAACTTGTTTTTCTCGATGAACCAACCACGGGTTTGGATCCGCAAGCACGCAGAAACCTTTGGTCGCTGGTAGAAAAAATCAAGGCAGAGGGCAAAAGCATTATCTTGACCACGCACTACATGGAAGAAGCGTACGTCCTGTGTGACCAAATTGCGATTATGGATAGGGGGCGCATAATCGCGCAGGGCGAACCCAAGAGCCTTCTCAGAGAGTATTTTGAAGGGCAGTACATCGAGATTCCGGCGGAGGATCTTTTGAACGTGCCACCCGAATCATTCGGCTTTAGCTACCACAAGAAGAACAATAACTTGGAGTTTCATGTGCCTGATGTGAAGGCTGCGCTTTCGTTGTTCATTCAAAAAGACATCATCCTCAATCGAATGTCGGTTCGCTCGGCAAGCCTTGAAGATCTTTTTCTCCATCTGACCGGTAGGGAGTTGCGCGAATGAAGCGTTTTCTTGCTCTTTTGAGTGTGCGCAATAAAGAATTCATCAGAGACCGTGGCTCACTCGCTTGGAGTTTGTTGTTTCCGTTTTTGATTGTGATTGGCTTTTCTTTTGCATTTTCAGGGCGGCAGCAGGATGTCTTCAAGGTCGGCGTAGATCACGCCGCCCTTGCATCCAACATCCAGGGCTCATCCCTCTCTGAATTTCTCTCCACAAAATATGTTCAGTTCGTTGAAGTGAATGAGCTTCAGCCTGCACTCGAAAAACTCAAACGACATCAGTTCGACATGGTTGTTTCCTGGCAGGATTCGCCGAGGTACTGGATCAATTCCTCTTCGCCCAAGGGCTATCTTCTTGAGAAGATTCTCGCAGGGCAACACAGCGGCACCGCAGTTGTCAGAGAGCAGGTCAGTGGCCGTGAAATACGTTATGTCGATTGGTTGCTTGCGGGTTTGCTCAGTATGAACGTGATGTTCGGCTCTCTCTTTGGGGTCGGATACGTTATCGTGCGCTACCGTAAGGCAGGGGTCCTCCGGCGTATAAAGACGACTCCCGTAACGGCCTTTGAATTCCTTGCCGCACAAGTCACAAGTCGGCTTATGTTGATGCTCGTGATGTCTGTGATTGTTTTGGTTGGATGTCGCTGGCTGCTTGATGTGCAAATGGTGGGGTCGTACCTCGACCTTTTCGTTGCCCTTCTGTTGGGTGCCCTCTGCATGATTTCTTTGGCTCTCGTGGTCGCGGCAAGAATCAGCAGCGAAGAGTTTGCAGGTGGGCTTTTGAACCTCTTGACCTGGCCTATGATGCTCTTCTCCGGGGTCTGGTTTTCACTTGAGGGAACAAATCCCATTCTGCAAAACATTGCCCAAATCTCTCCGCTCACTCACCTGGTCGATTCAACCCGAGCCATCATGACCGAAGGGGCAACATTGATTGATGTTCGTGGGCACCTGCTGGTGCTCGGCGTTCTCAGTGTGGTTTTTATAGCTATCAGTTCATGGTTGTTTCAGTGGGAATAATGCGATGTCTCACACTGTAGAAAATCGTTTGAAGGAAAAAAGTTGGCAGCGGCTCAGACCGGCGTGGGCTGAACCGCTCTTTCTGCAGACTTAAGCTGCCCCGTAGGCATCAGCTGCCGTGCAGGCCTCTCTTCTTGCGGTCCATGTAGATGGAGAACAGGACGGAGGAGCCAATCAAGAAAGCAATGATCGAAAGCGACCAGCCGATGGGGAACTTACCGCCAAAAGCCTCGTTCAGGTAGACCATCTTAAGGCCCACAAAGACCAGGACTGATGCCAGTCCATACTTGATGTACGAGAAGCGATCCATGACTCCCGCAAGCATGAAGTACATCGAGCGGAGTCCCAAGATTGCAAAGATGTTGCTCGTGTAGACGATCAGTGGTTCCTTCGTGAGCGCAAAGATGGCAGGAACCGAGTCCACGGCGAAGATGATATCTGACAGCTCAAGGAAAATTAGCGCGACGAAAAGGGGTGTCACATACGTGAGCCCATCTTTCTTGATGAAGAATTTATCTCCCTCAATTTGTGGATGGATTTTAAACATTTTTCTGAGCACGCGTATGAGAACATTTTTGTTCAAATCGGTTTGCTCGGTTCCGGCAAAATACATCTTAATACCAGTCACAATGAGCAGAACGCCGAAGAAGACCACAACCCATTCATAGCGCATAAGCACCGAGCCCATGGCAATGAAGATCGCACGGAAGATCAGTGCTCCCAAAATACCCCAGAAGAGAATGCGGTGCTGGTACATCTTTGGGATACCAAAGTAAGCAAACACAACCGCAAAAACGAAGATGTTATCGATAGCCAGTGATTTTTCGACCACAAACCCTGTTAGGAACTCGAGCGCACTCGTCTTTGCCTGTGCGGCAGCGTCGAAGTTTGGAAGCGACGCATACAGGGGGGAGGTGTTAAATTTGTGCAGGGCGTAATAGTAAAAAAGTACGTTAAAGACGAGCGAAAGAGAGATCCAGACCGCAGTCCAAATGGAAGCCTCTTTGAAAGACACTTCATGCGCTTGTTTGTGAAAAACACCCAAGTCGAGCGCAAGGATAACAAGTATGAAAATGGAAAACGCCAAGTAGAAAGTCCAGTACTCGGCGAACGGAAAAAAAATCATCTGATAAGCTCCTTCTCTAACCTCGAAACGAGGCTTGATGACGAAATAATTAGGTATTTCTTTGATTCACTCAAATCAATAATATGATTGTTTTGTATCAAAAAAATGAATACTAAGATGCAATCATAAGTATCTGTATACATTTGTTTTCTGTAAGACAAGTTATGTCGCAGGGCGCGAGTTTGGGTTTCCAGACCGGAAACTCCCCAGATCTCGTCCGTGGCTGGAGGCCGGCAAATGAAGAGACTTGGGATCATAGGCGGTGTGAGTTGGCACTCCAGCTTGGAATACTACAGGCTCATCAATGAGGGAATCGCGCAGCGCCTTGGACGCAAACACAGCGCGCAGCTCGTGATCTCGAGCCTGGATTTTGCGGATCTTCTCATGTGGCAGAAAAATCCCGATGAAAACGTCCTGATGCAGGCCTTTCTTGCAGAGGGTGTTCGCCTAAAGGCTGCTGGCTGTGATGGGTTCATCATTGCTTCACATACTCTGAGTTGGCTCGGAGACCACATTCAAAGTCAACTGGGCTTGAACCATGTGAGTCTTTATGAAGCTTTGTTTAAGCGGTTGCGTAGATTGGGAGCAAAAAGAGTTGGTCTGACAGGCACTCGCTACACCATGGGAGATGCAATCTACCGCAGCAGATACACAGAAGCAGGCTTTGATCTGCAGGTTCCCGACGAGCCTTATTTTACAGGTGTCGCATCGATCGTTTTTAAGGAGCTCGTCCACGGAGTGTTCAAAGATGAAAGTCGAACTCTGTTTTATCGCTGTTTCGACCACGTTGCTGAAAAAGGTGTCGATGCAATTGTTCTCGGGTGTACAGAAATCGGTTTGCTTGTGCGCGAGCGAACGTGGCCTGTGAGAGGATCGACCAGCATAGGGCAGATTGCGTTGGTTGATCTCATCGAAAGCCACGCTGCTGCGAGTGTCGAGTGGATGCTTCAGAATTGAGACGCCTGATATATTTTCGATTTCAGAGTTTCAAAATGCATAACCGATCCGAAATTTTGGCATGGTTGGGAGAACTGCTTTGCGCACGATTGTTTCTCCCTTGTTTACAGATTCCATCAAGCTCAGACCGAACCATTCGCCACCGATGATTAATCCCGAATCGAAGAGCCACTCATTTCCAATGGTCGAGTTGAGCCCAATTCCGACATACTCATTGCTGAGGCTGTTCTTAAATACACCAATCGCGTTTTGAAGGTAAAAGCTCTTGCCGGTAAACAGCCTGAGGTAAGGTCCGGCGAAGCCGGTCGTCATCACAACGTATGAGTCAATATCGACGGTCAGCCCCAAAGCTTTGTTTTCGCCTACGTAAGTTCCGACATCGAGACCGGCAGCGAGCAGCAGCGGTGGCTTGACCACAACATAGGTGCCACGTCCCTCTCTACCGGATTTTTCTTCACGATTGCCGTCCGCGAGCGCGCTGTTAAAAGTGAAGAGCGAAAGAAGAGAGACCAACGAGTTTTTCAAAAGACTGCTTTTCATGGAAACCTCCGCTACAATGAGCACGTGCTCATGGGTCATGATAAGCAAAGCATAGGCCTAATTTTTTTCTCAATAATTTCAGGGCAATGCCCTTCTATTTGAAGCCTTTATGTTGTCGATGACTATCAAAAAATGCCTGTGTGGCATTCATTTTTTGTATATCATTACCGGGCGAGATTGTTTCTGCCTTTATCTCTGTCAGCAGCAATGAGTTTGTTTCCTCAAGGTTCGTCTAAATTGAAATCAATCCCCAAAAGCATGGTTGAAAGCGATTCTCCAGCTCCCCGCTAAGCTCTCAATATCACTTGCTTTAATAAAGAATCTGGGATGCATCAAAATACCGGTATCTTTTGCCTTTAAAACTCTCTACGACCCTTCTGCACTCTCAGGTCGCAGGTATCTCAATGACATTTGAAAATTCATCCGCAGCAGAATTGCACCCCGTTTTGAAAAGCTTTGGTTTCAATCAAGCAACTCTCATACAACGGGAAGCCATGCCTGCGCTGATGCGTGGCGAGTCAGTGCTCGCGTTGTCTCCCACAGGCTCCGGCAAGACTCTTGCCTTTCTCGTTCCATTGATGGAGCGCCTTGAGCCAGCTCTTGCGGAAACACAGCTGCTGGTGCTGGCACCCACGCGAGAGCTCGGAGCGCAAATTGCGCAGGTTGCAACCCAAGTGGCCCAATTCCTCGTTCGCGATGGCGAGAAGCAACTCGCTGTGCGTAGTGTTTTTGGTGGGCAGAAGGCCGAAACTCAAAAATTAGAGATCCTCAAAAATCCGGCCGTTGTGGTTGCCACTCCTGGGCGTGCGCTCGAGCTTATCGAACAGGATATTTTGAATATTTCTGGGTTGAAGGCGATTGTACTCGATGAGGCTGACCTCATGGTTGGTATGGGGTTTGAGGCTCAAGTGAAGTCCATCTGTGATCATCTTCCAAGTCGCGTTCAGGCCGCGCTCTTTTCCGCCACAGAGTCAGAAGGGCAAAGCCGACTTCAAAATCGTTTGGTTCATCGTGGCACGCGTATTGATGTGCGTGCAAAATCTTCATCCGATCAGCGAATCTCGACTGAAGTGCCAAACTCACTTTCTCGGCACGAGACCTTTTTGGTTCCGCAAGGCAAAGAGCGTATTGAGGCGCTGGGTGAATTGTTGGCTCACATCGGCTCAGAAGTTCAATCTGGTATTGTGTTTTGTGAGACGCGTGAATCGGTTCAAAGGGTTTCAGAGAATCTGCAGACGCTCGGGCAGTCAGTTGCAGGATTGTCCGGTGAATTAGGACAAATCGAGCGCGCATCGATTCTCCGACACTTCAGATCCGGTGGTATCAAATTTCTGGTGGCGACCAATCTGGCCGCTCGTGGTATCGATATCTCGGAGCTTTCTGTTGTTGTTCACTTCGAACTTCCCTCTACCCAGCAGGAGTACCTGCATCGTTCAGGTCGAACGGGTCGCGCGGGCAAGAGTGGATGGACAATCAGCATGTGCACTGCACAGTCGCGTAAATTTCTGACGGAACTCCTTTCAGGAACAGGCATCCAATTGGAAGCATGTCAGCTTGAGCCCAAGAATGTATCCACGACAGCAGTCGCTCATGAGTTTGCAAAAATTCACATCAACCGCGGAAAATCGAGTAAATTAAGGCCAGGTGATATTCTTGGTGCTCTCACCCAACAGCTCGGGCTTGGGCGTGAAGATGTTGGTGGTATCTTTATATTTGACCATTTTTCGCATATTGAAGTTGCTCGGCCAAAGGCACAGAGCGTTTTGAATCGATTGTCGGGTTGCAAAATCAAGAACATGAACGTCAAGGCGAGCGAGGCAGAAGTGTTGTCGGCGCCCCGAAGTCGCAGTTTTTAAAAAAAGGAACGTCATTGAACACGATTCAAACTTTTGCAGACCTCAAGTTGATCGAGCCGCTGCTCAAAACTGTACAGCGGAGCGGTTACACTCGCCCGACACCCATTCAAACGCAGGTTATTCCACATTTGCTTGAGGGGCGAGATCTTCTCGGAATTGCGCAAACAGGAACTGGAAAAACTGCTGCATTCTCTTTGCCTCTTTTGCAGACCATTGCCGAGAAGCCCAAACGCTTGATGCCTCGACACGTGCGCGTTCTTGTGCTCACGCCCACACGAGAACTCGCCATTCAGGTGCATGAAAGTTTTCAAACCTACGGTGCAGCCTTGAGAGTTAAGCTGGCTTTGGCCTTTGGTGGTGTGAGTCAGGTTCCTCAAGTGCAGAGTCTGAGCGGCGGAGCCGATGTCTTGGTTGCGACCCCGGGGCGTCTTATCGATCTCCTAAGCCAAGGGCATGTGACCTTGGACGGTGTCGAGGCCTTCGTTCTCGATGAAGCCGATCGCATGCTCGACATGGGTTTCATTCATGATATCCGTAAAATTTTGGCTATGCTCCCTAAAAAGCGACACAACCTGCTCTTCTCGGCCAGTATGGCGCCAGAAACGGATAAACTAGTAAATGCCATTCTCGTGAACCCGGTGAAGGTTGCTGTGACCCCGCCGTCGTCTACGGCTGAAATGATCAACCAAAGCGTTATGTTTGTCGACAAAGCACAAAAGCGTGAGTTGCTCGCACATCTTTTCGCCAACAAAGACTTGAAGAGAGTCATTATCTTCACGCGTACTAAGCATGGTGCCAACAAGGTTGCAGATTTTCTCGGGCAGGCTGGTGTTTCATCGAGAGCCATTCATGGCAACAAATCTCAGTCGGCAAGGCAGAATGCACTTAATGAATTTAAGGCAGGCCGTGTGCGTGCCCTGATTGCTACTGATATTGCAGCGCGCGGCATTGACGTGGATGAAATCAGTCACGTTATAAATTTTGAGCTCCCAAATGAGCCTGAAACTTATGTGCATCGTATCGGTCGAACAGCCCGGGCGGGTACATCCGGTGTGGCTATCTCTTTTTGCGAAGCAGAAGAAATTGCATATCTCAGGCAAATCGAAAAAGTGATCAAGAAATCAATTCCTGTAGCACTCGATCAGCCTTTTCATTCTGATGCTGCGCAAAACTCAAACCTGCGCCCTCCGCCTCAACAACAGGGCCGGGGAGGCCGCAATCATTCACGTCCAGCATTCAGGAACTCTTCAAAGCCTGCTCGAGCCAAGGTATAAATGCTCTGAGTTTGGCTGAAATGCCTGCAACCGCTCACGAGAATAGACCTGTCGCGGCTTGCGCACCCCCGCGAAGAACACCTTATTCCTCTCATGGTTTGTGCAGGTGCTGGCGATGGCGACAGCTGTGTTCGAATATTCTCTGAGAATCTTCCCTCCTGGAATGTTCAAACCTCTTGCTTCGAGTTTGCTTGAGACTCCTCCTCATCTGGATCAGAAATTGACCAGTCAAGAAATCATCGGTATCCCTGATCATGAGGAGTTTTCAGATGGGTGATTGCTGCCAAAATAAAGCCTGCGACTTGCAAAAATTGCGTAAAGACCAATCCAAAGTTCTTTGGGTGGTTCTTGCTATCAATGCTGTCATGTTTTTTGTTGAGTTTGGCGCTGGCCTCCTGGCACGTTCTCTTGCTCTCATGGGCGACTCACTCGATATGCTGGGTGATGCCATTGCCTATGGAAGCAGTCTATATGTCATCAACAAAGGCAGCCGGGCTAAAGCTATGTCGGCATCTCTCAAGGGTGGGATAATGTTGATTTTGGGGTTTTCTGTTCTGGCTCAGGCTGTCTGGAAATTGCTGAATCAGAGTCAACCCGAGGTCTCCCTGATGTCGGTTGTGACTCTTATCGCTTTGGCTGCTAATGCAACTTGCCTTGCACTCCTGACCAAGCATCGTTCTGATGACATCAACATGTCATCTGTTTGGATTTGTTCCCGCAATGATCTTATCGCCAATACATCGGTGCTAGCTGCTGCTGGATTGGTATTTCTGACTCAATCACATTGGCCCGACTTCATCGTCGGTTTGGGCATTACGGCTCTGTTTTTGAAATCTGGGCTCGGAGTCTTGCAAGGGGCGCGGCAGGAGCTTGCACAGCAAAAGTCTTCAGGTGTCTCCGCTTAATCGGAAATAAACCAGAATCGTTAAACTTATTATGTATTCCTTTCATACATTGAAAGATTGAATTGCGATAAAATTTGACAATAGTGAAATGCCACGTAACGATATGCCCAAATTAATGCCGAGGTGAATCGATGAAGTTGTTGAACGTTGTGTTTGCTTTGCTGTCTATTGCTTTGCCAAGCACTGCTTTTGCCTCACCTTGTACAAGCGGTGATCAAAGCCAGCACCGTTTGCTAAAGTCTTGCAAGATCGGTCAGACAACTGATCTCGTCACAGGTGGCGAACTACGAGACATCAGTGTTTGCCTCAGCGTAATTGAGAAAAGCGGCGGACCGTTCGGGGGCGACCTAATCCCGTGGTACTTCAGCAATTTCAGCTACACCAGTGCAGAGGGAAAAAAGGTTGAACACACCTTTTTTAGCCCCAATGGCCGACATAATTTTCGCTCAATGATTGATTACAGTGTCGTGGAGCTTGATGATTCTGTTTTCTACATGGAAAGCCATAGAACCAAGTATCCTGAGAATTCAAGAAGTGGGATTATCGATCTGCACGAGGTGACTTACGACCTTGCCTCCGGAAAGCTCACCTTCGATTACACCAAGCGCATGGGCGTGATGTTTGGCCGTTGGGTGGATCAGGTCGGCTTCGAGGCTGTTTGCAAGGATTGATGCTCACAGCTTTATGGATTTTATTAACTCCTCTGTAAGTTGGTTTGGTTACTGTCCAGCACAGGGTCAGTAACGCGCTACGCATCTGACTTTGACGTTATCAGACAACAGCCTCGAAAAAAGTTAGAGTGGGGAGTGTGAAGTATCAAAGCTCACATCCCCCGTTTTTCTTTCTTCGATTCGAGGGAGGCGCCAAGCCATGAGAGCTTCCGCTGTTGTTCGTTTGCTTTCGCTGTGCCTGCCCGCATTCGCTGTTTTTTTGGTGTCGGGCCGAGCATACTCGGGCAGCACTCAAATGCGTTCCTCTCAAGAAGGTCGATTCGTAAAATTATCAACGCCACTAACCTTTGGACGCTCAGGGCATAATGCCGTTCTTTTGGATGATGAACGGGTTCTGGTTGCTGGCGGTGCTTGGGCAGATCTGGGCGGAGAGAACAGTGCCGAGATACTGCAAATAAGAGAATCGCGTGTACGTTTTGGGGGGCAAAAAATGTCGACCCTGCGTAGCTCAGCCACACATAACAGGCTGAAGGATGGACGGATCCTGTTCATCGGCGGTGCAACTGATTTCGAACCTGCCATTTCAAGCACCGATATTTTTGACCCGAAAACCAATTCATTTTCTCCTGGTCCGAACATGCTTCTGGAGCGCAGTGGACATGCGTCAGTGACTCTTGCTGATGGTCGTGTTTTGGTGTTCGGGGGCACTGATGGCTATCGCATTCATGACTCTGTTGAAATATATAACCCCGTGAGTGGGACCTTTAGTCTTGCGAGCTCCAAAATGCTCACTCCTAGAGCCAATCACACTGCGACCCTGGTGAATGAAAGCACAGTTGCCATTATCGGTGGTGAAACCATCTTTCCAGATTCCCAACAGAACAATGCTGCATCTTTTCTTCGGTCAATTGAACTATTTGATGTTGCTTCGATGCAATTCGTAGAAATTGAGTCGAAGATGAGTCATCCACGTATTTACCATACGGCGATACGACTCGATGAACAGCGTGTCATGGTTGCAGGTGGGTTGAGTGACCTCGCACAGAGCTCCGACAGCTTGGAAATATTGAATGTGTCAAATCACTCGGTGGCTGTCGCGGGTCATACATTACGAGGACGTTCACTTCATTCCTTAACGCTGCTAAACGACGGTACCTTCTTGATTGCGGGAGGGGTTGAAAATGGTATTCCACTTTCTGACAGTGAACGCTGTCGATTTGTTGGGGTAGATGACATCAATTGTCTCAGTGGAGCCCAGATGAGTCGCACCCGCTGGGGGCATACAGCCACTTCTCTTCCCAATGGCAAAGTACTCTTTATTGGCGGCCTAACTAATACACCTGAATTTCCGAAGAGCAATGCAGGACCAATACGTGGTCTGGAATTGTTTTTACCTTAAAGATCATTCGTTCAACCGGTATTGCGCAATCCTCCTGCAATTGCATTAATAGTTGCAAAGATCTTTTCTAGAAGAGACTCGCGGCGCTGCTGATCTAGAGTTGCGCTCTTTCGCCATTCTCGCAGTTGGTAGACTTGTAATCGGTGAAGATGTTTGAGGCTCGATTCTCGGAGTGCAATAGTCTTGACAACGTTCGGGCGTCGAGTCTCAATGCCAGAGCCGAACATCTTAACTAGAATTTTTTGGGTCAGCCGGTATTCATTCAAAATAAGCTGCATGTATGCGTCGCGCAGCGTGGGATTTGCAACAAGTTCAGCATAATCGCGCATGATTTCTTCGCTTGCAGAGGCAACCGTGGTTTCGACATTGTGTAAAATGTAGTTGAGCAGCGGAATGTTGGCGAGATTTTCACAGAGCCTTAAGAAAAGTGATGGCTGGTTCTGTTCGAGTTCGAACAAAGCAGAACCTACGCCATACCAACTTGGAAGGTAAAAGCGACTCTGGTTCCAACTGAAAACCCAGGGGATCGCACGCAGATCTTCCAGTGTAGATTTTCCAGTGCGTTTGGAAGGACGGCTACCTATTCTAGAGTGCTCCAAGACATCAATTGGGGTGGCCTGGCGGAAGAACTCCATAAAGTCGGGGCGTCCGATAAGCTCACGATAGACCTCGTAGCTGCGGGAAGCGAGCTTATTCATCACGTCAACAACCCAGTCTTCCAACGGAGCCTTTTCCGAGCTCAACAGAGTTTCTGCGGTTGCACTCGCGAGGAGAAGCTCAAGATTGTAGACAGCGGTCGCTTGGTTCGCATACTTGCGGGCGATGGTCTCTCCTTGTTCGGTCATCCGGAAGGCTCCACTCAGGGCTCTTGGCGGAAGCGATTGCATGAAGCGATGTATGGGGCCGGCGCCGCGGCTAACTGTTCCTCCCCGACCATGAAAAAAACACAATTCAACACCGTGGTTTTCTGCTAATTCAGTCAACTGACTCTGGGCCAGATACAAATTCCATTGGCTGGCAAGTATCCCGCCATCTTTGCAACTGTCGCTGTAACCCACCATGATTTGTTGTTGAGGACGTTCCAGACCACGTTCTTTCGCATGAAATCTGAGGCTTGCTTGGGTCATGGGATGACTCAAGAAGGTCTCCAGAATTTCCACACTCTTTTTCAAATCGTCGATGGTTTCGAAGAGGGGAACCACTTGGATCGGACACGCTAGGGTGTTGCCCTTGACCTCCAATAGGCCTGCTTCTCGCATCAATAAGTAAACTGTAAACAAGTCTTCGGCGGAGTGGGTCATGCTGACGATGTACGCTCCAATTCCATCGCCACCGTAAAGCTGGCGATGCTCGAGGAGAACAGCCAATGACTCCAGCACATCGCTTGCAGCACCATCATAAGATTGCGTTCTTACTGCAAATGGCCTTGGACAACTGAGCTCTGAACGCAAAAACTGTGCTTTCTCCACGTCTGACCATTGGCTGTAAGTCTCGGCATTTGGGACTCCCGCAACCTGTAGCAGTTGTTGAAGCGCAAGCTCATGAAACCGACTGTTCTGTCGGATATCGAGCCTCGCACTGTGAAATCCAAATGTATCGAGTAGGCGAACAGCATCATGAATATCGGAACCGACGAGTCTCGTTGCACCCAATTCAAGCAATGCATCTGCGAGAACTCGCAGATCATCACGCACTTCAACGGGGGTTCGATAGCTCCTATTTTGGAGATGGAGTTGTGTTGCATGATCGCGGACAACCTCAATAGGAAGTCTTTCAATCATGATGTGCACGAGTTGACGTAAGCTTTCATTGGGATTGCGCTGGAGAGCATGGTCATGAAGTTCGGGATCTCGGGCTTTATATTCGTTAAGGCGATTGGCAAGGGTCTTGGGGATTCTCCCAGGCTGGTCTGATAAACTCAGGTTTTTCGCAAGATCAACAAGCTTGTGGCGGAGCACAATAAGGGCATTTAGGCGCAAATCGTTGAGTGCCTTGCGGGTGATTTCTGCAGTTACAAATGGGTGACCATCGCGATCTCCGCCCACCCAACTCCCGAGATGAAAACGAGGAAAGTCGCCATCGAAGCAATTAAGATCTCCGCTGTAACCAGCTTCATACCAGGCTGTTCGGAAACGATTGTCGAGCCAAGGAAGGAGCTGGGGAAAAACGTTTTTCAGATAGTGCATGAGATTACGAATCTCAGATGCGACATCGGGGCGTTCGAGAAAAACAGCACCCGTGCGCCATAAGCGCTCAAGTGTGGCCTTCATTGAATCCAAGTGCCAAATTTGTTCGATTGGTGTCCACATTTGGTTCTCGCGCTTGACCAATTGTAGATAGAAATCGCGATGATGTTGCAAGATTGTCGAACGCTTTGCCTCTGTCGGGTGCGCAGTGAGCACGGGCTCTAGCATCAGCCTCTTCAATATCGCTCGAAGCTGTGATTCATTGATGCCGCTGGCCCGTAAGTTGCGCAGAGTGGTTGGCCAAAGCCCAGATTCCAGTTCTAGAAAGCCTGAAGCCTGTGCAGAACGACGTTGCTGAACACTGACATTTTCTTCAACCATGTTCAGGAGCTGAAAAGACATCGACAATAGATGAACAAGGTCATTCG
>JBILKQ010000159.1:0-5999 GCA_044376655.1 Silvanigrellaceae bacterium
TCGACGCACAACTGCGCAGCCAGACTCGTATTGAACTTGCTGCTCTGCATCAGAAGGTCGGAGCCACTGTGGTGTACGTGACCCACGACCAGGTCGAGGCCATGACCTTGGCTGACCGCATTGCGGTGCTCAATAAAGGTAAAGTCCAACAGCTGGGGACACCCCTTGAGCTTTACAACACACCTGTAAACACCTTTGTCGCGTCGTTCATCGGCAATCCGAGCATGAACTTCTTCAAAGGCAGCCTCGAAATTTCAGGGGCGCAGAAGATCTTCTCGTTCAATGGTCTCAAATTTGATTTCTCAGATGCACCAACTCCGAAAAAATCAGGCAACTACACACTTGGTCTTCGCCCAGAAGCTCTCAAAGTACTGGCCAAAGAAGGCCGTGAGGCCGAGGGCATAGTGGACTGCAAACCAAAGGTGGTTCTGATTGAACCTCACGGCCATGAAACTCACCTCGTTGCCAACATTGCAGGGCAGCAGGTGATTATTCGCTCGGCTAACCCCAAACGCTTGCAAGTCATGGAAGCAGCCTCTCGAGGCTCGGAACTCGCAACAACAATTGATCGTAAGGCTATGCACTGGTTCGACTCAACGGAAGAAGGCGGACGCGTGAATGAAATCATTTAAAAGTTGTTTCTCGAAGAGTTTTGTTCAGGGAAAGATCATCACCTCTTTGTGCCTCATGGCCATGATTGCCTGCCGCTCATCAGTGAGCAGTCGGGTTGCCGGTAGCGAGGGGAAAAGCCCGACCGAGCCGCGTTATGAATGGCCACTGAATGCAACGAGCGTCTCAGAAATCCAGGAGCGACGTTCGCTTCAGGCCAACAACGTCGTTGCCACCCCCCCGGTAATCAGAACTTCTTCTGTAGAGAGCACTGGAGAGGTTGAGGTGAGTTTTGAAGCCCTAGAGGGACTCAAAATCTACTACACGACCGATGGCTCACTGCCCTTACTCGCAGGCAACCGGCCTGCGGGAACAACACGCACATTTGCTCAAGTTCTTCGTGTTTCACAGCCCTCCATCGTGCGCGCAGTAGCTGTTGATGCTCGTGGTGACGTGTCGCTGGTGCGTTCAAAACTGGTTGTCCCTCGCCGTGTGGACTTCCGTCTGAGCAAACTCCCGGCACAGAATCGTCAGGTGAAGGCTGTCTATGTCACTGGTCCATTCCGCTCATGGAGCACGGCTTTTGATGAAAACTATCGAATGCAGCCTCAAACAGACGGCTCATTCCTAAAGACACTCAAAATCGACCGTAAACAGGAAGTGCTCTACAAATTTGTGGTGCGCTATGAAGACGAGACCTTTGATTGGCTTGCCGATTCAGCTCAGCCTCAATCCGGTCTGGCCCCATACAACAACAACTATCTGCCCTCTCCGCGCGCACTGCTGGGCCGTAAGTTCGTTTCACAAACTGATGGCTTGATTGATGAGGCTGCGCTCGAACTTGATGCTCAAACTGTTGCGGCCCTGGATGCGGGCGAACGAGTTGTGCGTTTCAAAGTGAAGATGCTGACGGGTGATGCTGAAAAACTGGAAGTGCTGTTCTCCGATGGCCAACATATGGAACTGGCACCTCAGTCCACCTACACTCTCGATACCGTAAACTACACAACCTACTCTGGGCTTCTTACGCTTCCGCGCGAATCACTCAATTCCAACTTTGTGATTTTGGCTCACGACGGCTCTTCTCTCTTCAACCTGGGACAGAAAGGCATTGTGGTGGGCGATCCATTCTCACCCACATCAAGACCAGAAACCTTTACCTTCCGCTACGATTCGCGTCTTCAGCAAATCAATGGCTCTGACCTGTATCAAGTGCCACTCTGGGCCATCGACACAACTTGGTATCAAATCTTTCCTGAACGCTTCCGCAATGGTGATGTCAGCAATGATGTCCTGGGCCCATTCCCAACTGAATGGGAGCGCAGTCGCAGCGCACTCAACCAAGTGAACCGCACGATACACCCCTGGACAAGCAGCTGGTTCAGCTTCACTCCCTTTGAACGCAACATGGAAAGGATCGTGCGTCAGCTCCAACCCGAGCTGGATTCACGTGAAATTCAGCGTCAGATCATTTTCACGCGCCGATACGGCGGAGACCTCCGCGGCGTTCGGCAAATGATCCCCTACCTCAAATCGCTGGGTATCACGGGTGTTTATTTTAACCCCGTGTTCGACTCCGACTCCCTGCACCGCTACGACACAAAAGACTACCGCCATGTAGATGCTAAACTTGGTCCGATGGCTGTCGGCGCCGATGGCAAGCCTGATCTTTACGAAGACGACAAACAACTTCTTGCAAGCGAAAAACTCGACGACCCATCCACTTGGGGGTTCACGCGAGCCGACAAAGAGTTCATGCAGCTTGTCAGTGAACTGCACAGCCAAGGAATTAGGGTGGTCATTGATGGAGTGTTCAATCACTCCGCCTCAAATGGTCCTCTGGTCGAAGACGTCGCGCGGCGTGGAAAGGCCTCGCCATACTACGACTGGTTCTCGACCGCATACGAAGGCGAAGCCAACTATTACGCCAAGTCATGCCAGCTCTCAGAGTTTTATCCGAATGCCCAGAAATTTCCCTTTGCAAGCAAGATTCGCTTTGATTCCTGGGCCGGATTTTGTCCGCTTATCAATCACCGTCAGGGCTTCCCCAACGGAGCTCTCCATCCCGGCCTCCAGAAATATATTTTTGCAATTCTCGACCGCTGGTTCATGCCGCGTGAAATTGACGGCATCCAGTTCAAGGGTGTTGATGGCATTCGCCTCGATGTTTATGCAGATGTCCCAGCTTCATTCTGGAGGCTCTTCCGCAAACATCTGAAAGGACTGCGCAGCGACGCACTCATCATTGCCGAAGACTGGTACGATGGTTACGACATGCTTCAGGGCGACCAAGCCGACGGCATCATGAACTATCGAAGCCGCACCTTAGCAGAGAGCTGGTTCATCAACCTGGACCAAAAACACAGGTTTACTTCCAGTGCTGCCCGCAACTTTGTGGAACAGCGCTTGAATGGCTATCGCGAGCACACCAAGTATGCGCTGTGGACGATGCTCGACAGCCATGACACCGACCGGTTCCTCAGCAAAACCATTTGGCAAAACCGCTCCCTTTCACCACGTCCTCAAGATGGAAACAGTTGGGACAACGACTCCGTCAACAAGCCCGACCGTGGAGCTCTCTACTCCAACGACAAACCTGGCTTGCTTGAAAAAGAGTTTTACAAGGGCATGGTAGCCTTCAAAATGTCCTACGTGGGCGCGCCGCTCATCTATTACGGTGCTGAAGTTGGCATGTGGGGTGCAGATGATCCCACCGACAGAAAACCCATGGTTTGGGAGGATTTGGCACAGGGTCAACAATACGAAACCCAATGTGTCACCCATCCGGGAACCTGGTGCCTGGAGAACCCCAGCGTCAAGTTCTCAGTCGAGCAAGACAAAGACATGCTGGCCATGTACCAGCGCATCATTCAGGCCAGAAACGCTCACCCTGCGTTGCGCCGCGGCAAAATGAACACGAGCCTAAAAATTCAGGCGAGCAATCGAATCATCACAACCGGCCAGCCTGAGTCGGACTCCGCTTGGCTGTGGGGATACGAGCGTGCTTTCGGTGAAAAGAACTTCGCTTACTTCCTCTCCAATCAACACCTGAGCAGCGACGCACAGACTGTGACCCTTTACACCCGCTTCCTGCCTGGGCGCAGCGCGCTTGAGTTGGTCTCAGGACGGGTTTACCCGGTCGACGACCAGGGCCGCATTACTGTTTCAATTGGCAGGGAACGCTCTGTGCTATTTGTTCAGCCCCAGTAAACGAAGCTCTCCTCCTGCCTTCCTTGCTCGAGATGATTTTGATAAGTCCTGTTCAATCCCCAACCTGGGGCACTGAACAGGAGTTTTTTTTATGAGCGAGACGCGCGCACGACTGACCGAAGACATGAAGAAAGCCATGAAGGAAGGCGACAAGGAACTTCTCGGGGTTGTCCGCATGGTGCTCAACGAAATTAAAAATGCTGAAATCAACGATCTTAAAGAGCCGGGACGCACTCGCAGTGAGGCAGAGGTTCTACAAATCATAGCCAGCTATCAGAAGCAGCTGCAAAAGAGCATGGCCGAGTACCCGGCCGAACGCCAGGCTCCTCTGAAAGCCGAACTTGCTGTGGTGGAGCGCTATCTACCCAAAGCACTCGGTGGTGCTGAGCTGGAAAGCTTCATTCGTGAATTCTTAGGCAAAACAACTGAGAGAACATTTGGTGTGCTGATGAAAGGCCTTCAGGCTGAACTGGTCGGGCGTGTGGACGGCAAGTCCCTTTCCGAGGCTCTGAAAAAGGTTCTGGGCTAACCATCCTCAGGAACGACCTTATTTCACCAGGAATTTCCAACTATTAAATATACTCAAATTTTCCCACAAGACGCCGAAAAGAGAGAATGTTTTGGCGTGATTTGAGTCATAATATCAGCCTTATTTTTGTGAGTGCCCTGTGCGTCGTCGGCTGCCAGGGCGCCTCCAAGAATGCGTCGTGCTCAAAACCTAAAGCAGTATCCTCGGGCAAAATTGCAAAGTCAGAATACCTGGGAGGCGGAGTTCTCACACTCGAAGGGATGTCGATTGCGCCCGGTAGCGAAAATAAAAGAAGTTCCGCTCAGTGCAGCGCATACGTAAGAGTCCTGAATAAATCTGGCTCCAGCTACTCAAGCCAAATCTGGACAGCTCGCCATTGCCTCCCCGACTTCACGTCAAGAATTGTATCGAATTCGTTGCATCTTTACGATGGTGAAAAAGGCTACGTACAAGTCGAATTGCAGCTGCCTCTGGCACAGACACGAGCTTCTTTTTTCGAACTCGTAGAGGCCAAAATCCCTGAGTTCCAAGACGACGAAAAGAAACAGAAACATCCCGCACGAATTGTAATGAACTACACATTCCTCGAAGAAGAGGGAAAAAAGAATTACGGCGAAGACTGCCAGAGCGGGCAACGCGGAGCGGCAGTTTCTTCAACGCTGCTCTGCTCTGCCCTGCAGGACTTCCGCATTTTCGATGCCTCACTCACCCCAAAAACACGCGTTGGCGGCGAAATACTCACGGGACTGCTGGCCCGGGAAACTGAGCGTGCCCGAGGCGGCGCTGACAATTCCCTAATTGCTCAATGGCAAAGCGTCATCAAACAACAAATGGAACTTGAACTCGACATTTCACGTGCACGCTTTGTCGACACGATCCTCCAGTGCCAGGAGAAAACGCCATCGGCGGTGTGTCCTTTTCTTGAAACAGTGCGCGTACTGGCTCAGAAGCACCGTGCACCCGGGCGCGATCTCCTTGCAGAAGCGCAGCGGGATGGTTTTCAAAGCCCGGGCAAAAGCTACTCGGAATTCAAGAAGAACTTGGCGCAGGAAAACTACACAAAAAAACTTCTTCCTTTGTTCTCGCGACTCCAGTCAGCGCTTGAAAGCGGCTCACTTTCTCTGATCTTTGCGGGCAATTTTGCTGACGAAGCTGGAAAAACAAGACTGTTTGCAAGTGCACCGCTCAAAGATTTCTACGCGACTCAGCCCAATATGCTGAAGTTTAGTTTTGCAACTGCGCCTGCAAGACGCGATGCGTTGGTGAAGTTCGAATCGCCCCCAGAGCGCTCGCTGGTACTGGGCAAAGGTGACAGCGGAAGCGCACTCATGCTCGACTCCTCGACACCCTTTCTGGTTCTCAGCGCAAAAGGCACTGAGTCGATCAGCGGGGGCTCCGCCATCTTGGCACTGCCCGAAGTCTCAGAAGACGAGCCCATTGTGGCTCGACCAATCGCCACAAGTTGCAAATAACAATCTATTTTTATTGACTAAATCAAAATTCTCTTGCAGTAACCACACAATGCTTTGTATGGCTGCCGCCGGGAGGATTGAATCATGAAGTCGATCAAGTTCATTTTCTCACTCGCCCTTGCTTCCTGTGTTGCAATCGCATGTTCGAGCGAATCCCCAACCAAGAAAACTGAATCGAC
>JBILKQ010000160.1:0-5981 GCA_044376655.1 Silvanigrellaceae bacterium
TTGCTACCTTGAGCGTCTTTGCTCTTCAAGGGTGCAGAACGCCTTTTTGGGGAAACGAGACTGAACAGCTCGATGCTCAACCAAGTCTTGCGAACGACTGGCGCGACCAAACCTCACGTTCGAGACTTTTGAGTCTCACCGCCGACGACTACGAAGGACTCAGTTCCCGGGGCTCGCCGGCCCAGTGGCACCCTCTGCTGCTGGCACTTCGCCCCAACCTCACCCTGACAGATCGAGATTTTGTTCTGGGGACGGCGAACGCCATGGGGGCCATTGATAGCCAAGTACCCGACGCAGGGCTTTGCCATTTCATGCCAAATTCTTCGGCGATTGGATTGCTGTCCACAAAAGCCTCATCCACAACACAAGGAAAGGCTGAGGTTTCGTTCACGCTCCTTAACCCAACCGGTCAGGCGCAAGAAAATACCTCGGGCCAACTTTTCTTTCTCCATGAACAGAACACCCGCGCGGTGCGTGCGATTGGTTTTTTTGATGACAAAGGCAAGGCGAACTGCCAGCTTCCCTCTGGCCGATGGTACATCTCAACGGGTTTTGGCGAAGCACGCACTCATAAACTCTTCTCGATCCAATCTGGAAAAACATCCGCGGTTGAAATTCGACATCACGCCCGTGCTCGCTTGACGCTGCGCCCGGGCAAAGACACGGGTCTTCAGTACGGTGATCTACTCCGCATAGGCAGAATCACTGCTCTTCAACCCGCAACGCAAAATGACGACGGATTGCCCGAGGTACCCATTCAGGTTCAAGACGACCTCTTCCGTGCAGTACTCACGCCCTCAGAAAATTTGAATGTCCGGGAATACCTTTTCACTTCCATAATTCTTCAACGTCGTGAAATTTCGATTCAGCTTGATCCGGGTGAGTATGCAATTGGTTTATGGCGCAACGGTGAAATGTATCGCTGCACGAATCGCCTGCTGGTGAGTTCAAATGAAAGCGCGCTTCTCGCCTGCGATCCAAACATGGAAAGCTCGAGGCTTTCAGAACAGAATCGACTCTACGCTGAGACGCGCAATGCCGACACCTCTCCTCTCAAAAATCTAACCTTCGACGGAAGTTTCTTTCCTTCACGACTGATTGTGCAAACCGCATTTCGTGCCTGGCTTGCCAAAAATGGGATTACACGCCTAATGCGCGCCGGGCCCGCTGTCGATGAGAGAGAGCAGCAGCGACAGTTCCTCTTGCAACCCTTGCTTCAGGATTTTGCTGCAAAACGGATCCAGCAACCCGAGGGGCCCTTTGTCGCAGACTTTAAAATCAGCCAACGCCCCAACGCCGAAGACAACCTTGGCCGTGCCAACTTTGCGCGTTTGTTGGTCGCGCAATCGAGTATGAACGTCGATTCGATGTTGAATCGTGTCTTCCAGAGCAAGGCGTTGAATCAAGTGATACCCATAGCTGGGATCACCGAACGTGGCTTGCTCGAAGGCGTTGTGCCGTTAACCTTTCGGACGGTTCTGAAATCTCCCGAGGGCCGCTCTTTCCGAACAGAAACAGCGGATGCACTTGTCACCAATGGGGCCACGATTGAATGGACCGAACCAGTTCCAGCCATCGTGGGCTCACCGCTGACTCTTGGTCCGCAGCAACATATTCGAGTTCGCCTTGTGATACCTCCCGAAGACACCACAGAAAACCTGGGCATGTTCGTCAACGGAGAACGTTATAAACAGTGGTCGGTGGGGCGCAACTCTGACAAAAGCAAATACAGAACCTTGGAGATCGATGAGAAGATCGCTCTGCCTGGAGACTTTTTGGTGAGTTTCGCATCCTGGGGGCAAAGCTACCTGCCCGAGTTCATGTATGGCATCAGACAGCTGCCCGCCTTCGCATTCACGCGGGTCTATTGTGTGGATGTCAATGAGAATGGTATCTGCGACAAACAATAAAGTGAGACGTCGACATGCAGCCTGCACATCCCAGCCTCAAAACCGACTTTGCCACACGCGAACTTCTCTTAAGCGAACCCGCAAACCGAGCGGCGCTCGCTGCGCTCATTGATCACACACTCTTGAAAATGGATTCACAGGAATCACACTTTAACCTTCTCTTTGAGGAAGCATTGCAGCACCACTTTCGCGCCATCTGCATTTCAGGGAGCGCGCTTGAATTCCTGCACGAGAAAACCAAAGCTGTTGGTGCACAAAAAAACACACCGCAGTTGTGCACTGTCATTGGTTTTCCTCATGGGAACAACGCAACCGCAGGCAAGGTGGCGGAGGTGAAAGCAGGGCTGGAGCACGGAGCCCACGAATTCGACTATGTGCAAAATGTTGGCTGGGTCAAAGATGGGCATTGGAAAAAGCTCACCACTGAAGCAGAGAAAATTGTCGCAACTGCGCAAGGAAGGCTCGTTAAAGTCATTCTTGAAACTTCGCTTCTCACCGAAGAAGAAATCTTTCATTCTGCATCGGCCGCTGCACAAGGCGGTGTTCATGTTCTAAAAACCTCAACGGGTTTTGGTACACGTGGTGCCACAAAATCGGATTTGGACATCCTCTCGCGCGTGGGGGCCGAGCATGAGAGAAAAACAGGGATTCGTTTGGGTATCAAAGCCAGCGGAGGCATCCGCACTTTGGCCGATGCTCTCACCATGATTCAACTCGGCGCTTCAAGGCTCGGAACCAGTGCGGGAGTGATTTTGGTCAGTGGCCTGAATGCTCCGCAAACGTTGACCTACTAAAATTCACAACAAAGGTTGCAGCATATGTTTTTGCCGCAGGAAATCATTCGCAAAAAGCGCGATAAGCAAGTCTTAAGCAAAGAAGAAATACATCACTTTGTGGGAGCATTTGCCTCAGGGAGTATCCCAGACTACCAAATGGCAGCACTGGCCATGGCAATAGTTCTCAACGGAATGAACGACCAAGAAACCGCATCGCTGCTCACTGCCATGATCCAAAGCGGCGAAAGAATGGACTGGACTCCTCTGCGCAAGCAGGGCATCCCCTGCGTTGACAAACACTCCACCGGGGGCGTTGGCGACAAAACCTCGCTTATCATTCTCCCACTGCTCATTGCTGATGGCCTTGCTGTCCCTATGGTTGCAGGCCGGGGCCTCGGACACACTGGTGGTACGGTCGACAAGCTGGAGGCTATTCCAGGCTTCATGGCTCAGCCCAACAGCGAGCAATTCCGCAGCTGGATTCTTGCACGCCGCGGTGCCTTCGGGGCACAGACAGACAGCTTTGTTCCCGCAGACAAAAAACTCTATGCCCTGCGCGATGTAACCGCGACTGTCGAAAGCATTCCACTCATCACAGCGAGCATTATGTCGAAGAAACTAGCTGAAGATCTTGATGCGTTGATTCTCGACGTCAAGTTCGGTTCAGGAGCTTTCCTGCAGTCGTATGAATCTGCGCGGGAGCTTGCACAGTCTTTGGTGAATGCAGGAAAAATGGCCGGCTGCAGAGTCGAGGCCGCCCTCACAAACATGGACGAGCCACTCGGACGTACAGCTGGACACGCCTGTGAGGTTGTCGAATGTCTTGATATTCTTCAGGGTGCCGGGGCTCAGGACACTCGTGAATTGAGTCTGCAATTGGCCGCGCGCGCAGCTGTTCTGGGCCACCAAGACAACTCACCCAACGCTCATGAAAAAGCTTATTCACGGATGAAGAAGCACCTCGAAAGCGGCCGTGCCTATGAAGTGTTTCTCGAAATTGCCGAGCAGCAGGGAGCACACCTGTCTGCGCTTGAGCGCACTAATAAAGAGTGGATTGAGAGCGGTACGATTGACGTTCCCGTGTATGCAGACATCAGTGAGAATCGGAGAGTCGAGAGCATCAATACACGTGCGCTTGGCCTTCTCTTGATTGAGATGGGCGCTGGCCGAAAGAAAAAAGAAGACGCAATCGACCACAAAGTTGGGCTGGTGCAAATGAAGAAAGTGGGCGAAAACGTAAGCAAGGGCGAACCGCTGTGCTTTCTTCGGTTGCGCAAGAACGACACCCACGCGGACAACTTGCAGATCAGCGCCTCCGCTGCCTTCGTTTTGGCCGATCCCAAAAGTCAGCTCAACGTAAAGCCACTTATCGCTGATTGGATTAAATAATCACAGCCTTGAGGTGGTCACCCAAGGGCGTCGCGAAAAAGTCCTCGGGACAACTTCCTTCGAACATAATCATCTGCGCTGGGAGTCCGACACGCAACACACCATGTGTCGCCTCGACTCCCATGGCTTTGGCAGCATGACGCGTGACACCTGTGAGCACTTCCGAAATGGCAAAGCCTCCTTTGACCAAAGCAAGGAAAGCAGCAAACCAAAGAGAGTTCATAGGTGCACTGCCAGGGTTGAAATCGGAGGCAATTGCCGCACGAACGCCCGCGGATCGCAGCTTGCGGCCTTCAACGTATGCCAAATTCGAGAAGAAACTCGTGAGAGGCAAAACCACCGGCATCACACCGAGAGTTTGAAGTTTGAGAAGGTCGGAGTCGGTTGCGTATTGAAGATGATCAACGCTCAGCACACGCCCGCGATTGCGTCCGCGTGTTTGCGTCTGCTCCATTTTTTGCGCCAGTGCGATGGCCACTTCACAGCCGCCGCTGCGCGAGAATTCATCAGCGTGTAAGTGCACATCCATGCCGTGTTGCAATGCCGCAGACAACCAACGATCAGCTTGCTCACGAGTGAAGTAATTGCGCTCGAGAAAAACATCGACAGCAAGCGGCTTAACGCGATCGAGAGTCGCGTATTTTTTCGCCAACGAGGAAAATTGGGGAAGAGCATCAATCAATGCCTGGATGTAACTGTCGAGGCCATGCTGCTCCGGGGATGCCGCATGAGGACCGAGTACCGTTGGCGCCATGGCGGGTAAGAAGGCCGATAACTTCTCATCTTTGTGAGCTTCATAGAGACATTCGAGAAGACGCAGCTCCTGCTCAACATTGAGACCATAGCCCGTCTTGGCTTCCCAAGCGACCACACCACGTGCGAGAGCCTGTCGCGCACGCTGAAGATAAGTTGCTTTTAACTCTGAAGTTGAAGCGGCGCGCGTAGCACGCATACTCACAACTATGCCGCCGCCACGGGCAGCAACTTCCTCGTACGACAAGCCCTGGGCCTTGAGCACAGTCTCGGTCGCACGTGAACCTGCAAAAATTGGATGTGTGTGCGAATCGATGAGGCCAGGCATCACCACACAACCACGCCCCTGGATAACCCGAGCACCTGACTGGTTTGCAGCAGCATTGGGGGCGATGGCTTTGACGATGCCATTTTCAATCACGACATCACATTCTTGCTGCGCCCCGAGCAACACCGCAGAAGTGCTTTCCACCTCATCGAGGTTGTCGCAGTCCATGGTGAGCACAAGTGCATTGCGAATAACAATGCGTTCATGTTCCTTCGCAGAGAAAACTTCGGGGCAGGCTGAAAGAAGGTTGGTCATGAGGCTCTCTCCTTCGTGAGTTCTCACTTGTAGCGTGGATAGAACCGCGGCTGTGTTGCTGTCACAGTTGCAGAGCTCATGCGTTCGTCCGCAATTTTTCTCGAGATATCGTATCCAGCGTCGGCATGCCGGAAGACTCCCATGGCCGGATCGAAGCTCAGCACACGCTCAAGTCGCTGTGCTGCCTGAGGGGTTCCATCGGCGACCACGACCATCCCCGAATGCAGAGAATAACCCATACCGACACCTCCGCCATGGTGGAAGCTCACCCAGGTCGCGCCACTGGCGATATTTCCGAAAGCATTGAGTAGAGCCCAATCAGCCACCGCGTCGGTTCCATCTTTCATCGCCTCGGTCTCGCGGTTCGGTGAAGCCACGCTGCCACAATCAAGATGGTCGCGTCCGATCACAATCGGACAGCTCAGTTCGCCACTTCTCACCATCTCGTTGAGCTTCAATCCTGCGCGCGCACGTTCACCGTAATTCAACCAAAGGATTCGAGCGGGCAAACCTTGAATTGAAACCCGCTTAGGTGCGTGCTCGAGCCAACGCTGAACACCAGCATTGCTG
>JBILKQ010000162.1:0-5950 GCA_044376655.1 Silvanigrellaceae bacterium
CAACAAGAAAAATGTTTAATAAAATAGAGAAAAGGCCAGCGGAAGAAGCCTTCCGTGACCTGAATTCGCTAATGACAAGAGAGTTCAATTCAGAGCGAATTGAATTCACTCATATCCTTTCATTATCGTTTCAGACCGATAATTTCCTCGAGCATGCTGTCAGAGGTTGTAATTGTTTTCGAGTTCGCCTGGAAACCGCGCTGGGTGGTGATCATGTCCACGAACTGTCCTGCAAGGTCCACGTTCGATTCCTCAAGAGAAGCGGAATACACGGAACCACGCGTACCTGTTTGTGGCACACCCACGCTCGGTTCACCCGACCGGTACGTCTGCCCGTAGCAGTTCTGCCCGGTTTTTTGCAAGCCCCCGGGGCTCGGGAATGTGGCCAAGGCGATGGCACCGAGGCGGCGTTCCAGACCGTTGGTGTAAACTGCGCGCAAGTTACCTTCTTGGTCGACCTTGAGTGATTTCAAGTAACCGGCCTCTGAACCGTTCTGGGAGTGATACAGAGTTGATGAACGAGCAGCCAAGCTCGTTGAAGTAGTCTTGCCCATGCGACCGTTTTCATCTTCGATAGGACCAAAGTTGAACTGGATTTTTTGCGGCGCGGAGCCGTTTGCAAAGCTCACTTCAAAGGCGTCAGTCTGCTCCATCACGTCGATAAAGCTTGGCTTTCCTTCCTTGGTGCGGAAGTTCATAACGGGTTTACCACTTTCATCGAAAGTGATTTTACCCTTACCAATGATATGGGGCAGAGGACGTCCTAGTTCATCGAAAGGTGGTGCACCTTTGATCTCAGCACCGTCGATGGTTGCATACCAGTTCCAACTGTTGGTTTCCTTTTTGTCTTTTGCAAAGTAAACAGTGGCTTGGTGTGACTGGCCGAAGTTGTCGTAGACGGTAACTGTGGAGGCATAGTTCGAGGTTTCGTTTGGTTTACGAGGATCAAACTCTTCGATCAAAACTGGCTCGCGCAAGTCCAAGTTGACGTTCATAGCAACTTTGGTTGTTGGGATAGGTGCAATCGAGGTTGTACTCACCTGCATGTCTTGCATACGCGTTTCAAGTTTGCCGTCGACACCTGTGAGGAAGCCTTGCAGTTTTTTGCCATGGACATCTGAAATGTATCCATCGCGGTCGAATCGGAATGTACCCTGGCGGGTGTAGGTGAGAGCACCCGAGTCGCCTCCGTCCTTGCCGCCCGTGCGCATCACGAAGAAACCTTCACCCTGGATCGCCATATCGGTGATACCACCGGTGTGCGAGAGAGCGCCCTGTGTGAAGTTCGTGGTAATACTCTTCAGACGGGCACCACGACCGAGCTGTGAGAATTCGTTGAGGTTCACCGCAAGAAGGTCTTCAAATTCGGCACGGTCGGCTTTGAACGCACGCGTATTTGAGTTGGCGATGTTGTTGGAAATCACACCCATGGCGTCGGTATTGACCGAGAGTCCGGACACACCACTAAACAGCGCATAGTGAATTGCCATTAAGTCATTCCTCCATCAAACGGATAAAACTTCAAGAAGCCTTCCTGGCGTCTCCGAAAGCATTTTGTTTTGTTTCTGTTGTCTTCGTTTCAGGTGCTTTCACTTCTGTTGTTTTGGCTTCAGAGGCTTTGGATTCAACAGGTTTTACATCTGTCGATTTGGCATCTGCCTTCTTGGAATCAGCCTTTTCAGCGCGTGCAGTATTGCCATCAGCGGGAGCTGATTTTTCAGCCTGAGGCTTTGCCACGGGACGTGGACGTTCGCGCTTCGCAGCGACTGCTGGGGCAGCCGCTGCCGATGCCGCTGCCGATGCCGCTGCCGCTGCCGTTGCTACTGGAGCTGCCGTTGCCGTTGCCGCTGCTACTGGAGCTGCCGCTGTTACCGGTTGGTCTGGGCGGATAGCAAGAATATCTTTGGCCTCAACTTTTCCACTAAGTGTGTCCAAGCGTCCACCGCTGGAAAGATCTGTAATGGCGTCGACCTTCGCGGTGAATGAGGTCTTCACTTCCATTTGCTTGCCATCTTGAGATGAGGCTTGAACTTCAAAAGTGTATTCACCTGGTTTTGCGTTCACTCCGCCATCAGTTTTGCCATCCCAGTCGATTGTGTGTCGTCCAGCGTTCTTTTCACCGAGACCAATCGTTCTGACGGTATTTCCGGTGTTGTCCTTGATAAGAACACTCACGCTTCCTGCTTTGGCAGAGAGCTCAACCGCTCCTTGCGTGACTTTCATATCTTCGCCAAGACGCATCTTGGCGCCATTCACTTCAACCACTCTTCCCAGGTATGGGGTAAGCTTGTCGATGTTGGCTTGTGCGCTCTGATTTTGCATGGATTGCAGAGTCTTGTTAACGCCAATCAGCTGTTCCACGGTGTTGAACTGAGCCAGCTGGGTCGCCATTTCGTGGTTCTCGAGTGGCTTGGTGGGATCTTGATATTTCAGCTGTGTCACCATGAGATTCAAATAATCGTCTTTGTTGAGTTTGTTCTTGAGAGGGTCCTGCTTTTTGCCGCTGACACGTTCGAGCATTTCACGAAACTCTTTGTCATTTTTGCTCTCGCCGACTCTGATTTCGCCGTTCCCACCTAGAGCCTGTTTGTCTTTCTCGAGTTGTTCCGCAATCATAGCATTTGAGGAGCCGATGACGTTTTCGAAGTTGAACGATTCTTTTCCGCCGTTGCGAGTTTTTTCTGCCTCGGCAAAAACTGGGTTGTTGTCAGTTTGTGGCGCAACAAATGGTCCTGCTTTGTTTGACACACTGAGCATTGTCGTCCTTACTCCCGTCTAAGAGACACTCGTTTCAGATTCTGACTGAATTACGCTGTCACCTTGAGTGAGCCGTTTGCATTGCGTTGTATATTTGTCTGAGAATCATTTTTGCCGCTGTAGTTCTTCTTTGCCGAGCTGTTCACGGCCGCGCTGCTGTTCAGAGGAATTTCAGGTCCCTGGAAGAATCTCTCCTGACCGAATCCTTGCTGTCCTGCTGATGATTGGTTCTGCGAGAAGGAGTTAAAACTCTGTTGCTGCTGCTGTTGCTGTTGTGATTGTTGGTTGCGATTGTCACTTTGGCTGGAGTTCTGGAATCCGGATTCACCGAGCTTGGCATCTGTTGCGAAGCTGACTCCCTCAAGAACCAGTTTGTGCTTCTCGAGTCCGTTCTTCAACTCGTCTGATTGTTTCTCCAATTCCTGTTTGATTCGTTCGGAGTTGGCAACCAGCTCAACCTTGAGACGATTGTCATCAGACATGTTGATTCTCAGTTCGACAACACCAAGCTGACTGTCCTTAATCTGGACTTTAGCTGTACCACCACCTTTGACAGCCAGTTCTGCTGCCACACTTTGAGCACGCAGCGCAGCTGCCCGAGCCATTTCCCTTGTGCGCTCCGACTCACGTGCGCGTGCCTCTTTCTTTTCTTCGGCTGAATTCAGGATGTCACTTCCCTTGGCTGTGTCGGTTTTCTGGGCATTGACCCCACCTACAGCGGTGGGCTCACTCCGTGCTGTGTTGCCAGACATGGAGGAGTTACTGTTGCTGCCTGCTGAGTTACCCTGGCGTCCTTCAGATGCCATGCTGGCCAGTGATTGAAGACTTGTTACGGCATCCTGCGTGATGGCTTTTCCAACAGGAGAATTAGACTCGCCGCCCGTCAGACGTGAGCTGATGGAAGAATTTATCGCAGTGCCGTCAGCTTTTGCTCCAAGGGCTGTGCCAGTATCAGGTTTCACACCGCTGAGAGTGTCCAGCATTGCTAGCTCATCGGGTGAGAATTCTCTGTAGGACTGCCACTGTGGTTGCTTTGTTCCCTGCATTTCCTGAAGCTGAAGTTGTTTCTCAAAAGCTACAGCTTCAAGATTTTTAATTTGCATGCGGTCGAGTTGACCTTCCTTCAGGCGGCTCATTGCCTCGAGGCGGTCGAGACTGACTTGCTCCATCGCCGCCTCTTGCATTGCATTCTGACTCACCAGGTCTCTCAAAGCGAGATCATTTTGAGCCCACTCTTGCTCAGCGAGCTTCTGCATCATTTCCCGGCTCTGCATCTCCTGGAGCGTCTGATTGTTGGCAAGCTTGTTGGTCTGACCAGGTTGGCCTTGAGTTGTGTTGAACTCGAACTTTACATCATCAAACTTGGAGGCCAAATCGCTCAGCTCGTCCTTGACTGCTGATGTTCCCTGATTTTGCAGAGCTGAATTCATCTGCGTTAGGTTTTCGATTTTCTGGTCCAGATTTTTCATCACGTCTTGGAGATTCTTTGGGACGTTTTGGATCGAGTTTACCTGCTGTTGCTTTGGTAGATTAAGTTTTTCGGTTGCAGGCGCTGTGACCTGCACCTCGCTCTGATTTTTTACTTGATCAACCACTGCAGTCTGTTGTGGTGCGAGGAGTTGAGCCAAAGCAAGCTGTTCGTCGTGAGCTTGTTTTTGGCCTTGGTTGCCTTTGGTTTTGGTCTCTTTCGAGGCCTTTTTGGGTGAGGAGCCTTCACTCTTGGTTTTGCGTTCACCGCTGTCGGTGTGTCTGTCATCTTTGTCATAGGCGCTCGATTTGGTATCAGGTTTGCTCGCGGCAACCTCTTTTTTGGGTTCCAACTTGGATATCTGCAGCAGTTCGTTGAACGAGCTCGTTTTACCGAAGGCTGCGTTCGGTGCGATCATCCCACCCGCAAGCAGCCCTTCCGAGGGAATGAGATCGCCATCGAGTTTACCAAAGCCGCGCTCCATTCCCTTCATCTCATCCTGCACAGGGCGAGTGCTGTTGGGCTGCGATGCTTGCGTAAGACGGGATGAGTTGATCATGGCGGGTACCTCCTTGGCTACTTACGGAGAGTAAGCCAGCTTAAAAGCTCCCTTGAGTGACGTGTTTGCCGGCCAAAACTGCGTTTTTTCGCTGCAGACTTTTCAAACTGCGTTTTTTTTACGCGGCAGAGTCTGCCAGAGGTGATTTTGGTGTTTTGTTAAAAGCCTAAAATTTTTTGTTTTGTTTTTGGTCGTTTTTGTTTGGTGTGAATGATCTGCTCGATAAAACCTTCCGAGTCATTTGACTAGCCGGCCATTGGCACCTAGACTCCATCTCACTCACATACGGAAAAGCAATGGCTTGCGATAACCTGCACATGGATTGTGCCCGGGTTTTCGCAAAGGGCGCGACAGGGAATGCGCGTTCTGGCCGTATGTGGTTCAATCCGAAGGGAGTCGGTATGAAGTTCTCTGCACGGTCTTGCGCGTCCGTCTTCGCCGTTGTGGCTCTGTCCTCTGTTGCACTTTTCAGCCAGGCGCAGGGTAGCCGAACTTCCAAACAAATCGCCCTTACCGAAGATGGCTTCCCGTATGTACGCGGTGAGTATCTCGTTAAAGTTCGCTCAAGTGATGCGCTCGAGCGTCTGCTCGACAACCAATACGAAAGCGTTGGCGCCGTTTCCCGCAAAGAACCTGTTTTGAACGCAAAGTCTGGCACCTGGTACAAAATCAACGTGTCCGACGACTACAAACTGCGCGAAGCAATTCTTTCGGCGCGCGAAAGTGCTGAAGTTATTTATGCAGAACCAAACTATATTTATCACACAACAAGTTTGAATGAGAAAAACATTCCGGCTCCAGGCCGCAATGGTAAGGGTGGCCCCGATTACAAAGAAATCCCAGCACTCCCCAACCCACCTGTTGTCGATCCTCAGCTCTCTAGCCTTTATGGCTTGAGCAAGATCGGCGCTCAGCAAGCATGGCAGGTCACTTCGGGCAGTTCGAAGGTTCTCGTTGCTGATATCGATACCGGCGTTGACTACAACCACCAAGATCTCATCAACAACATGTGGCGCAATCCGGCCGAAGTTGCTGGCGATGGTATCGACAACGATGCAAACGGTTTCGTTGACGACGTTGTGGGTTGGGACTTCCGCGACAAAGACGCTCGCCCGTTCGATGACAACTCCCACGGAACCCATACGACCGGAACTATCGCTGCAACT
>JBILKQ010000163.1:0-5927 GCA_044376655.1 Silvanigrellaceae bacterium
TGGTAAAACCGCGCGTCCGTTACAAAAATCTCCAAGCATCGCTGCCCGAATCCCTTTGTCGCTTCGCACGGCTCTTCCCGCACTCTGTGACTTCTCTCTTCTCTTTTCAAAGAACCAGCCAGTCGTTGTGATTGGCGAACGCGGTAGGTAGTCTGTTGGCAGTGAGTTGTCAAACAGAGATTTACAGATTTTTTCAGAAATCTCTATCTATATGAAATTAAAGGGATAAAGATGACACGAATTCTGCTTGCGGGTGCCACAGGACGATTAGGACAAGAGATCACCGCAGCTGCGCTGGAAAAAAACATCGCCCTCAGCCCATTAAAAAGAGCAGACGTTACGAATCTTGCGTATTTCCTAAAAGAGATGATGCAAAAATCGAACGAGAGTTTCCTTATTCTCGATGTTTCTCTGCCCGAGGGAACTGAAACTATCGCAAATGAGCTTGCTAAGCTTGAAGATCTCTCTCGCCTCAACGCAGTTGTGGTGGGAACCACCGGCCACAATCCAGAGCTAACCAAAAAACTCAACACACTCTCTCAAAAAACCCCGGTCGTTGTTTCTTCGAATTTTTCTCGCGGAGTTTTTCTCTTTGAAGAGATGATGCAAGCGAAAACCACCTGCGGAAAAACGGTTGCAGACCTGGCCAGACAACTCGGATTCGACCTTGCGCTCTGGGAGTCGCACCATACACTTAAGAAAGATGCGCCCAGCGGAACAGCGAAGACTCTCGCAAAGGCCGCAGGTGTTCCGAACGATAGAATTGCCTCGACACGCGTGGGTGCCGTGGTAGGTGAACACACTTTATTCCTGAGTCAGGGGGCAGAGGAGCTGCGCTTCTCGCACACGGCTCACTCACGCAAGCTTTTTGCGGACGGAGCGGTGAATTTCTGCGAACGCTTGTTCAAGCAGTCGCTCAGCAAGCGTATGTACACTATGGCAGAGGCACTCAATCAGCTCATGCAGAACAAATAAAATTATGAAGAGCTAATTAAATAAAGGCGGCCTTAATCGAGGGCAGCAACAAGCGCACCCAGCGCATCCTCGGGAGTTATGGGCTTCGGTGCATTCTCGTAGTTCCAGAGCCGAGATTCCGCCGGTGAGAGTGCGGAATCCATGTTCGGAATAAGCCCACTCTGCCAATACCAATTCAGGCGAACCACTGGCTCCGACAACAATTCAAAAGCAGGGCGCAGATGAATGTGTCGCTCGGGAAACTGTTCCGGGGGATAACGGAGCTGAAGTTTCTTGTATCTTTCCTTTACCACACTCCGAGGAGCCCAAATCTCCACCTTCAAAACTGCAGCAGCCGCCTCGGGGGAAAGATTCTCGGTCGGCTGTGCTGGGCTCCACTCGTGGGAGATCTGTTCGCAAGGCGTGCGCCCGCGCGGCACCAGTTCGAGGCGCAACAACTTGATATCCACAGCTGCTCGACGTCTTGGTTCAAGCCCTTGTGGGTTCATTGTGGACTCTCCTCATCGCTCAGATTGCTCGCGGAAGGGAGCTCGGATTGCAAAAACTCCCGAACAAAAAGTGCCGCCTTGAGCGCTTCGTCGCGCGTTTGTTCACAGCATTTTGAGATAATCGCAAGTGCACGAGCGTTAAGGTTTTCAAACTGATCCTGAGAGATCGATAAATCCGAGCTATTTTTCGGAGCCACAGGAAAGGTTCCCGGCATCTCAACCACCGAGGCGAAAGTTTGCAGCCAGTGCGAATCCAAAGCGTTGGGAGCCAGTTTGGCCTCCGTCACAACAACGAGAGTGCAAGTAAAGAAACGGTGCTCAAAAGGCGTAAGCCCCCAACACACAGATTTTATTGCCGCGGAAGGGTCGGAACTCAGCGTCCATTCAAAACTCTTGCCTGCAAAAAGGTTAACCAGTGCGGACGCATCAGATTTGCGATTGAGCGCAACCTGGAAAACCAATCGACTGATTTGAGAAAAGAGGTCGTCGGGGTGCATTGTGAGGCGGGCATCGACCCACCGAGCACATTCAAGCAAGACGTCGTTTGAATAAACGTGTCGGCTAACTGATGCTGGCAACAGGAATTTTTGAAATCCGGACAACACCACAGCATCGAGTGCAGAAAGCTCTGCACGAATATCCGCATGCAGTGATTGCTCAGATCCGACACGCGCGATGAATTTTTGAAAATCAGCTGCGCTGGCAACGCACCAACGAGCCAATGCATTGCGCACCGCTGCGATATCGCGCATGATCGCCTGTCCCTGGCCGGGATCTGCTGGAGCCAACTTTCTGAGCGAGAATTGCTTCACCGCAAGAATCGAATTGCAATGCTCCCATTCGTCGATCAGAAGACAGAACTCGCGTTGAAGGCCCCGGATAGCAGCAAAAAGAATTGATTCCTCAGGCAGAGGCACGAAGCTGTTGTCAAAACAGCGCGCTACTGGGGAAATTCTAATGAGCGAATGGCGGCGCGGAAAGATTTCAAACAATCTACGTTTTGAAAACGAAATTCCCCACTCATTGATGCGAAATGAAAACTCACCCACTTCGCAAGAGCACTGCATTTGCAGATCGGCGAGACTCAAAAAATGCACAACGGTTCGGAATTGGAAGTTTCTATCTGATGCTCCGATCCAATAATACAAAACGGTGTTCAGTGAAGCTTCGAAGCTCTTGAGCAGATCTTCTGAAAAGGAATCGGCATCCAACTGGGCTTGATTGAAGCATGCGGTGAAAATTGAGTTCCATTGAGCCAGAATTGATTCACGAAAGTGTAAGTGGCGCTCTGGAGAGGCTGCCTCAGAGTGACCTCTATAATTTGCGATAAAAGAACTGAATTCGGGGTGACTTTCAAGCGAAGCCAGACTGTTGGCGAATTGAGGCCAATCGCGAGAAAGGCATTCGAGAAGTCTTTTTTCTACAGAAGGCAAATCAAGCACTCAGGCGCTCCTGTTCATGAAAGCCTTCATTCAGGCCTCAAAAATTAAACGAAATTGTTCTTCAATAGAATCGAGCGCGTCATCGCAATCTTCACCTGCCGCACTGAGTGCAAGATTTTTTTCATACTCGGCAATGAGCTGTGTGAGTTTGTGGTGACTTTCCGAGGAAGACGACAACCTCATCAAATGGCGTCGTGCCCGAACCAATGTGGCATTCACTTGAGTGCTGCTGGGTGCACTGCTGGAAGCAGACTCATCGGTGAATTGTGGTTCACTTACTGACGCGGAATAACCCACCGAGGGCTCGTGTTCAGCATCATCAGCCAAGGCAATCCAGCCTTTGACTTCACCCGTACGGCTGTCAAACACTGCTTCGCCTTGGTTTTCGGTGCCAAGCTGTTTGGCCAGCACGTGCACCATACCGTTTTGGTCGTAGGTCAGCTGGATTTCGCATTTGCTGCCCGCAGGACACGGCTGCTGCAGTTCAAACATAAACGTACCGATGAGCCTGTTCTCGCTAACGGTTTCTCCCTCTCCCTGAACCACGATCACCTGCACAGCGATTTGGTTATCGAAGAGTGTATTGAAAAATTCACTGCGCATCGAAGGTAGAGGTGAGTTGCGGTGAATAATGGGTGCCACACGCAGAAGCCCACGCAACTCGCGGTGGAAGTCCTCGAATTTATCGCCGAGGATCAATTGCAATTGATCTTCCGATGAAGGCCGCAGCACACCAAATTTGCGGGCAATTTTTTTGAAGTTTTCATCGATGCTACGGCTATCTTCTGCAACTCCTACGCCCAGAGAATGACTGCACACGTCAACAAGAATTGTGCTGGGTTCGAGTCCCAAAATAATGGCTGCCTGAATGGATGCTCCCCAGCTCACGGCAAGATCGGGTTCGAGGCGAGCATCGACCATGCAATCGGGAAAATACTGCTCCAGCATTTTGCGTACGAGTGCCACCCGTGTGCTACCCCCAACCAACAAAATGCGTGAAATATTTTTCGTCCGCTTCTTTGCTGCGTGAACAGCACGCTCGGTGAGCAACAATGTTTTTTCAATGTAGGGGGCGGCCAGTGATTCAAAAACATCCCGATGAAGAACGAGATCGATTTGAGCACCTGCATCGTCGAGATTTTCATGGTGGATATGCACGGAGCCTTGGTTCTGGAACTTTTTCTTCGCGTCTTCCGCCAAAAGCAGCAGATTTTTAAAGGCTGCTGATCCTGGCTTAATACGCTTGCTGGCCAATTCTGGCTGTACGCTCTTCACCAGATGCTCCGCCAGAGCGGTGTCAAGGTCATCGCCCCCCAGCTGGACATCACCTTCGCTGGCGAGAACGTTGAAAATAAGCCCCTCACGCTCAACGACGCTGACGTCGAAAGTTCCCCCGCCGAGGTCGTAGACCACGAGGGTCTCCTTTTCGAGATCACGGACATCAGGGAGCATGCTGTAGGCAAGTGCTGCTGCGGTTGGCTCGTTCACGATGCGCAGAATATTGATGCCAGCTGCCTCAGCCGCAGCCACGGTGGCCAAACGCGCCGCATCATCAAAGTGCGCTGGCACCGTGACAACAGCCCAGAGTTTTCCGTGAAGCGAGATTTCTGAGGACAGTGCAGGATGGCCGGCCAGGTACTTCAACACAGAGGTTGCGGCTTCCTCGGGAGTGTATTCCCGGCCGTTGGAAACGAATGTTTGCTTTGCAAGACCCATCAGCCGTTTCGTGCTGCGGACAAGTTGGCTGATATTTTCCTGAGCCGCCTCGAGCGCGGGTCGCCCCACAAGCTCTACCGAGTTTTCGGACGTCCAGTGCACAACAGAGGGCACCAGACGAGATTGTTCCTCATAAATGAGGGTATCAGGCTGCTCGAGATGCTCCTTGAAAACCGATACCACCGAGTTGGTCGTGCCCAGATCGATGCCCACAGCTTTGACCCCAGGAGGTGGCTGCAACGAACGTTGACCTTGGGCTGACACACTGCTGCCTTGTCGTGTACCGTTGGAGCGAGGTCGAAACGGAACAACTGTCATGAAGGCTTCACTCCTGAAGGGATTTGACTTCTCGGCGGTTTGCGCAAAATCCTGTATAGCTGCGACGAGGTCAGAAGACAATGAATCAGATATCAACCAACCCGAAATCCATACCGCACTCGCACGGAGCCGGTCACCGTGTTGATATCGGCGGCGAGAGTTACACCAGCATGGGGCTCCGGCTGATCATGCCGGGCGATTTGAATGCAGCAGACCGTTTATTCGGTGGCCGGCTGATGGAATGGGTCGACGAAATTGCAGCTCTGTTTTGCATGACTCAACTGGCACGCAAGCAAATTGTCACAAAGAAAATCTCCGAGGTCATTTTCAACGAAGCCGCCGATCGGCGTGATGTGCTTGAGTTCCTCTGCCGGGTGAAGAACGTGGGGCGAAGCTCGATTACGATCGCGTGCCTGGTGATGACGCGTCAGTTTTCTGCACAAGACAAATCAAAGCTGATTGTAGCATGCGACTTGGTTTTCGTAGCCATTGATGAGCATGGTCGTCCCGAACCTCACGGCTTCTCAGAGGAGGGCCAGGTAAAGTGAAACTGTTTGTCGTCAGGCACGGACAGACCGATTACAACGCGCAGCGCCGATTCCAAGGCCAAGCTGATATTCCACTCAATGAGACCGGGCGGGATCAGGCACGTCGAGCGGGGCTTGTTCTTCAAACTCTTCTCGAACAACACCTGGGCGGAGGCACTGCTGCTCAGAAAGTTGATTTAATTTGCAGTGATCTTTTGCGAACGCAGCAGACAGCTGCAATCATTCGTGAGTCGCTTGCACAGATTGGACATAGCTTTCAACTCGACGCGCGCCTGCGCGAATTTCACTGTGGTTTGCTTGAGAACAACACCTACGAAGAGTTTGTGCTGAAGAATCCTGAAGTCGCCTCTAACTACATGAGCGGTTTCGACACAGACTCCTACAACACCCGTTATCCGGGGCCAGGCGGTGAATCGCGGGTGGATGTGATGACGCGTGTC
>JBILKQ010000164.1:0-5924 GCA_044376655.1 Silvanigrellaceae bacterium
AATCTCCTGCAACTGCGGGAAAGTATGGCGGAGGAGTAGTTTCTCGGCTCCGCCACCCCAGATTCCAGTGGCGAAGGGCAAAACAAAATTTTCGGCCCAAATGCGCCCGAAATGGCGGCTGAAGAACTGGTAAAGGCTCTCATCAGGGTGAGGCGGGCGCACGGGGCGTGCTTTGAAGATTTCCAAGGCGAGGCGCAGCAGGTCGCCTGGTGCCGAGAGCCCGGAACGCAGCAACAGGAATGGTGATAGACGCGCCAGTTGTCCTGTGGGTGAAATGAGATAGCGAGCGGCCCGAGGGCCAGAGCGTGGCGCTGCAATCACATCGGCGGGTGTCATGCCCGCCTCTTCGAGCGCCTGCAAAAACACGGTTCGGCTGGCAAGCACACCCTGTGCTCCACTTTCAACCAAGACCCCTGAACTGCCTTTATTGCTTTGCAGAAACCCGCCGGCGTGAGGACGAGCCTCAAACACAACAACTTCAACCTGGTTGTCTTGTGTCGCGCATTCGTTCCATTTCTTGAAGAGCAGGGCGAGGCGAAGTCCTGTGCAGCCTCCTCCCACGATGGCAATGCGCCGGGGCTGCGTGCGTGGTGTTGGAGCGACAGAGTGGCCAGAGAGGGGCGAGATTTCTGCGTTCATTTGAGGCGGTTGCTCCTGCGCAACAAGGGTGCGGGACTCGAGGAACAGTTTCAATCACAGACTCATTGTGTATCATGCACAGCACCCGGATTTCTATGCATTGAAGGCGAATTGAATGATGACACGTTCGGATGATGCTTCACAGAACCCGCTTTCGCATTTCGAAAAAAGACGTGCTCGTCTCGAGAGAGCTCAGGCCCGTGTTGAGCAACGGCTAGCTCTTTGGACAGGCAGAGAAAAGCGATTTGCACTGTTTCGTCTGCTTTTCGCAGCCTTTCTAGTGATGATGTTGGTTGGCTATTATCGTAGATTGGATGCCTCCCAAGTGTTCTTGGGTTGGTTTGGATTTTTTGTTGTGTTTTTTGCTCTCTCCGCGGTGCACGAGCGTCTTAAACGTGTGCGCGCTAGGTGTGAGGGGCTGGCTGCAGTCCTCAACAGTGAAATTCTCCGGCTTGAACGCGATTGGGAGGGTTTGCGCAAGCTGCGCTCACATTCGGTCCATGAAAGGTGGCAGCAGGCCATCAATAACGGCGCGGATCACCCCTACCGGAGCGACCTTGATTTGGCAGGTCTGGTTCCTCTGTGGCTTGATACCTGCACCCTTGCTGAGGGTTCCAAGCGCCTAGCAGATGAATTGCTTAGCCGCGGCGAAAATGTTCTTCCAGGCGATCAACTCAGTCGGCGTCGCGATGTTGTTGCCCGGCTTGCAGCGCAGAGCAAAGTTTTGCGGCGCTGGGAGTCTTATCGGATGGGGAGCTGGTCGAAAGAGCTCGAGCTGCCGCCGCGCGAGGACGAGCCCCCCCAGGGGCAGCTCGACGCTGATTCTGCAGCTTCTGCAAAGGCTAGGGAATCAGCTGAACTTACCCCCGTTCAGCGGGGGATGCACGAGGCCTTTGTGTGGGGTATTGTTGCTGCGCAGCTTACGTTCTGGATTCTTTATTTCATTCCTGCACTGCGCACCTTTTTGGCCACAGCCGATGCCGCGCATTTGATGCAACCGCTTACACTTTATTTTCCGATTCTGGTGATTGGCGCGCTGCTTTGGGAAACATGGCGGCGTCGGGTTCAGAACTCAACCGGAGCTCTTGGATTGCGTGAGCTCAAGGTCCTTGCGGCTCTTGAAGATATCGCACGGCGTGTGCCCGGCGATAAAGGGCACAGAGCGATTGTGCCCGTCTCTGCTGGTCGGCGTTTTCGTTTTTTGCGAACCACTTTTGAGTTGGGCGAGGTGCGTCGCAATCCAATTGTTTGGTTGTTGCTCAATGCCATTATTCCTTATGATGCACTGACTTTCGCGGTCACACTGGTTGCCCATCGCTTGATCGACGGGCGCTTCGAACAGTGGTGGGCCGATGTGGTAGAATTCGATTTTCATGCTGCTCTGGCGCGCGTCAATCTGGAAAATCCAGAATTTTGTTGGCCTGCACTGACCGTAGACGCCTTCGCAGCTCAAGGATTGTCGCATCCGCTCATCAGTGCGGCCCACCGTGTGGGTAATGAAGTTGCATTGAATTCAGCAGAACGTTGCTTGCTGCTCACCGGAAGCAACATGGCCGGTAAGAGTACCCTGCTCCGGGCTGTGGGTTTCAATGCTTTGTTGGCGCAAATGGGAACAGTGGTGTGTGCACGTGAATTCCGCTCCCCGCATTTGGAGATTTTGTGTGCCATCCAGGTCTCTGACTCTCTCGAGTCGGGTGCAAGTTATTTCTACGCCGAAGTGCGTCGTCTTGCTGCGGTTCTCAGGCGCCTTCAGATTCAGGATTCATCCGCGACTCACAGGCTTTTTCTCATCGATGAAATCTTCCGGGGAACAAACAACCGCGAACGTTTCCTAGGTTCGTGGCAAGTGATTTCAGCTCTCTTGGAAACAGGTGCTTTCGGTCTTTTGACCACGCACGATTTGGCACTCACCTCCCTGGAAAAACAGGTCAGCGGTGTGCGCAATTATCACTTGCGTGAAACGGTTGGAGCAGACGGCAAGCTCGAATTTGATTATCTTCTCCGATCCGGACCTTGTCCGACCACGAATGCTCTCATTATCATGAAGCAATCTGGATTGCCGGTCGAATTGGATTTCAACCCTTCTATCTGAGTTGGAGGTGAGATGATGTACAGAGCTGTCGTTTTTCTTGCAGGTCCTTCGTCGCGTCTTGCTGGCGAAAAGGCGACTTCATGGACGCATTGGCAACCTCAAACTGAGCCACTTACAGCATCTGCTGCGGTGCGTGTTTACATTGCCGACGCTGGCTTGCAGGCCTTTTTAAATTGGTATGAAACGCTTACCCCCGATCAGCAGGCCTGTTTGGAGAGCATCGCTTGGTGCGGTGACGGCGACTCATTGGGAAAGCATGGTAAGGAAATCAGAGCTCACACAGCAGCACGATTTGAGGGGCGCTGGAAAGAACACTTGTACAGCGAGACCAAAGATTTTTCAGATTGTGCAGCGATCACCTCGTTGTTGGAATATGATTTGCGCCATGCCGGCGATGCAGGCACGCGTTCGGCCTGGATTGAAGTGCATGGCGCCCTGGGCGGACGTCTCGATCACGAAATTGTTAATCTGCTTGAATTTTCCGAATCTCTTGCGCGCATGGGGTGTTTGGCAGCCTACGCTTTGGGCCCTGATGCGCTGCTGACCACGCTCGGCGTAAAGGCAGATTTGCCCCAGGGTGAGCGTTTTTCAGTGACATCGCTGCGTGTCCCGAGCCAGGCAAAAGTCGAAATCAAGGGTGCTCAATACAGTGGTTCGGTCTTTTTGCGGCAAGCCTCGCATGGGCTCAGCAACGTGGTGCAGCAGCCACCGTTGAGTGTCACTCCATTGAACGCAAATGAGCCTGTGCTGCTATTTCGCGTTTCTTCCGCAGACGAATAAAGGTTTTTGTTATGAACAATGCAATTGAGTTTGCCCAAGCGTCTCAGCTCCAGCATGTAGGAGCTGAGCACAGGGTGGGGCGTGGCCTCGTGGGTGCCCTCGAGCAGTCGGTTACTTTTGCAACCGAAAATATCGATGACCTGCCCGTTTATGCGCGCCTCTCTAACACAAGCAATCATGCAGAAGTGTGCGCTGTTATTGCAGCGCTCCACTGCAGTGAGGAAGCGCTGGTTTTTTCCTCTGGAATGGCTGCGATTCACGCAGCATTGACTTCGATGTTGCGTCCGGGAGATCACATCCTGGTTCAGGAAAATTGTTACGGTTCAACCCAGGGACTGTGCCAAAAGATACTCTCGCGCTGGGGCATTGAATCCAGCTTTGCTCCTTTGCAACAATGGCAAAATCATTTGCGCAGCAATACAAAAGTACTTTTCTTTGAAACCATCTCAAACCCCTACTGTATTGTTCAAGATTTGCACCTGGCACTTCAGGCCAAACAGCTCTCAGGGGCATTGCTTGTGTGTGACAACACCTTTGCGAGTCCTGTGAACTGCACACCGTTGGTTGAGGGTGTGGATGTCGTGGTGGAGAGCGCAACCAAGTATCTTAATGGCCATTCTGACTTGGTCTGCGGCGCAGTGGCTTGTCGGAAAGATCTTGCCGAGCTGATTGCAGCGCAGGCCATGTACGTGGGTGGATTTCTCTCGACGGGGGGATGCATGCAATTGCTCAAGGGCATGCGCACCTTGCAGGTCCGGATGCAAACCCACAACCAAAACGGTCGGCTTTTCGCTGCCCGTGTGCGTGAACTTGATGGAGTTGAGCAGGTCTATCATGGCTCGCTGCAGACCTCGAGTTTTCCATGGATGAGAGGCTATTCAGGTATGTTGGCGATCCGTTTTGCGCCTCAAATTGATGTGCCATTACTGATGCGAAAAATGCAGTTGGTCTCTGATGTTCCAAGCCTTGGTGGCACCGAAACCACAGCGTGTGTTCCTTGGTGGACCACCAACCGTTGGATGAGTGATGCTGAGAAACGCGCTCTGGGTATCGACGAGCAGCTGGTGCGTTTCAGTTTGGGGCTCGAACACGTCGATGACCTTGTCGCAGATCTGCGTATAGCTTTGTCGCATTCATTGCGCAGAAACTATTGAGGTCTGCGCAAAACACGCAACGGAGCCTGTCTCAAAATCAGGAGCGCTGAGATTGCGCCAATGAGAATTGAGAGAAGAAGAATGGTCAAGCCCACAGACATGCTGGGTAGCAGTGAAACGTTGAGTTGATCATCAGCCGTCAGTAACGATCGCTCTACCACTGCACTCAAACCCCAGCTTGCACTTAGCCCGATAAGACAGCCAACCACAGCCATCAGTACGAACTCAGAAAGACATGAGCTCATGACGAGTGAATTGTTCGCACCTAGGCAGCGGTAAAGAGAAAAGTTCTTGGAACGAAGAGAAAATGATGTCCATGCTGTCAGGCAGGTGTTGAGCAATGCGCCTGCAAAAAGCATCAGACTCAACACTCTGACGATCCCAACTGCCGCATTCACCAACTGCTCTGCAATTACGCTGAACTCATTTGCGTCAATGCTGGTCAGGCCGGGATGATTCTGGAACAGCGCACTCATGGTGTCATTGCGCGACTTGTTTTCCTGAATAGTTGCTGCAATCAGAGCCGAATAGGGCGCTTCATGGAGAACACTCGGATGCAGAACAAACAGGAAGTTCGGTCGGAAACTTTGCCAGCGTACGCGGCGCAGGCTGGTAACCTTCACCTTGACCGAAACTCCTTGGATGTTGAAGGTGATTTGATCACCTAGTTGGATGTTCAGCAGTTCAGCAATGCCATTCTCAACTGATACCTCATTCTGAGCTTTTTTAACCGAGCTGTCGCTCCAGAATTTCCCTAAAATGATCTGCTCGTCAGCAGCTGGTGTGGCTCGCGAAGTCAGGTTCTGCTCGCGGTTGAGCAGGCGCTTTGCTCGTTGCTCGGACTCTTGCTTTATTGTCACTGATTCCAGCCATTGTTCTGGATCTTTGCCATTTATGCTTTCGATACGGCCACGTGTGAGTTTCTCACTCCAGATGCCCATAGCATTCCCGGATTTGAGGATCTCCTTCACACTGCTTTCACTCTCAGGAGGAGAATCGAGGACAAAGATATTAGGGCGCAGGCCTGATGCAAAACTGTTTGTCAGTTGTCCCACGATGTTGCTACGCAGATCCCAAAGAAACACAACAAGGCAGGCAGACAGGCAAAAAAGCAGGAGACTGAGCGTGCTTTCGGTTGGACGCGAGGCAATTTCACTGCTTGCCAGCCTGAAAAACAGCGGCAGACGAAAACGTGAATTGAGACCAAAGCGCGCGATGGTGCGTATGCTGATCCGGACCACAAGATATACGCCCGTGAG
>JBILKQ010000165.1:0-5884 GCA_044376655.1 Silvanigrellaceae bacterium
AGGCATCGCAGCCATAGAACGCACCCGCGGGTATGGGTGCAAATCCACCGTTGATCCAGCTCCCGATACGTCCGGAGCTGGCGGCACCAAAGTAACTTAATTTCTGTTGTGATGCGTATCGGATAAGCTCAGAAAGTCTTTGCCCGTAGCCACCGGTGGATTGAGAATCCCCAAGCACGGCAACCTCGCGGATTGTACTGATTTGGCTGCCTACAATCTGTTGTGGTTGGTTTGGATTGCTGACTTCTGGAGTTGGGCTTTTTGGCAGAGCTTTGCATCCTGCTGCAAGCAGCAAAAGTCCGAGGCCAAATGCGCTCATGGCTCTGTTTGAATCGCTGACTTTCATTGCAGTCTTCCCCCCGGTCACTGCCGTTGCAAGTTTTGTTCCAAGCTTCAACCTTTTGAAAAAGCGAGTTTCTCGGTGTTCATAGCTTTTGCGGTGTCAAAACGTTGGGCACTTGGGGGTGTTATCCCCCGGAGATTCGGCTCATTATTTTCAGTTGTTGGTTCAACCTGGAGAGAAACATTCAATGCCAGATTTTTCGTCGTTGAGACCGCAGTTGCGGGTGCGGCTGTTTCCGATATCTGCCGTCCTGTGCCTGCTGACATTCCCCTCGTTCTCAGCTTCCGCCTTTTCATTCACGGCCAGTGGCCTTGGTGGCTACGAGGTGCTCAGCTACCGTGATGATCCAACTAAGCTCGATGGTGGCGCTGTTGCCGCAGGTGATGCATTTGAGCAAGCCTCGTACACGGGCCCGCAGTTTGGTGTGAATGGCTACGCGAGCTTTTTCGAGCTTGATGGTTTTGAGCCTATCGTAGGCGCAGAGGTACTCGCGAGCCGGCTGAAGAAGTCTGCTTCGAGTGAGGGCTACACCACAGAAGGTTCCTTCAATTTTGTGAACGGAACGCTTGGCGTAGGTGCACGAGCCTGGCTGGGCGATAGCTTTTCCTTGAACCTGATTTTGGGATTTTCGCAGGCTCTTTCGAATGAAATGAAGACCTCGAAGAAGAGCGACGCAGATTCAATTTCGCTTGGCGAGATCGACTTTAAGTTCACGAGCCACAAACGCACCTCGATTCAATTGGGAGCAGCCTTTGCTCCTGCCATGGAAGGTCTTCTTGTTGGTCTGGATCTGCGTTTGGGGAGTGGATGTTTCACCTGTTCTTCGGTGAACACGCCCGAGCAAAAACGCGCCTACTTGACCCGTTCTGGTGCTCTAACAGTTGCTTTGATGCTCGGAGATTCGAAGAAGAAACCCACTCCCCCAGAGTTCAATGAAAAACTGAAAAAAGTGGCTCCGCGCAGACCGGCTCCAAAGAAGCCGAGCTTGCCCAAGTATGAGGACACCATTGATGAATAAGAGCAGTTTATTAAGAGGCGGATGGCAGTCGACCCGTGGACGTCGATTGTTGCTCGGCAGTGCAGGCATTCTGGCAGCAGCAACAATTGTTCAGAGCTGCTGTGAGATTGGTGCTGCATCTGATGCTGAATCGCTCGCCAGCGCCGACCTCACTTCGTGTTCTGGGAATCACGCCAAGGGGCAGATGTCGGTTGTGCTTTCGAGCAGGGCTGCGCGGTGGGATAACGATCTTCTCAAAAATACCTGGAATGGTGCGATGAAGACTTTCATCAATCCCAAGGTGCTTTCGCTCAAGTCGGTTGAATCAGTTGATGGCGATACAGATACGGTTCGCTTTTTGCAGCTCGATGGTAAATTTGGGAATGGTCTTGGAGTTGGGGCGCGAGTGCTGGGCAAACTGTTCAAGGAAGGTGAGCGCGGCAGCGGCTTGTTGGGCTCAGGGACACTCACCAATATTCAAGAAGCTCTCGAAGTGAGATCTCCTGATCCGGCAGTCTCTCGTAAATTTAATCCGCGCTCTCCTCTCAATGCACTCGAGGAATTTATGGAGTTGGGGCATCCGGATGGGGATGTGTCGCAATTCGCCACCTCGACTTTCGAGCCATCGGAACAGTGGGCTCCGGCGCAAACGCGCTACACAGACGCCATTTCCGCTCTCAGAGCTACAATTACGGCGTCAAACAAAATTGTCCGCATTGCAGTGCTCGACACCGGAATCGATGTCGATCACCCCGATTTGAAGGATGTGATCGATCGTAACCTTGCCTACAACGCCCTCACGGGAAAAGTGGGTGCCTCAGAGGTCGACGATAAACAAGGCCACGGCACCCATGTGGCCGGCATTATCGCTGGCCAAGGCAAAGGAAAAAGTTTGGGGATGGCCGCCAACGTGCGTGGAGTTGTGGGTGAATTCCCAAACAACATCCGGATCGTTCCTATCAAGGTTTTGGGTGACGATGGCACTGGTTCAACTGCAGCAATGAACCGCGGTATCCGCTGGGCCACCAAAAACAACATCGATGTTATCTCCATGAGCTTAGGCAGCGGCTCGAACTACGATTGTTTGAAAGACCAAGGCCTCAAGGATCCGGTTATTCAGGAGGCAATAGATAAGGGTATTATTGTGATTGCTGCAGCTGGAAATGAAAGCTGCCCCTTGGGGGGAGAGTGCAAAAAGGAGAATCCATCATTTGTGAACTACACGGTGTTGCCTTGTGCGGCTGACAACGTTCTCTGTGTGGGTTCCAACGACTTCAATGAAGCGCCTTCGGGTTTCAGCAACCACGCAAGTACTCCAACAGAAACAGTGGGCTTCCGTGTTGCACCCGACATTGTTGCACCGGGAACCAAGATTCTCTCAACCTATCCGCGGTCGGGCAAATTTCTTGAATACGGGGGAGTCGCAATTTTGGATGGAACGAGTATGGCAACACCCTATGTTTCCGGCATTGCCGCTCTCATGAAGTTGGCCGAAACCGATAAGTATCCAGTCAACCAGGCAACCTTCAAAACCTACCTGCAGGAAGCTGCATACAAGAGTTCAACCTACGAACAGAAATTCAAAGTGGGTCGAGTTGATTTGAAGGCGATGGTCGACAACCGCCAGAACCGAATTAATGGTAATGCGACTCGAGTGAGCGGTACTGAAAAAAAGGTTTCCTTCGACTATTGAAAGCGAACGATGGTGGTGGTGGTGGTGGTGGTGGTCAGCCTTTGAGGCGACCACCTGTCAGCAGCTGGCGCAGAACCAGCGATCCTTCCTTGACCATTTCTGTGCTGCAGCTGAACGAGAAGCGGATGGCATCGGCGCAGGTTTGCCCGAAAGCATCTCCGGGTGAGCTACCCATCCCAAGTTCTGCGAGTGTGTTGGAAAGGTCGTCGGCATCCTTCACGCCGAGGCGTGCATAGATGCTTTTGTCGAGGGTTGCCCACACGAAAAAACTGCCTTGCGGCACGAATGGCTTGAGCCCCGGAATTCCAGTCAGGGCTTCAATCATGATGTCGCGGCGTGTGATGTATTGGTTGAGCATGTGGGTGACGTAGGTTTGATCGCCTTGCAGTGCTGCCACGGCTGTCCATTGTGCGACACTGTTTACACCATTAATACTGCAGCGCATGATTTTATGCAGACGTTCCATGAGAGTTTCATCTGTGGCAGTCAGATATCCTGTGCGCAATCCGCTCATTGCGTGGCTTTTTGAAAAACTAAAAACCGAAACAATGTGGTTCTGGTAGTCGGGAGCCAATGAGGCAATCGACACATGTTTTTGCGGCGGGAAGATAACATCTTCGTAAGCTTCATCGGAAACAATCCAGAGTCCATGAGCCTTTGCCAAGCGAATTATCTCCCGCAGTGTGGCAACAGGGAGCACGGCACCCGTAGGATTGTGTGGGGTGTTGAGGAAGATCACTTTGGTTTTGTTAGTGATGCGCTTTTCAATTTCCGCCGGCAGATACTGGAAGCCACTTTCCTCGCTGAGCGGCACAGCCACAGGTGTTCCGCGTGCCACTTTGATGTTTTCGACGACTTCAGTCCACATCGGATCGGGTACAATGACTTCATCACCAGGCTGCAGGAGGCATTGAAATGCACAGAATAAGGCGTGCATTGCACCGTTGGTTACAAAGACGTTTTCTACAGACGGCAAATGAATGCCATTTTTCTCGGAGAGCTTTTTGTGGATTGCGTTTCGGAGTTCAGGAATGCCCGCGTTGGGAATGTAGTGGGTTTTTCCTTCGTCGGCAGCTTTCTTGAGGGCCGCAATAACGTGCGGTGCGAGGCTAAAGTTCGGATCGCCAGACTCAAATCGAAACACCTTCTTGCCGTTTGCTTGAGCTTTCAAAATCCGCTCGCGGATTTGCACAATTTTGCCAAGGGACAAAGAGTCCAGAAGATGAGTGCCGTGCTGCTGCATGAGAGGCCTCCGGAAGTCTATTTGTGGGGGAGCGATACGCGAGGTCTGCCCTGAAGGCCTCGGCGCTGTCAATGGGGTGACTCTTTGTTCGTGTACGAACTCTATTGTGTGCTGGAGTACTTCTTGAAGAAGCACATCTGGAGGGGTCTCAGATGTTCCCAAAGAATCTTGTTTTTTCGGTATCGGTGGGTGTGGCTGCACTCCTGGGGGTGACGCTCGAAGGGTGCACGCGCAACTTTGCAAAGATGAGAGAACCTCAAGCTCCAGTTGCCGAACCTACAGCAATTACAACGCCCCCGGCAGAACTCAGCCAGGGCCCCCGCAACGAGAGCGAACCCGTGATTCCGTTTGATGGCTCAAGGCCTGAAGTTTTGGTGGTGCCGCAGCCGCCCAAGCAGGAGTCGATCGAGACAGCAAAACAGCAGCGGGATATCTACGTCGAGCTGACCGGACAGTCGTTGAAGTGTGAGGAGGCACGGCCATGAAGGCAATGTGCGGTCTTATATTTTCTCTTGTAAAATCTGCACCTGTCTTGTTGTTTGCATTCTTGCTGGGAAGCTGCACGCAGAAATCCAATATCAAAGCCATCAGCTCCGACGACTGGTTCCGAGATGGTGTTGATCGTTTTTATTTGGCGACTGTTCCCTCGTCTGTGCTGCATCAGGGAGCAGTCTCTGTGAAGGTGGGGCAAGATCTTCTTGTGGGTGTTGGTTGTTTTGGCGAGGCCAAAGAACCCGCTACTCTGACCTCTGTTCCTGAAAAAAGCTGTTCCAGTAATCAAGGTAAACTCCCTTTAAACGAAAGAATTCGTCTCCAGGATTTTCCGCTTGCGGCAGATCCCACAAAGCCTAAAGCAGGTGAATGCGTGCTATTGCTCGGCCCTCAAGAGGTGGTCAAGCGGATTCAGGAAAAACCTGAGGAATTTGTGAGTGGGCCGGCTGCCACAGCCGCTCTGAGCGCAGCAACCGCAACAAACGCCTGTGGTTTGAGCCTCGCGCTCGGACAAGCATTTTATCTGCAAAAGGCTGTGATTAAGAAAAGCGTACGATCAGATAAAGAGAGCATCGATTTTGCGCGCAAGCTTCTCAACTTTTTCGGCGAGAATAATTTGGTGCCGTCCTTATATACGGGCGAACATCCGGTTTATGCCCTCAAGCCCAACGAATCATTGCAAGGCAAGCAACCCTCAGAGGTGGCTGGCGCGGAAAAAATAATTGTGGGCCAGGCTGTATTGCCTTGCAGTGAATTCAAAACATCAATTTGGGATGTTCTGGGAGTGGCAGCCAAAAAAGACGTCCGCAAGGTGTTCTTTCGTGCCATGGCGGAGGCCGATAGGCGAACAGCAGTTCGCATACGTCAGAGTCAGTTCTTTGCCGAGTTTGCAACTGCGCTGCAGCGCGGTGATCTCCGCACTGCAGCCGGTATATACAACCCGATTTTCGCATTCGAGTTCAACCGCAATGTGGAAGCCAAAGCTTCTCAGGGGTGGGGCGGTTTCGGTGTGCAGCGATTTTTTGATGAAATACGCGCTATCAACAAAGAACTCACGGCACTCTGAGCTTAATCAAGCTTCAGTGAGAACCTGAGACCAACCCCACCGTCGAGGCG
>JBILKQ010000166.1:0-5867 GCA_044376655.1 Silvanigrellaceae bacterium
AAGGATGCCGACATCGAAAAAATTCTTGCCTTGAAACCGACTCACGTTTTGACCAACCGCGAAGAAAACACCGAAGCATTGCTCAACTCTCTACGAGACCTGGCAGCACAGCAGGGATTCAAACTCGTGGAGACATTTCTCGACACCCCCGAAGACAACTTCGAACTTATACGGCAGCTCGGTGAGATCTTTTCCTTTCGCGAACAAGCAACGCTCTGGTGTAACGAACAAAAAAAGCAGCTTGCTGCGCTGCGTGCAAAGATGTCTGACATTCGAACTTTCACCTTTGCCTATTTCATCTGGATGAACCCTTGGATGACAGCGGGAAATCAAACCTACATTTCTCGCTGTCTCGAATTGATTGGCGGAAAAAACGTCATCACCACGGGCGATGATCTCAAAGAGCGCTATCCTGCAGTAAATCCAACCGACGAACGTATTCGCTCTGCGGATTGTCTGATGTTCTCCTCAGAGCCATTCCCCTTTAAAAACCGCCATGTCGAAACTTTCCAGAGCGAGGCTGGTCAAAAATTCAAATGCATGAAGGTCGATGGACAGGCCTTGAGTTGGTATGGCAGTAGATTCACAGTCACACTATCTGAATTGGAGTTGTTGCGTGTTCAAATCACCCAAAACTAAAATCAAAACCATCTTTACCCTATTGAGCTCCGCTATCGCACTGACTTCAGCACCCCGACTTTGGGCTCAAAGCCAAGCTCCTGTTGAAAGTCAAAGCACATCGACCCCAGCTGCACCAACATATACGGTGGTCGCATGCAATGACGGCGACACCTGCCGCCTCAAGAGCGCAGATAACACTCAAATCAAAGTTCGCCTCGCAGGCATTGATGCACCTGAAATGTCGAAGAAGCGCGGCAAAAAGAAGGGTGAAGGACAGCCCGGTGGAGAAAACGCTAAAGCATTTCTCAACAACCTTCTCTTAGGAAAAACAGTCACGCTGCGCTCGTATGGTGTTGACATGTACGGCCGCAATCTGGCCGAAATTGTCCTCAATAACGAATCAGCCAATGTCAAAATGCTCTCCGAGGGTTGGGCTGAAGTTTATCGTGGCAAAAAGTCGGGCGGGCTGAATCTGGCACCGTTCGAATCTGCAGAACAAGAAGCACGCAAAGCCAAACGCGGAATCTGGGCCTTGCCTGGTTACGAAAGTCCCAAAGAATGGCGAAAAAAGAACAACTGACTCGACTCAGTCTTGCTGTGCTGGCTCGGTACTTGTCTGTTTCTGATTGCGAGCAAAGAATTCCAATACGGCTGCAGCCACATTCCGCGGCAGCTTTCCCCTCTGCACCAGCTCATCTTCACTGGCCTTCACAATCCCCTCGACACTTCCAAATTCCTGCAAGAGTTTCTTGCGTCTCTTTGGCCCAAGCCCGGGAACCTCATTGAGAATGCTTTTGAGGCTCTTCTTGTCTCGGGTTTTGCGATGGAAGCTGATTGCAAAACGGTGTGCCTCGTTACGAATTTGAGTGACAATTTGAAATTCAGGTGCAGCTGTTGTCAAGAAACGCGTCTCTGGGGAAACATCCGGCATCAACTCGCCCGACTCCGACCGACGCGGGATCACAATCCGCTCCAAACTGGCTGTGACTTTCTGTGAGCGAAAATTTCTCTCAGTGCGGGACTTGGCAATGCCGTACAAAGGCACTGCATCTAGACCGAGGCTCTTTAGAAGCCAAGCCACTTCTCTGACCTGGGGCTCTCCACCATCAATCAGCAGGACATCTGGTAGTTCAAATCGCCTGTCATTTTTGAAGCGGCGGCGAATCACCTCACGTAAACTGGCGAAATCGTCTTGGCCGACAACGTCACGAATAATGTATTTGCGATAGTCCTTTTTGGATGGACGGCCCTCTTTAAACACCACTCCTGATGCCACCGTAGACCCACCCTGAAATGTGGAAATATCGTAGCACTCGATCCATGTGGGGAGCTGCGCAAGACCAAGAAACTGCTGCAGCGCAGTCATGCGCTTCTGAACAAATTCATCGGAGCTCAGACTATCCTGAAGTTTGCCGCGTGCATTCTCCAGGACCATTGCACACAGGCCCTCGAAAGCATCGATGAACATTTTTCTCTGCGTACCCTTTAGATTTTTAATCTCCGCAGGCTTGGCTCCCGTGAAAATCTGCACTGCTGCTGCGGATCGGTTCTCCCGCTTGGCCTTTTCGTGTTCGAGCGCATTGAGCAACGCGTTCAAATTTTCAAGCCTCACAGCGCTCAAAAATTGCTCGCCCGATGGAAAGAAAACAGATTTGGGGAGCTCGTGCTGAGCATAGAACTGACCCACGACCTGATGAATGAACTCCGCCTGAGATGAAATTTCCTGCTGCTGTGGGTCTTCACTTTCAAATTGCAGCTCGTTAAGTTTCTCCAATCCATCACGAATCAAATGTGCATTTGCGCCAACAAGTTTACCATCGCGTACAATTGCAAAATAAACAGAAACGCTCTGACTGCTCCACGCGAAATCAACAATGTCAGCATCAAACCCAGGAAGTAAGGTTACGCTTTGCTGCTGCGAAAGCTTCTCGAGCGCGCGGAGTTGATCGCGGAGCAAGGCAGCCTTTTCGAAGTTCATGACCTCTGCGGCAGCACTCATGTCAATTTTGATTTTGGAGACAAGCTCAGTTGTTTTTCCAGACAGCAAAGCCACAACCCGCTCGACCAGGTCTTTGTAGTGGTGCGGATCGACCTCCAACTTGCACGGCGCTAGACATTTTTTGATGTGATAGTAATTGCAAGGCCGACTGACTGTTTTGAAGACGTTCGGGGTGCACTTTACAAGCGGGAAGAATCTTTGAATTACGCTCAGCGTCGCCTGCAACTCGGCGGCGTTTGAATAAGGCCCAAAGTAGATCCCACCATCGTTGCGGCGTTTGCGGGTCTGGAAGACCCGGGGCCAAGCCTCTTCGGCAGTCACCTTCAAATACGGATAGGTTTTATCGTCCCGCAGCAGAATGTTGTAGGGAGGGCGGTGATGTTTGATGAGGTTGTTTTCAAGCAGCAAGGACTCGTTTTCATTGTCGACCACGATGAACTCAAAGTCGTGGACCCGACCCACCAATGCTCGTGTTTTGGGCGCATGTCTATCTAAGCCATTGAAATAGCTACGTAATCTATTTTGAAGATTTTTTGCCTTACCGACATACAAAACTTTCCCGTCGGCGGATTTGTGGATATATACCCCGGGAAGAGTTGGAACCTTTGCAACCTTTTCCCGCAGAGCGGCCAATCGTTCGTTTGTTGTCAACGCTCCATACCCCTAAGGAGAGACTCTGGTGAGTTCAAACTCTCAGCTCCATCTGACCAATGACTCATTCCTGTACGCATGCCAATCTGAATTCGCTGCGAGAACCAAAAAAGACGGATCATTCAACTCACACATCCGCTTCGAACCCTTTTTGTTGGGCCAATACGTGCGCCCCAAGCAGGCTTCAATGCGCGATTTCTCTGAGCTCGTAAATGCCATCACAGCACACCATTCCCAGGCAACGCCACAGTTTCGCCGCAACGAATCCTTGAGCCTCGACACCGTCGCCTACTTCACGTGCGCGATCGCGACATTATTCGCCGACCTCGAAGCTGCATGCAAGGAAATGTTCGGACTTGAACTTCCCGCCATACCCTCCGAACCTCCTGAATATTCTCCAGAAGCACCATTGTCGAATGCCCTTATTCAAAAACGCAACCACTACCTTGCGCAAGCTCAGTCGGCTTCCCAGACCGCCCCTTATGAAGCGTTTCCTTTGAATGAAGTCTCTGTTGGTGAAGGCACCACGCAGGAAAGTATCTGGTCGTGCGAAGTGTGGGACACCGTAGCAGAGGCCATTCACGCCAAGCTTGGTCAATACGCTGATACAGCAATGGGTTTTGCATATTGGAAATACCAAGAAGTTCCGGCGAAAACGGAAATCGACTGGCGTGTTCGTCCACCCGTTGGGGAAGCTTACGCCAAAGCCTTCAAACCAATGCAGCGGTCCGCGCGCGGGGAACGTGGTGATCGTGGTGACCGCGGTGACAGACACAGCCGCGACGGTCGTGGTGGAGCTAGAGGGGCTGGTGCAGAGCGGCGCCCGGCACACGATAAACCACGTGGGGAATCACGCGCGCACGAAGCCAAACCACAACACACAGAAGCCCCTGCAGACAACCGTGCAAGGGGTGGTGCATCGCGTGAGGCTCCCCGCTCAACACTTGAGAGCGGAGATCGTCCTCATAAGCGTCGTGAGCAGTTCTCACAGGAGGGTGTGGCGCCCAGCAGAGACCATCGTCGAGACAGAGATAGAGGCGAACGAGGCTCCGGAAGACCTTCTGCACCTGCATCCAGTGAAGCACAGCTGCAAGATGCACTTCAGGAAGTTCATTCAGCCACTGCGGCTCTGAAGCAGAATCCCGGGATGGGCGAAATCGCCCTCAAGCCAAACAACAGCTTCATCCGCAGGCAACAGCATTCACTCGCTGTGGAGCTAGGATTCGATACCGAGAGCCGAGGCGAGGGCCGCGACCGTGGCGTCGTTATTCGTGCACCTGGACTGCCAGGGTAATTTTCGGTCGTCATCTGTCTTGAATTAAGACCGACAAGCCCTTCGATTGTCCAGTGTAGCTCATGTCGTCATAGTTATTGATTATGGCGACACACATCAACTTCTCCTATTCGCACCAAAGAAACTTCAGCCTGCCGCAATGGCCTCAGATTTTTTTTGAGGGGATTGCGCCACTCGCTGTTCTCATGCTTGTTATGCTGCTTGTACCGCCAGCCAAATCCGGTTTCACGCCGCTCGAACACTTCTCGCAAATGACATTCTTCGAAGATCTCCGCTCCGCATGCTTGGCTCTCGATACCTCACCCGAAATGCGAGAGCTTAAAGACAACTTCCTCACTAATAAACGTCTCAACGATCCCGTGTTACGACAAACCTTTCAGAGCGCAGGACTCTCGCACTTGCTGGCCCTCTCCGGAAGTCAGACCGGACCTGTTTCCTCGTTTATCTGCGTCCTTTTGATTAGCCTTGGACTTGCTTGCCTGGCATACGTGCGGCCGCTCGCAAAGCACTCCATTGTGGTTGGCTTGCGCATTGGTGGACTCGTTGCAGAATTCGCAGCGCTGCTCTGCCTCGTTGGGCTGTTCCAATCCACAGGAGCACTCAACCGAGTTTTGTCTTCAAAAGTGACCTTACTCGTGCTGCATCCAATCAAATCATCAGGGGAATCATCCCCTGTGAAGCAGGTCCTTCTCGACACAAAAATCACAATCCTTCTGCCCTGGCTGTTTGCTTGTCTCTTGGGAAAAAATCCCGTTCATGACCTCTCATTTCTCCTCTCTGCATTGGGTGCAAACACAGCACAGGTTGTCTCAACCGCAATTCAAGCAACATGGTCAGACGCCGGCAAAATTATTCCGGGGGAGAAATCGTCTCTCTCGAGAATTACAATTGATGCTGCAACACGTCTGGTGCAATGGACACTCATCACTGCGCTTACAAGTTCTCTGATGTGCTGCTTCTGTTTTCAACTGTGGCCTGTCAGCAACATCTTTGACAAAGTCTTGGCCAATCTCCTCGCAGGACCTCTGGTCCTTTTTCTCATCACTCCGGCGGCCTTGCTCGTCATCGCGTGCATTGCTCTGCAACTTGAAATTTTGCTTATTCCTGTTTGTTACGCACTTGACCTTGGACTCTTCGCACTTGTGTTCCTTGCTGAATCATTCTCGGATCCCAAGACTTTGCCCCCCGCATCGACGATGCAGTTTCCGCTCGCCGGGGCATCATACGAATGGTTCCTTCACCCCTACCTAGGGCTGTGTGTAATCATCCTGGCACTCACAGGAACTCAGATTTTTCTAAATA
>JBILKQ010000167.1:0-5825 GCA_044376655.1 Silvanigrellaceae bacterium
TCGATTGCTCGGGTGAATCCTTGGAGAGATACTTTCCGCAGACCTCTTTGTTCAGGAAGGAGGGAAGTTCGGTGTAGTTGAGCAGCCGCCAGCCACCCACTTGTCCTGAAACCCTCTTGCTCCAAAGATCAAAATGACTCGCGATAGATGGATAGCTCGCCAAAAGTTGGTTGTGGCTTTTCTTCTTGGCTTCCAAAAGACGACGCACTGCGTTGTACTTGGCAGAGCCTACGTCGCTGGCCTTGAGTTCGAGGGTTCGAACAGTGGTGTCGAATGCGGACCAACACACTTCTTGGCTGCCAGGGATGTTCAGTCGATCTTCCGTCGAGGAGATGCAAACGTTCCGCCGATATTCATCAGTGGAACCGGCTCTTTCATTTTCCTCGATCGTCTTATTCGGATCGAGTGTTTCCAAGCCACGATCTCCATAGAGTCTGATTCTTGTGGCACGCTCCGCCATCGCGACGGCATCTGCAGAACCTAATGCACGCACTTCTGCGATGAATGCAGCACGGCGTGCAAAGAACTCATCGCTGACCTTGAGGTTCTTCCAGTAACCGCCAGCGTTTTTTCCGGCAGTTGAAACATGCAGCGAGATACTCATATCTGCTGGTGCTGCCTTGTCTTCTGCAAAGCAATGCTGCGCTGAATATGCATTAAAAGTCAGTGCCGAATCGGTTGCGCTCATCAACAAGAATGTCGCCGTGCAGGAACGGCCTCCGACGTTAACGAAACCTCCCGCCGGCACCGCAGGTGCAGCCTTAACCAGCGCATTTCCGTCATTCACTGCAGCTTGAATACCGGAGCATGCGCCACCGCCCTTTGAGGCTTGGCACGCACTCAAATAAGCAACGGAAAGTAATAAGGAAATATTGAAAGTAGAGCGGCTCATGCTCTACTATCGGCAAAAACTAGGGAAATCTTGAGAGAGAGTGGCTGGGGAACTAGGACTCGAACCTAGACTAACGGAGTCAGAATCCGTCGTCCTGCCATTAGACGATTCCCCAAATGGCGGTTCGAATGGGATAACTTAGCCCAAACGGCTTGGCAAGAGGGGCAGAGCCGGAGGCCGTTATTTGAGCCCAGCCCGGTCGAGCAGTTGATTGAGCCGTTCCGTGGCCTCGCGCCGCGCCGCTTTGTATTCACTCGAACTAACAACGCTGCGGCGGACATCACCCACGAGCCCTCGCCACTTTCCAAGGGTCATGATCCCCTTGAGGGCGGGTTGAACATCCGCATAGATGAGCGAGTGTAGCGGTGCTTGGCCTGGCCAAAAAACCGGATCGTCCCAATTCCAAACCAACAGGTTGGCGAAACTTCCAACGCTCAGCCCATTGACCCGTGGATGTGTGGCTTTTCTTTTTGAATTTCCAAAGAACAAAACATTGAGGAGTGTCTGTTCACTGGGATTCATAAGCGGTTCGCGCAAAATCGATTGACGTAGCGCGGACATGCCTTGCGACTGAATCGTTGTAGCTGAGCGTCTGAACTCGGAGAATTCCGGTGAAAGTCCAAGCGAGTTCATAGGCCAGGTGGCAAGTGTACGCATTTCTGCCTGAACCCGGAGGGAGTCATTGCTCGCAGCACAGTCTGTGCCCACCGCCCAATTCAGCTCTGCACGCCACCAGTCACTGTATGCTGCCGGAAAATGAAAAATCATTTGAGAGTGTGGGCAGGCGACAAGGCGCACGGAATCGTTCTTGCAATAAGAGAAATCTTTCTGACTCGCATAGATCATGTGCACAAGGAGTTTTTCCGCGGAACAGTCTAGGGCGCCGACGCGGCGCAGAAAGTCGACCGGAGTGCATCCATATTGAGCTTGGCTGCGTTGAAATTCCTCGGGTGACTGGGCGACGTGGCAGTGGATCGGAAGGCCGAGTTTTTCACTCAGTTCAATGATTTTTCGCCACAGATCTTCGCTCACTGTGTCGGTTGCATGCGGCCCGAGTGCAGCATCAATACCCAGTTGTTTGTGGTAATCGCTACCATTGAGCGCCTGCGTAAAGGTCAGTCCTTCTTCCCAATCATTTTTTCCAGGTCCAGACACATCTTGAAGCGTCGCAGCAACCGTGCCTGTGAGTCCGATTTGAATCATGGCATCAGCAACCGCATCCGCATGATAATAATGATCCCAGACGTAGGTTGTGCCTGACAGAAGGCATTCATAGGCCCCCATCCGGGTGAATGCACTGACATCGGCTGCGGTAATTTTTTCTTCAAGTTTGAAGAACACATCTTCAACTAAATTGCCGCTGAGCTGTTGAGAAGCAACCCGCCCACGCATGAAATTCAATGCGAGATGTGTGTGCGAATCAACGAAACCCGGTGTTACAAGGTCATCTGCAAACCAGTGAGAGGTGGCCGTAATTTGTTCTGCATTGGGATGGGTTTTGATCGATTTGATCTGTGTTCCATCAATATGAATGACAGCAGGTTCAACTGTCCACCCCTTTTCGGGGCTGTTGAGCAGGACTCTCTTTGAACCGACGGTGACAGGCATGGTTTTATATCTCCAATCTCTGCTGTACACTGATATTCTCGTGAATTGCAGCCGAGGAGAAGAGATTTATGTCAGACAATGCGACGCAAATCCGACGATTGCCCGCGTCCGGATTTTCCTTGCTTTTTGTTGTTGCACTTTTTGCTGCCGGCCAGGTTTCCTGCGTCACGAAGACCAAGCCTTCTGCGGCAAGCCCAACTGAGGGCAAGGAAGCAAACGCTCTCACCTCTGAAACATCGATTCTTTTTAACGGTGGTCCTGCTGCTCCGCGCGCGGAATCTGGCCAGGGATTGCTCTGGTTTCCATTTGTTTGGCAGCCCCAATTGATTGTGCCCGAGAAAGATTCTGGGCTTTCCGCTCTTGATGGTCTTGTTCTCCGCTCGCCCCGTCTGGTGCTCAGGAACAACCAATCCAAAGCAGAGGTGCTCATCGAATTGCGGGATGAGACTCTCAAAGCCGACAAAACTCATGAGCTTCGCTCGAAAGATCCGCAGAGTGCGCCTCGCTACTACATCCCGCGCATACTTGCTCTGAGTGTGGGCGATTATACGGTTGAGAGCATTCGCCTCGAAATTGGAAGCCCAGGTGAAGCCCCGACCACGCAGGTCAACATGCCCTTCGTTAATCCTTTCCAGGCGAGCGTCGCAAAGCCTTTGGTTTTGGAGGTGCGCGAAGGCAAGATTGCTGCTGTAGCACGAGTTGTCCAAACAACGACCATGGCTCAAGCTGCACAAGGTCTGAGTTTGAAGAGTTCATCAGAGACTCTCGATCGCGACGTTATTCCGTTCGACGTGGTGCTGAATCATGCTGGGCGCACACCGGCACAAGGACTGCAGCTTATGCAGGTCGGAACCAGTGACTTTCCACGAATGCGTCTTCTGCTGACCGATGACAAAGGCAACGCAATTCCTCTCGAGGATGCTAAGGCCAAGGTTGGATTTCTGTTGGATGCCCCATGCAATGCTCAAGGGGCGGTAAGGATGATCTGGAAGCGGCAAAATGATGAAAGAGAATATCTGACCCAGTTTGCTCTGAAATCCAAGACAGAGTCGTGCCAGGATAAACAGACCGTCGGTCACACGTTCCTGCTGCCGGGTGGCGACTGGATGCTCAAGGCGTCCATGATTGCGGAGCAAAATGCCTTTCAGCCTGAGGTTCAGACAGCTTGGTTGAAGACACCCTCAAAAACTCTGCGCCAATATTTCTCCCTCGAGGAACCTTCTTTTCGCTGGACCTTTGAAACCTCGAAAGAGAGGGAGATTCGTCGGCCATTGATGGTGCAGCTCGATTCTCTGTCGCGCCGTCACAGCGAATTGCGTAGTCGCCAAGATGTATTCCGGGTTGGATCTTCGCCTTCAGAGCAGCAAGTGCTTTTTCTTGGACATTTTGAGATTCGAGATGCTGAGGCGAAAAAAGATCGCGCTGGTGCCTGGGAAACCTTCCTCAAAAAGGAGTTTACGCTTGAGTCAGCACAATCGCTTCTCGGCAGCAAAAACATTTACAACGCGTACACACTTGAAAGATTAATGCGCAGCCGCTCATTGAAGGTCAACACGGTTATGCGCACGGCCTCTGATCAAGATGATCTCTCCTCTGTGAAGCCCGTTGCGGCCGAGTTTCGTGGCGAGGCTGCGAAGGCTTATGCTGCATGCTTGCATGCGCGCGAAGAGGCAGACCCTCTCGTCAACATGGGAGGTGAATTACGGTTTACGGTTCTCAAGGGTGGAGACAGTGTTACGCTCAAGAAGCTACAAATCGGCGAAGAAGGTTTGTCCGATAAATGGGTCGAGTCATGTCTTGAGAAAAAGCTGATGAGTTTTCGCTTCTCAAGAAAAGTGCCCGCCAACTTTCAGGGCGAGCTGAAGTTCTCGAGCGAATGACAAGTTGAGCGTCTGCACAGCCGCCTTTCTGGTGGCTGCGCGCCTCACTCACGATGCTTTAGGCGTGTCCTGGTCACTTTGCTCATCTTGACTGGAGCTTGGGGTTTCGCTGATCACAACGAGCCCGTCTTCGAGATCGCGGAGCCTCGAATCGAGGCCATCCATCCCCTGTGCGGTCGCCTGTACTTGTGGCGTACCATGCTTTCTCTGCAGCTCCACCGCCAATGCGTTGAGTTCAGCAACAAAGTTGTGGAAGTCATCGTGTTCACGAATGTGGATGCGCACGGCATAGTTGCCTTTTTTCAGTTCGGCTACAAACCGCATCATCGAAATCATCGGTCCATACATTCTGTGTGTTCGGCGGATCACCACATAGAGGGTGACAGCAACGAATGCAATGATTGTGAGGGTCAGCTTCAGCTTGTTGCGGATGAATATATCGTTCTCAACCATTGCAGCTTGATCTGCCACGTTGAAGAAATCGAAGACTTGCTGATACTGTTCGCGAAATGCTTCGAGGAAGACATATGCAAAGATTCCAGCAAACGACAGTGAGACCGCCACAACATGAAGTCCGAAGCGGATCTGTTTGAATGGCTCCACTAAATAGGCTCTAAAGGTACGCCGTTTTGCGCGCATCATTTATACTCCTCGACATGAACCGTGAACTGAGTCACAGCTGGAGTGCAATCCATGACCGAACCAGTAAAATTAGGTTACCGCATATTTCGCTTTCAGGGAGCAGGGACGGCACCGAATTTCCCAGTGGTTCTGTTGCGGGGTTTGGGAAGATCGTCAGGATTTTGGCTGGAATTCACAGAGAAGCTCGCAGCTCATTACGACGTCATTTGCCTGGATCTGCTCGGAACGGGCCTGTCTGATTCAAACTGGGGGCGGGGCAGTATCGCTCAGTTTGCCGATGACGTTGAGCATACACTCGAGCAGCTCAATGTATCTCGAGCTCATCTGGTAGGTATCAGTCTTGGCGGTATGGTGGCGATGGAGGTTGCAGCTCGCTCGCAGAGGATCTGTCGTGTTGCCGTTTTGGCCTCTTCTTCGCAGGGTGGCTCTGGTGCACGGATAAGGCCCAAAGCGTTGGTAAGTTTGCTTTGGTCTTTGCGGCGAGGAACTCCCTCTAATGCTGAGCTTGCCCCTTATCTTGTCTCCGCAACAACGCTTGCGAATCGTCCCGATCTCCCGATGGTCTGGGACGAGCTCTGGAAACGTGAGGGTTTCAAGACGATCCCTGTCCTGCGACAATTGCTTGCAGCAGCTTTTTTTGATGCGCGTCCGGCGCTCGAGCGAATCACTGTTCCGGTGTTGTTCATGGTATCACGCGACGATCAGCTGGTTCCCTGGAAGAACACCCTTCAGCTTTGGGAGAGAGCGAAGAACTGCAAGCTCACCGTGCTTGAAAATTATGGCCATGACTTCCCCACTGAGGC
>JBILKQ010000168.1:0-5799 GCA_044376655.1 Silvanigrellaceae bacterium
GAGTACTTTTTAAAAAAAGGACCGAGATGACAAAGTGCCTAGCAATGAAATTGATACTTTTCAGTATGGTCGCATGCGCTCCACGAAAGGAGACACGAGGCAGTCAGGAATCAGAAGCACAGGCGGTCTCGCGCCCATTACCCATCGTGGGTACTTGGAAAGCCGAAGCCTATGATGGCTACTACTATCCGAACTCATCCGATAGAGAACAAGTAATTCTGAAGCGCGCCGACATGCGCACCGAAGATTGGTCTATTGTGACCAACATTGATCCCTATGGAAATGGTTCGCTGACAACAAAAATTATCTGTTCTGGAGTGGCTAAATCTTCACCCAATCCTGGAATCCCTGTTCCAAGAAATTTCGTCGTTTTTCCCGCTCCGTCTCAACTGCGACGGTGTGACAACGGAGTCGCGACACAACACACCGAGATGCACACCTTTATAGCCACGGAAGCAAGCAGATTGCCAAGAACAGTAGTTGAGTCATCAGGAGGGTTTTCTCTGTCCAAGGAATGCAGCAAACTACGTGGAAAGCGGTATGTTGTACAACAGTCGTCTTTTAATCCAAGAATCGGATCTACAGGCTGTATCGGTTTTACCGACGGTTCGGCTGACCTCCTTACGCTGCTTCTGGTCCCACATGGGGAAGTTCGACCACTCCGCATTTCACTGAAGCGCGCACGCTGACCAAATTTAAAAGCTCGATGTCGTTGTTTGAAGTAGCTCTGCAAAGGAGAAGCTTGATGCGTTTTTCAATTCCCGTGATTTTCGTGATTGTAAAACTTGTGTTCACTGGATGCTCTGGCGCTCAAAGTGCGGCGATTGTTCCAGGCCCAACTTCGAAGTTTGCTGCGAAGACTGAGTCCATTACCAGCTCGAAGATGGGAGGAAGCTCTGAAGAGGTGTTCACCCTCACTGCGAATGCACTCGCGCCAGACAGAAATTCGCCTCTCGAATATTGTTTCATTAGGATGTTAGGTGTTGATGAAATCCGCACAAACGAAGATCTCAAGAAGGTCACCGATGTTGTTACTGTTCTTGAGAAATCAATTTCAAACGATGTTGTCTCACGTTTGAGTGACAAAACACTCTTGAACTCTATTTCAGATGTTGAAGAAACGCGAGCTGCTTCAAGTTTGGAAGAAATAAAATTAGATCTCGAAAGGTCATCAAAAGGGGTCAAATCTGTCGGTATTGCGTGCAACAATGTTGTCATTAAATTAAAACAGAAACTCGAATTGCCTACATCTAGCGAAGATGAGCCGCAACTTGGCCTGTGGGGGCGTCTTGTTTTCTGGGGCGTTGGTGCCTTTGGTTCTCTGTTAATGGGCGGTGACCTAGGTGACTTTCCGAAGGTATACAATCCACGTCCAACTTGGGGAGTTCCTGCAGTTCATCGTCCGTATTGGTGAGAAGCATCTTCCCCTAGAGTGTTTTGGCTGAGGGCATGGTTCATGTTTGAGTTGCACTCAATAGATTGCAGCAATTCACTCTTAGGGGGTCAGATCTTTATAGATTTGCCGTGTTTTGTGGAAAAACCGGCATTTGAATCTACAGATGTTGAAAAAATCTACATGAAAGAGAGAGATGGTGCTCATTGCTCAAATTTTCCCGTTGCTCTCTCAGGCTCGATCTTGTTTTGAAAAATTTTCAGATTCTACGAAACGCTTGCGTAGAACTGGAGGCATTTTTTCAATTGCATGGCTGAACCTGCGCCATGATATTATTCGCTGAGTAGCTTTCTTGTCGTCGCGTTCAATCAAATAGCGGAGCACTTTTCTTGCTTTCCGATCGCTGCCTCTGCATTTTAAACAACGGTCTTTTTCAAAGACTTTTTTGTTGAATCCTTCCGAGCGTCTGCCTTTTTCTCGGCCTTCACGGCTGTCGACTGAGCTTGAGACCTCTGCTGAGCAGGCTCACCCTTTCGCGTTATGTGAATAGCTAAATACTGCCATCGAAAACAAACTATCGGAGACAAAACGCTGTTGATGCGAGAAAAGACAATTCTAGGCCCCCAGTTTTCAAAAGCTAGAATGTTACAAGAGGACTTCGGTGTTTTTTTTGAGCGGTTCCTGCAAACCCTCAAAAGGAGTTCAGTAGATTTCAACGGGGTTTGTCCATTTGGCCTGTTTCCTGTCGATACCACCCAGGAGGGCAGGCGGTCTCGGTCGGTTTGCTTTCGTGGCCTTCGATGGAATCAACCGCCTTAATCTCGAGCAAAATCTCGAATCATTTGAGTGGAATTTCTTACACCCATCCCGTAGTTCTCGGATTTATAGGGCAGCATAGCGTATCTTAAACTGACCAAAAACAAGCGTCATCAGTTCGTCTGTGTAATGCATTGCGGCATTTGGATGCCAAGCATAACTTAGAAGCATCTCCGCGACACATTGCAAGAAAATTACTTTATGTAGCATCGGAGTCCACAAATGAAGGCTGATATGGATATCTATGACACCAAGCCTTGGGATGCTGCATACGGCAGCTTAATTGCGCGGGAGCTGCCTTCGCCGCAGTACCGCAATCTCGCCGAGCTCGTTGCACGTGCATGCGAGCGCTATGCCGACAAGAAGGCGTTCACTGCCGTTGTCCCCAATGGCATGAATGGGTCCCTTACATATCGCCAAGTGGCTGAACTCTCCGATGCATTTGCAGTATATCTGCGTGAGGTATGCAAGCTCCAAACTGGGGATCGCGTTGCGGTGCAACTACCCAACAGTTTGACCTACCCGGTCGTTGCATTCGGTGTCTTCAAAGCGGGCTGCGTTTTGGTCAACACCAATCCACTCTACACACCCAGTGAAATGGTTCATCAGTTCAACGATTCGGGCGCAAAAGTTTTAGTGATTGTGGATATGTTTGCAGACAAACTCGCAGAAGTGATTCCGAAGACAGAAATTCAGCATGTGGTTCTGAGTGGTGTGTCGGAGATGTTTCCCGCGATTCCCAATGCCATTGTGCGTGGCGTGCAAAAACTATGGAGCAAGGTGTTGCCACCTGTTCCGCAGCTTTCTATTCCTATCAAGCGCATTAATGCGGCACTGGCAGATGGAAAATCTCACCAAAAAATGGCAGCTGGTTATTGGGAAGGTGTACCTTCAAGTGCTGTCGCAGCTCTGCAATACACCGGCGGCACAACGGGTGTGAGCAAAGGAGCAATGCTCACACACGCCAATCTGATGTCAAATGTGGATATGGTCTTGGCGATGGGTAAGTCTCATCATGGTTCCGATGAGTGTGTGCTCACAGCATTGCCGCTCTACCATATCTTCGCATTTACGGCGAATTTGCTCAGCTTCTTCGAATTGGGCGGACGCAATATTTTGATCCCTAGCCCGCGACCCGTTCAAAACTTGCAACGCGCCATTGAGAACTATCCCATCACTTGGATCACTGGTGTGAACACCTTATTCAACGGCCTGATGAACGAGGAATGGTTCACTGCATTTCCGCCAAAACACCTAAAGGCAGCCATTGCGGGCGGCACAGCGCTGCATCATGCGGTTGCCGAGCGCTGGCAAAAGATCACTGGTACTCGCATTGCTGAAGGTTTCGGCCTGACGGAATGTTCGCCCGTAGTAACGTTCAACACTTTGACCGGAACAGTTAAACCCGACAGCATTGGTATACCGGTTCCAGGCACGGAAGTTCGCTTGGTCAATGACAATGGCATGCCTGTTCCGCAAGGTGAGCCGGGTGAACTCCTCGCGCGTGGCCCACAGGTCATGAAAGGCTACTGGAATCGCCCTGAAGAGACAGAGTCGGTTCTGAAAGATGGGTGGCTTTACACCGGAGACGTGGCCGTGATGGATGCGGATGGATATTTTAGGATTGTTGATCGCAAGAAGGATTTGATTCTTGTCTCTGGCTTCAATGTTTATCCGAATGAAATCGAAGATGCACTGGCGAAGATGGATGCAGTCCTTGAGGCGGCGGTTGTTGGTGTACCCGATGTGAATTCGGGTGAAGCTGTGCGCGCATACGTTGTAAAAAATCCGGAATTTGTGGGTGAACTCACCAAAGACTTGGTGGTTAATCACTGCAAGAGCTTGCTCACCGATTATAAAATTCCAAAGTCAATTATCTTTCGCGATGAGTTGCCAAAATCGCCCATCGGAAAAATTCTTCGCAAGGATCTGAAGGCTGAAGTCAAGGCAGAGTTCAATAAAAAATAAGGAAGCGAGCCATGTTGTCAGAAGCAGAAACCAAACTTTTGGGCATAATGATGATGGTCATCATGCTTGGCATGGGCGCAAGCCTGACATTTCGCGATTTTCTGATCGCATTTAAGAAACCCAAAGGTGTGCTTGTTGGCCTCTTTTGCCAATATGGCATCATGCCTTTTCTTGGTTACCTGTTAGCCGTTTCTCTGGGCATGCCTCCAGCGCTCGCCGTTGGCGTGATCTTGATGGGTTGCATGCCTGGGGGCACCACTTCGAACATCTTTACTTACTTCAGCAAGGGCGCACTGGCTCTTTCGATTATGATGACCAGTGTTTCTACGCTTGTAGCAGTGGTTGCCGTGCCGCCGCTTATTGCGTTTTACACTCAATCGGCAGGGGTGTCGGGTGAGTTTGCAATTCCTGCAGCGAATGTGGCGCAGGTGCTTTTGGTTTTGCTGGTACCGACGATTATTGGCATGATTCTTCGAAAAAGTAATCCAAACATTGGTGCAACGATTGAGCTGCTTGGTTCTTTGCTTGGAGTGTTTGTAATTCTCTTCTTGATAGGATCTTGGGTTCCGCGCAATTATCAATTGCTGCTGACTACACCCTGGCCAGTGTTTTTTGCAGCTATTGGCCTAGGCTTGTTCGGAATGTTTATGGGATATTGGCTTGCGAGGCTATTGAAACAAGATAGAAATCGCTCGCGTACCATCAGCCTCGAAACCGGTATCCAAAATGGTCCATTGGCGGTGCTCATTGTTACATTAACGTTCAAGGGTGAAATGCAGCAGCAAGTACTCTTGATTCCTGTACTCTACAGCCTGTTTATCGTGCTCACGAGCTCGGTCATTACAATGTGGTATCGCAAGAGCGCCACATACGAAGCGCTCGCTCGTGATTCAGCGAAAGTGCGAGTGGCAGTCTCTGCTTAGAGCACGTCAGCAACGTCAATGTGTAGTTAATTCCGCGCGTGCATACGATAATCTCATTACTTCCTTTGGGATGACCGTTATGCTGCGCGGCAAGTGATTGCATTCGAACAATTCCAAAATTTGATAATAAAAAAATAACAAAAAAATTGGCATAAATTGGTTTAAAAAATGAGCCCGTCTGAATTCAGACGGGGCAACTTTATCTCATCGTGCGCGCGATGTTCTTTTTGTTAAAAATCCGCCAATCAGTTCCCCGACGTAGACCAAAAATGACCGAGTGGTTTTTTAAAGCGATGCACGTTGATGGAGTTTTTGGTCTCACAGCTACCAATACATTGCGCCGTGAAGGCAATTCCCTCATAATTATATCCTAATCTCTCTTTGACATAATTTACCTCTGGAACACTAGCTGAGTAAAAATGCTGTCCATTGCTTGGATTATATAAGCGATGAACACTGTTTACTGAAGGCTTTGAATAAAATGCAATTCCTTCAAATCTGTATCCGCCACGAGATGCGGCTCGCACTTCATCGACGCTCATGGTGTAGTCAACCTGAACCAGCAGCAACGGCGCGACGAACATTGGCTCCCGTTTGATCAGCATTCCTATCGAGACGACAAGTATCGCTACGTATATGGACAGTAGGATGCTTCTCGCGGCGCTGATTGCACCGTAACCATCTGCAACCCAAGAGGCG
>JBILKQ010000169.1:0-5789 GCA_044376655.1 Silvanigrellaceae bacterium
CCTTGCCATCGGCGCTGGTGTTCATCCCAGCCGATTTCAATTTCACTTCTGCGGATGGGTCGTTCGACGACTTGAACTGTGTGCTCTGAGCGCATGCACCCAGCACAGAAAACCCAAATCCAATCAAGCAAAGCAAACCTTTTTGCATCGACCTCTCCCTTTCATCGCCTCACTGAGCCCAAAATGCTCGGCAGGTTGCATTAACCTGCAGGGCAGCTCGTGCTCCGCATCAGGTCGCGGAACTTGGGATTGTCTTGAATCTTCTCAACCTTGCCATTAGGAGGCCACTCCCTCTTTTCGCGGCTGAAGGTGAAGCCAACATTGTTGTTCTCGTAGAGTAGCTGGTCGTTCACAAGAATCTTGATGGAAGAAATACTTCTACGGTTGGTTTCATAGCGGCGATAGCTACGGCCCGTGCAGGTCCCCAAGCCCAAAAAGCCACAGCCATACGAGTAGGTGTACTCTTCGTTGTCATACGAAGTCCCTTCGCGGGTAATGCGCAGAAAGTTCAGCTCCTGAATTTCTTTGTCAGAGAAAGCATTGGTAACAAATCCACCACCGGGTTTGAAGACACCATTTTCTTCTGAAATCGCGTGGGTGAGGCCGCGACCAAAATAAAAGTTATATCCTTTGGAATTACCCTCGTTCTTGAGCTGTCCGCCGTTACCCAGTGAGGCACGTGCAACAGCTGCGCCATCGATTTTAACCTCAAGTTTTTCAATCTTGGCAAAGGCCCAGCATCCGAGTTTTTCCTGGCCTGTGAGTTCAAGACGTAGGCTTTGGTTGCGTGCGGTTTCACGTGCATGCTCGTCTTCAGCCTTGGCAAGGGCATCTGGCGATGCCTTTGGAGCAGCCACATTGGTTTTTGCTTCGGCAAAGAGAGCTTCAAGTTCACTTACGGGAACGATGCACTTCGGATTGTTAAGGTATTTGTCGAGTGCAGCCAAGCTGACCGAATAACTTCCCGATCTGAAGCTCAGATCGGGTCTTCTGAAAACCACCTCGCCGTTTACAGACAGTTCAAATGCACCGAAATCGTTGAGTCGATTGCGCGTGGAGTAGCACTGGCTCTTGTCGTCGGGAACCACTACCACTTCCAGGTCGGAGAGCTCGAGCAGTTTGGGTGAGCGTAACTTGGCTTGGATGTTCGCCGGATTCACGCGCAAATTGGGGTTGCAGCTGTCGGGCGATTTTGGTCCCCAAATCAACTTCTGCCCGGTACCAGCACCGACCTCCTGTGTGCGCCAGGTTCCGCCCTTGATGCTCAGGTAAATTTTAGTTCCCGAGGGAGGCTGCACATCGAGTTTGAATTCGGATGCAACCGTAGCTCCGTCTGCAACCCCGGAGACACAGCCGAGCACTTTCTCGCTGTCTCCAGGAACGAGTGGAACGGAAAGCGGACACTCCACGCGTTGCTTCTGAACACGCAAACACATGGTGTCATTTTCTGCTCTGAGGGTTTGCAGCTCGCTGAATTTCTTTTGCCGCTGGGCCTCCAAAGACAGGCCGCTGTCGCTCTTTGCTGATAATTCTGCTTCCCGCTTGGCCTTCAATGCTGCTTCTGGCAAATCACCGGAGCAACCAAGCAGCAAAAGTGGAAGCAAATGGAGTCCCTTTTTCATGAATTCCCCCGACAACAGGCCTGGCAGTCGCGTTAACTGCGTACTTTTCGGAATTTCTAGGGCCATCTTTAGAGGTTGTAGATAACTTTTCGGATTTATAGCCATAAGCACAAAAATATTAAGTTTTTCTGTGCTGATTTTGGAGCTTTTGGGGCGCTTGTATCGACCCAGAGCTGTGAATGTCTCCCCCACACTCAATCGCATGCTCCTGAGCTCGAGGCACAAGATCGATGATCTTCATTTTTGCTGCTCTGCGTGGGTCAGTGCTCACATGAAGTTGACTTTTTGAAAGTGAGGTATCTAGCTTCATGCAATTTAATTTTCAGCGCGAGGTGAAGCAGGGTGCGTGCAAGCTTTCTGATGGCCGATGGAACTTTTCTTGAAGGTGAAGCGCTGGGTGCCGCGTGTGAGACTGTGGCCGAAGTCGTATTCAACACGGCGATGTGCGGGTACGAGGAGGTTCTTACAGATCCCTCTTACGCAGGCCAGTTCGTCCTTTTTACAACAAGTCACCTCGGAAACACCGGCATAACTGGTTTCGATTCCGAGTCGCGCACGCTGAGTGCTGAAGGATTTATTTGCCGTGATTTTTCATTCCACTACGATAACTGGCGCGCACGCAGCTCTCTCGAGGAATACCTGAAAGCCTCTGGGAAGTGTGCCCTCGCGGGAGTCGACACCCGTTTTCTGGCGCAGCGTCTGCGGCAGCGAGGCGCCATGAAGGCTATAGTATCGACCTCTGATTTCGACCCTACTTCGCTTCAACAAAAACTTCTGCGAAGCGCCGATATCTCCCTGCGAGACCTCGTTTCACAGACGAGGTCTTTTTCTTGGCAGAAAGGTCGCACAGCAGGCAAACGTGTCAACCAAAATGCGTTTCGAGTCGTTGCGATTGATTGTGGTATGAAGCGCGGGATTTTTGATGAGCTTGAGGCACTGGGGCTTGAACTTCACGTTGTGGGCCCAGATGCTCGCGTTGCCGAAATTGAGGCCATCCGTCCGGATGGCCTTTTTTTTGGTAACGGGCCTGGATGCCCACGCCAGCTTGCAGAGAACTCAGGTGTGCTTGAGCTCATCAGAGCCTTTTCAACTCGGCTTCCCACCTTCGGTATCTGCTTGGGGCATCAGTTGATTGCTTTGGCTTTTGGTGGCGAAACTTCCAAGCTCGATTTCGGTCATCATGCAGTGAATCATCCTGTTGTCAGTCTTATTGGCTTGCCCGGTATACCGGCAGGCTCAGTGATGATGACCTCACAAAATCACAACTTTCACGTGATTGAATCATCTGTTGCGGAGAGTTTCATAGTCACCCATCGTCATATGAACGATTCTACGGTCGCTGGAATGCTGCATCGTCACTACCCGATTTTCTCTGTGCAGTTTCATCCAGAATGCAATCCTGGTCCTGAAGATGCCAAGGCCTTATTTCAAGTCTTTCTGCACATGCTAAAGGAGCATAGCCATGCCCATACGCACTGACGTTAAAAAGGTTCTCGTACTTGGTTCAGGTCCCATTCAGATTGGTCAGGGATGTGAGTTCGACTACTCGGGAACGCAGGCTTGTGTTGCGTTGCGTGAGCTGGGTTATGAAGTTGTGTTGGTGAACTCCAATCCGGCCACCATCATGACCGACTCCTCCACAGCAGATCGGGTTTACATTGAACCACTCACGCTTGAGAGTGTGGTTTCCATTCTGGAACTGGAAAGGCCCTGTGCTCTGCTGCCAACCATGGGAGGACAGGTCGCTCTCAATTTGTTTTTAGAGCTCGATGCGCATGGGCATCTTGAGCGTCTGAATGTACGCGCCTTGGGAGTGCGTCCTGAAACGGTGATTCTCACTGAAGACCGGCGAGCATTCAGGAATATGTTGCTGGAACTCGGGTACGAGGTCATTCGAGGTGATGTTGCCTCGAGTGCAGCGCAAGCTCGGACGATTGCACAACAGCTTTCATTTCCCCTCGTGGTGCGTTCATCATTTACTTTGGGGGGAGCGGGGGGAGGTGTGGTGCACTCTCACGCCGAATTCAATGCACTTCTTGAGCGTGTTTTCCTTCCCAACATCAAGGCAGAGGTTGTTGTTGAGGAGTCAATCGTTGGTTGGAAGGAATATGAGCTTGAGGTTATGCGCGATTCTGCCGGAACTTTTGTTGTTGTTTGTGGTGTTGAAAATATTAATCCGATGGGTGTGCACACGGGCGACAGCATCACCTGCGCACCTTGCATGACCCTCACCGATCGCGAATATCAGCAGCTGCGCAATCAGGCCAAAAGGATCTTCGAGCGTGTTGGCATGGAAACGGGCGGTGCAAACATTCAGTTTGCGATTCATCCGACCACGGGGAAAATAGTGGTGGTCGAGATGAACCCAAGGGTTTCGCGCAGCTCTGCGCTTGTCTCGAAGGCCACGGGCTATCCGATTGCACGTCTCGCAGCCAAATTGGCTGCGGGTTTATCGCTGGCTGAGCTGAGGAACGAGATCACCGGGAAAACTTCTGCAGCTTTTGAACCGTCCATCGATTACGTTGTGGTCAAGATTCCTCGTTGGGATTTCAAAAAATACCCAGGCGCATCGCAGACGCTGGGTGTTCAAATGAAATCTGTGGGTGAAGTATTGTCCTTTGGACGTACCTTTCGTGATGCCTTTCAAAAGGCTTGGCGCTCGCTTGAATTGGGATATGAGGGGTGGCCAGATTTACCTGAGGGAATCGATTGCAAAGCGCAATTTTCCTCTCCAACGCCTCTTCTTTTTCCAGCGATTAAATCAGCATTGAGAGCAGGATCTTCGGTCGAAACACTCCATATCCAAACTGGAATTTCAAAATGGTTTCTCTACCAATTGCTTGAGCTTTTTCAGCTTGAGCAGCGTTTGTCGGAAGAACCGCTGAATCCAACGCTACTCCGAAAGGCAAAGCAAGATGGCTTCACTAATGCGACCATCGCAAAGCTTTCAGGGGTTGATATTGCTGTAGTTCAAGGGATGCTCTCTAGCCACGGAATGAAACCGACCTTCAAAATGGTCGACTCATGTGCAGCAGAATTCGCAGCCTTGACTCCCTATTTCTACAAGACTTGGGATCTGCACGACGACAACACACCATCGACAAAAAAGAAGATTGTGATTCTCGGGAGTGGCCCAAATCGCATCGGTCAGGGGGTTGAATTCGACTACTCCTGCGTTCATGCCGCGCGCGCAGCTCAGTCGCTCGGATATGAGGTTATCCTCATCAACTGCAATCCCGAAACTGTTAGCACTGATCACCGTGTCAGCGACAAACTTTTTGTTGAAGCTCTGCATGAAGAAGATGTCCTCGATATTCTGCGCGCCGAACAGCCCGAAGGAGTTTTTATCCAATTTGGGGGGCAAAGTCCGCTTAAGCTCGGTCCAGCACTCCTAAAGGCAGGTTTTCGAATTCTTGGGACGCCACAGGATGTGATTGAGCTTGCCGAGAACCGAATGGCATTCGGAGATTTTGTCGCTCGGTCGGGTGTCCGGGTGCCTGCTTGGGCAAGCGGGACGACTCGTAATGATTGCATTGAAAAGGCGCACAACCTGGGTTTTCCTCTCCTTGTGCGTCCCTCTTATGTTTTGGGTGGGCAAGCCATGCGCATTGTCCGCAGTCAAAAGGAGCTCTGCGAGGCGCTCGATGCGGCAATTGAGGTTTCCCACGGAAAGCCAGTGCTGCTCGACAGATACCTCGAGGGTGCTCTCGAGTATGATGTTGACCTGGTTTGTGATGGGCAAGATGTATTTATTCCAGCCATCATGGAGCATGTTGAAGAGGCTGGCATTCATTCGGGTGATTCAGTCAGTATCATTCCCTGTCTGCGCACCAATGCACAGGCTCAAGCAGAGATTCGGCATGTGTGCTCGGAGATGGCTCTGAAGCTTGGCGTGCGCGGGCTGCTCAATGTGCAGTTGGCTCGGCAGGACGAAACACTTTATGTGATTGAGGTCAATCCTCGCAGCTCTCGCAGTGTTCCATTTGTTTCAAAAGCCACCGGGGTTCCACTGGCACAGTGGGGGGCGCTTGTTGCCTTGGGTGTTCCTCTTTCTTCATTGACCCTCGGGCGCGCGGATGCAGTGCCCACTCATTTTTCTGTGAAAGCACCCGTCTTTCCATTTCACAAGTTTCCCGGTGTCAGTCCGTGCCTGGGCCCGGAGATGCG
>JBILKQ010000170.1:0-5786 GCA_044376655.1 Silvanigrellaceae bacterium
CAAGGCTTTCCTGTTCTCCTCAGGAATCCCCTGTCGCACCAAAAAATATTCGACATTCTCCTCGGCGGTCAGAACATCAATGAGAAAAAAACTTTGAAAGACAAAACCAATTTCAAAACGCCGAATTCGATTGAGCTCCATTTCAGAAAACTCAACAGCAGATTTTCCTCGGTATCGCATTTCTCCCCGCTGCAGCGGCTCAATGAAACCAAGAAGATTCAACAGCGACGACTTGCCAGAACCCGAGGCACCTGCAAGACACGTGAACTTGCAAGCCTGAATCTCAAAATTGAGTTCCTTGATCGCATCCACCCGCACGTCATCCATCATGTAAGAAAGTGATACCGACTTTCCTTGAAAGAGCTGTTCCATGGACACTCCTCTTGCTCTTCATTCTCAATCGGATACGGAGCCCGCCTCGGAAAGAATACGCACCTCCCCGCGCGCAGCATCCATTTGTACACGCATCCCGGTCTTCAGCCGGCTCACCAGTCCACCACGAATTCCCACAATAGTGGGCAGACCAAGTTCACGGGCCACAACGGCGGAGTGGGACAGCAGACTGCCTCGCTCAATCAATAACCCACTGCAGGCAGGATAAAGTGGGACCCAGCCCGGATCGGTGCGTTCGGTGACCAAAATCTCACCATTGAGTCCTTGAGCATCAGCCATACTGTGCACCACGCGCACAACCCCCTCAACCACACCAGGACAGCAGGCTGTGCCCAGAAGGACGTTGGGATCTGTGGACGTCGGAAGGTCCTGGGCTAGGAGATCGCTGCCTGCAAGGATCTCCGGCCACACAAAGGATGCTCCGGCTGCTCCGCGAGTGGTAAAGCGATCAGGAGGTGGAGGTGTTTTACGGAATTCTTCGTATTCCGACTTGCGCACCTGCGAGAGGCTTCTCAGCTGCAAGCTCGAAGAACGACCCTCAACGTAAGAGATGATTTCTTCGATGTTGAGATAGAAAACATCCTGAGGCGAATCGAGCGCACCCAGGGCATGAAGGTTCTTTCCGAAACCACGAAAGAGATGACGCACAATCCCGAAAGTCTTGGTTCTGTCGAAGCGGAGGTTCTCTCGATCGCGAACTGCACTTCGCGCATGCTTCAAAACGAAGCCAAAGATCGGTCGCTTCAGAAAGCCAAAGATGCCTCCCAGCTTCTCTGATGCAACAGCTTCTGCCTTGCTGCGGATCTCTCTCTCCCGCGCCTCCATCTCTTCAACCGAGTAACTCTTCATGCGCACGTAACTTCCCACAGCCTCGAGAGCAAAGCTGGGATCATCGTGGAGATCTGGCTCTTCGAGTTTCAACTCGTTGACACATCGGAAGCCATAGAGATCGAGAAACTCTTTAAACTTGAGGTAGAGCTCGGGAAATACACCATGTTCAAACATCTCTTGCCAAGCCTGCTGCGCAGACCTCGAGAGAAACCAGCTGCGTCGGTTCTCAGGGCCGTTATCAATCTCCCTGGCGATCCTCATCAACATGCGCGTCGGCTCTGTACTTTCGAGATCACCCTGCCCACACAAAAGGTCATTCTGCAATGTCGCTGAATCAGCGTCTGCGGCAAGCCAGCGTGTTGTGAGGGTTTTGAGCAAACCGAAAAAGACCATGCAGCGGGTATCGTTGACAATCGGCGCTTGCCAATGCTTCAAGACACGCTCTGTAAGTGAATGGTAATAGTTAACCTGCTCCTGAAGAGACATGCGGGCAAAGTTGGTGTGCCGACCCTCGGCAACAATGGCATCAACCCGTTGCTCAAATTCCCGAACGAGGCCACGGATAAAAAGCAGACGATAGACGACAGAAACCAACAAACGCAGACGAGCGAAGCCAGAGTATTTAACGGGATTGCTTGTAAAATCGAAAAGCGTGGCAATTTCAGGCTTCAGGTTTTGTCTTACTCCCATCATGGTTTCCATGAAGGACTTGCTCTGTGCCGTGCCGGGAAAAAGATAGAGAAGTCGATACCAGTTGGCGAGATTGTAATAAACTCGACCACGAACCAGGCCCAACATGTTCCTAAACGTTGCCTCGTTCTGAGCAATCACTTTTTCTGGCACTAACATCAATCGACAAAACTGATAATAGACCTCCTGATAACAACGGCTCACATGGCTAAACGTCAGTGGTGTGGTTACACCACAGAAACTTTCAATGATGTTTGAATTGTCCCAAAGAATATAATCTCCGCCGGCACATTTATCATCGAAAAGAGCATCGGGAGGCAGCGTTGTAATGGGACGTGCCTGGAGAAGATAAATCTGCCCTGAGGAAATTGCCCATTCAATATCCTGAGGCTGTGCAAAGCGTTTCTCCACATCAAGAACCAGCTTGGAGATGCTCTTGAGTTCGCTCGGTGAAAGACTCGGCCTGTTGATGAGCTCAGGCAGAACCGAAATCTCCCGCAAACCTCCCAGTGGATCACTGCGCAAGGCCTTGGGCTTGGCTACGATCTCTTCCTTGAACTCGAATGTGCGCCTCTGGACTTTGAACTCATCAGCAGGAAGAAGACCACTGACCAAGCCCTCACCCTGCCCCCAGACACTACTGACCAGGAGATTGTCGCGGTCGTTGGGATCGACTGCATTACGAGAAAACGACACTCCAGCAACCTCAGCATCCACCATGCGTTGAATGACAACACCAACCTTGATACCGCTGAGGGGTAGATTTCTCTCCTTGCGATACGACAACGCTCGGGCCGACCAACCCGAAGCCCAACAGCGCAAAACACTCTTCAAAATCTGCTCAGGCCCCTTCTGGAAAAGGAAGGTCGAGAACTGACCTGCAAACGAATTCTCTGCCGAGTCTTCGTCTAGGCCACTCGAGCGCACGGCAACAAAGCCACCGATAAGACCATGACGTTCGAGCTCTGCCACAAGCTCCTCACGAACATCCAGCGGAATAAGCTGCGACAAGAAGAGCTCCTCAACAGCCTTTTCGAGGTCAGTGAAATTCTGATCCTCAGAGTGAAGTTCCTTCTTCAATCGATTCTGCGTGAGAAAACGGTCGAAAGCTTCGACTCCTAAGCAAATCCACTCAGGAACTGGAAAATTCGACTGCGACAAACGCGCCAAATTATAAGCCTTCCCACCGCCAAGCCGCTTGACCTCTTCGGGCCTCGTGCGGGATGTCAACACATAGCGCGTGCCGGTCTCTGTCATGTGCTGCACTCCCATTTCAAAATTTCAAAAGCGCAAGAACTCCCGCCCATGCCGATGCAAGAACGGAAAGTGCTGCAAGCCCTTCCGATGGCTTGTGCAAACCATCACGCAAAGAATGTAACAAAACCACTGCGCAGGTTGGAATCTGGAAAAGCGCCAAAACAACAATGGCTGGAAGTTCAGTGCGCGCCAGAAAGGTAACAACTAATGCAATGGCCTGAAAGAGCAGCGCAATCAAAGACGCGCGAGATAGACCATAAATTTGCCGATAAGTCTTGGCTGCTGGATGTGCATCTGCTTTGAGCTTCCGCGCGAACTCATAGGAGAGAGACGCACAGACATTCACCGCCACGAATAACCAGGCCAGTTTCGTGTTAACAAACTCGGGCCAGAACAAGGTGACACCAAAAAGGTAGAGGGGTATCCCAACAATCTGATGCGAGAGAGCATAGAACAGCGGAAAATGAGCAAGCTGCTGCCCAACATAAAACTCTTTGTACATAAGCCATAAATACAAAGATGAAGCCAAAAAGAGCCAACCTGCCAGAGGGGAAACAGCAAAGAACATTGCAACCGAGAGAGCGATGAGCACTGCCATCACAATCCGGATTCCCGAACTCATTTCGGCGAGAGAAACAAGCCCACGCGGCAAAGGACGGGATGGATTTGCGAGCTTATCTTTCTCATAATCCTTAAGCTCATCCATCATACGTGCCGCAATCATGAACATCACCGAAGCAAGCACAGCAAGCATGCCATGCAAAAAGATCGTTCCCCACGTGGGACAAGTGCTCTGCGGTGCGCACAACCCACGCCCAAGCGTGAGCAAATAGCCGCTAACAACAGGCCCGAGAGCAAGAAAAATGAGAACAAGCAAAGGACTTCGTTCCTTCAAATACATCCACCATCGAAGCATCCTCAACCCCTTCTCCCAGGTAGCACGACGATCGATTCGGGATCTGTGGCGACGATCTCGACTCAGTACCGAAGTCATCACAACTGGTTTTTCTCCGAGCAGATCAGTTGCCACTTTCTCGACCTGATGCGCATCGTCGTCAGCAACAAAAATCGCATTGCCAATGTTGTCGCGGTGTAAAAATGCTCGAGTATGACCGAGGCGTGCGTATATTTTTTGCTCAAAAATAAAATCATCGAGTGCCTGACCTTGGCGACCCATGTACCAGAGGCCATCTCCATCGAGGAACATTCTGTCGCCCATACAATGCCAAAGTACATTTTCGCCATCGCGCATTTTATTCAACATGCTCTCACGCGTGTTACCGATGTACTCGGGGCACACGTTCACACCTGAGACCCATAACACCGAGTCCTCGGTGAAACGCAGCTTTAACTCTGAGATCGGGTTCCCTACGTTGAGAGCATGCATGAAGCCCTTGCGGCGAGCGTTTTCAAGAGAAATGCGTGCGTCAACAAACGCCACGGGTTCAACCTCGGTGCCTCCATAGATCTGACGAACCGTGGACCGTGGCAAAGCTTTGAGTGACCTTTCCAGCAGCTCACACTCAATCAGTGCACCACCCACATTTACACTCTTGAGCGACGCAAAAGCTTTATTGTGGTCGAGAACATGTCGCAAGAAAGCCGGCCCACACGAAAGTGATTGTGGCCAAATAGATTTGTCGAGCGTTTCAATGTGGCTGAGCGCGCTTATTGACCAATTCGATGGAACGAGGAGTGAGCCTCGCCCTGTTCCCAAATGGTACAGAGCGAGGTTCGGAAAAACTGCCAGGTCGGGGCCATCAAGTTCCTTGTCCCCGCCGTACTTTTCAAGAATTTCATGCAGCTCCCACAAATATGCGTGGCTGCGCACAACCCCCTTGGGTACGCCGGTTGTCCCCGTGGTGAATGAAATAGTCGCGGGCAAATGAGCGGGGATCTCAGCAGCATGAAACAAAGACGCAGCATTTCCGGTATCGGGTCTTTGATGACCCAAATAGATCGCTCTCAGAGAACGTAAAGAAGCGTTTCTGAGGCGCCAAAACATTCCAAACCGGTCGAAAAATGCTGCCTTCACATTCACAAGCTTGAGCACGTGCTCGATGTGTTGTGGGGGCATCCAGGGCTCAACAAAAACGACGCCAACACCCAAGCCCAACAGGGCAACCAGGGTCACGTACAACTCAGCGCCAGGCAAAGCCATCACCAAGGCCGTATCACCAGCCTGAAGTCCCAACTCAAGTGCGGCTTTTTGCCTCGCTGCGGCCCTCTCACCCACTTCTCGAAAACTCACAATTCCATCATGCACCGACCACAGAGCGAGCTTCTCCGGGTGCGATTCAATACGCTGCAGTACCCTGATGGAACAGTTTCCGTTCGGAGAAGGCACAATCCCTCCGTTGGCACGAATGAACCCTCGGGTTTTCGGGCAATTCACTGAAAACTTTAGACTAAAGACCGTATTTAAAAAAAAGACTTTGGACGTCAGGGTTTTATTCCGAAAGACCGCCAGATAAGTGTGGAGAGCAAGGAAACATTATGACTTTGCCCGACCTACGAACAATAGCCGAGAACGCGCAAAAGGATGCTTACAGCATCGATAGAATACAATGGCACAAGGGAGTGGATACTGACCGCCATTATTTCCCGGAGATGCT
>JBILKQ010000171.1:0-5741 GCA_044376655.1 Silvanigrellaceae bacterium
CTCACGCCGAAGCAGATCAAGTACCATCACCAAAGGCGTGGTGCAGCAGTTGGGGTTGGCAACAAGCGGACGCTTCTTGAGCGCAGTAGAACTCAAAAGCTTGCCATTCACCTCAGGCACAACCAAAGGTACTGCAGAGTCCTCTCGAAAGGCCGAAGACTTATCGACACACAAGACTCCACGCGATGTTAGCTCAGGAATAAAACGCTTCGAGATATCAGCTTCCGAAGCAAACAACACAGCATCACACTGCGCCAGTGCGTCGAGTTCGGTGGGCTCAACGGTAACCGAGCGGCTTCCCCAACTGAGCCTCTTGCCTACCGATGCTGCCGAGGCGAACGCCCTGACCTCTTTTATTTGCAACGCGAGAGAGCCGTCCCCCAAAATATCGAGTGCGGTTTGTCCAACAACGCCAGTGGCTCCAACAATTCCTATGGTCAAAGATCTCATATGTGCGTTTCCTCCTCGTCGTCATCTCCATCGCCCGCAACAAAAAGATCTTCTTCATCAGCCGTGCGGTCACGTTTGAAGAACAACCACATCACTGGGCCATGGAGGCAATACAAGATAAGCAAGAGCGAAAGCGTGACGGTGAACTCGAGCGTGAAGAGCAGGACGGTGAACATCAGAAGAATCGACAAAAAACGGAACGGACGCTTACGCGGAAGTTTTAGGTTCTTAGTACTGATGTACTCAAATGTGCTTATCATACCGAAGGCTAAAGCGAACATCAGACAGATGAGAAACATATTGCGGAAGCCGGGCTGGAGGAATGTTTGTGCCAGATTCACAGCCCAAGGGCTGTAGCCGTTCTCCAAAGTCCAACCGGCAAACTCGTATTGGGACATGATGAAGGCACACAGAGGCATTGCAGCCATGGGAATCGGGATTCCGGTGAAATTACCTCCCGCTTTGCCGACAGAGCTTTGCACGTTAAAACGCGCAAGCCGCAGCGCACCGCAGAGAGCGTAAATAAAGCATGCAGCAAATCCAATTCTCGAGGATGTGTGAAGTGCGTAGTTGAAAATCACGAAGGCAGGGACAATGCCAAAAGAAACAACGTCGCAGAGAGAGTCGAGCTGAACACCAAAAGCACTTTGCGTGCGTGTCAGACGCGCAATGCTGCCATCGAGACCATCGCACACAGCTGCCGCAAGAATCGCGTATGCTGCATACAAAAATGACTCCGAATGGGCATTCGGGAGGCGTCCTTCAAGAGCAAATTTCATGCTCAGGAAACCAAAAAACAAAGATGCTGCAGTAATCATGTTCGGAAGCAGATAAATGCTTGCCTTCATGCCGCGGCGGCGCGGTGAAAGTTCATGAATATTTGCCACAGGTGTCACTCCTCCAGTCATGACTATGAGTTTCCTTCCTGCTGTTTCAACTTCAAAACGGGGGTCGGCTCACGACCATAGTGTGGCTCGAGCACATCCACAAGCTTGGCAGACCCTTGCCCCCACAACCTGAGCAGGGAATACAAGTCACCAAAGCTCACTTGGGTCGCAAATGGATCGTCAGAATCCTTCGACGGCGTTCCCCAAAAAGATTCCGGCTCAACAGACGCGAAGCTATCATCTGAAGTGTCTGGCGCAACGCCGTGCACAGCAAAAAGCCTACGGGAACGTCCAAAGTGCAGACCATTTGCAAACGCACATCCCAGGCGCAGTCCAGTGAAAGAACCGGGTCCAACTGCAACGGCGAGAGTGTTCACGGATGAATCTTGCAGACCGAGCATTTGCAACGCCTGCGCGTAAAGGTGTGAAAGATTTTCAGCGGTCAGGCCATCGGAGGTCGCAAAGCAAACTCTCCCGTCAGCAAAAAAACGTGCGCGAGCTTGAGTGTTGGAAAGAAGAGCAAGCGCCGGCTGTTGTTCTGCCTTGCCGTGAAGAAGGTCAGCGTAAATCTGTATTTCCATGAGATGTGCGGGATCGGGTACGACCGCCAGACCAACACCGCGTTTATGGGTGCAGACCAAAACAGCGTACATCGCAGCCTCAGGAGCGGAAAAGACGGAGGATGTCATTGAAGAATACCAGGACAATGAGCCCGAGGAGCAATGCAACACCGATGCGCTGTACAGCTAACTGCACACCCAGAGGCAGTGGTCTGCCGTAGGCGGCCTCAACAGCCTGAAGAATCAAATGACCACCGTCGAGCGCAGGAAGCGGCAAAAGATTGAACAGACCAATGTTCAAGCTCATCCAAGAGATCGTGAGCACAAACAAAAGCAGTCCGCCTTCCGCGGCATCACCGGCAACGCGGGCAATCGCAATCGGTCCACCAAGATTAGAGAGAGGAACATCACCCGAAAAAAGTTTCTTGAGGGCAGTGAGAATGGTTGTCGACTGCTGCCAGGTTGCTGCTGCACCGTCTTTGACGGAATCAACAAATGATTCGCTGCGGATGGTTACCGGCGCCACCGCAACACCACGCGAAACAAAACTCACTGGCAGATCGATTGACCATTGGTTGCGCCCAAGTGCGTCGAGAACGAGACGACGCGGGATCTTGCACTCAAGTGAGCGCATTTGGTTGTCGCTCAGATTGACCACTTGCCAAAGCAACGCAACGGCCCCTGTGTCGTCGGGACGCACCAGCTTGTGCAAATTGTAGGAAAGATCGACCGGACCTTGAAGGTTGGGATAACCGCTCCACGAGAAAATCGTGTCGCCTGGTTTGAGGCCGCAAGTTTTCCATGCGTCCTGCGCAGGAATTTTTCGGTCGCCTTTGTTCAAAGACTCAAAGCTTTTTATTGTCATGTCGGTTGAGCGCACTGTCTGCGCCCATTCCTCTGCACCAATGGCAGCATCGGTTGTGAGGGTCAGCGTTTGAGTGGAGCCGAGCAGGTTGTCTTTGGCATTGGCCTGCAAAAGTTCTTCCGCGGGTTTAGCCATGCGCTCAACCAACAGTGAGACTGGGCCCACGGCAACCGCCTGTTCGACATCATGCAACGCGCTGACCTTTTTACCGTTGACCTCGAGGATTTTGTCGGCGTTCTGAAGCCCCGCACGACGCAGGGTGGAATCTTGCGGGGCAAGAACAACGCGTGCTGTTTCGAAAAACTGCGAAACCCCAATGCGCCCCACAGGAATAGGCTCGCCAAAAAGCGTTTCGCTCATTTCACGAGCCGGCGTCATTTCGAAAGTCATACGAGCAGAGCCGCGCTCCACTTCAAAAACTGTGCTTTTTTCAGGACGAGACGAAACCAAACGATTGATATCTGCCCAAGATTCAACCTTTTCTCCGGCAATGGCGAGAATTTTGTCGCCTGTCTGGAGACCGGCTTTACGAGCAACACCTTCGGGCATGACGCTGACCACTGGTGCAGGCTTGGGCAAACCAACCTTTGAGAGCGCAATCATGACAACCAGGCTCAGAATAAAATTCGCGAATGGCCCCGCAGCCGAAATAATAGCCCTCTTATAAACCGGAGCGGTGTTCAGCGCCCTGCCCTCGAGTTCAGGCGGAGTGATTTCACCAGTCTCCTGCCCAAAAAAGCGGACATAGCCTCCGAGCGGAAGCCAGCAGATTTTGTACTCGGTGCGGCCCTTTTTGAAAGACCACGCGGTGGGGCCAAACCCGAGGCTGAACTCCTCAATGGCAATGTTCATCCAAACACCGGCCAGGTAATGGCCAAGTTCATGAACGAACACCACAATGCCCACAAGTGCGATAAAAGCGACAAACGGGTTGGTGAGGAACCAAGAAAGAATATCGCTCATTCTTAGGAGCCCTTAACATTGGTGAGACGCACTGGTGAGGCCCTGCGAGGCATCTCAGCCTGAACACGCTGCTGAACTTGCTCGGGTGTGCGTCCAAAGCGGCGTTCGCGATCGGAGAAGCTCCTCAAAAGCGAGGCAAAAATCTCGGAGGTGAAGTCGGGCCAAGGTGCGGACTCAAAAAAATATTCTGCATATGCAGACTGCCAAAGCAGGAAATTACTGATGCGCTGCTCTCCACTTGTACGGATGACCATATCGACGCTCGGCAAGCCGTGGGTATCGAGATTTTCCTCGAAAGTCTGCTCATCGAGATCATCAGGGTAAAGCTCATGCGCTTCAATTTTTTCAAGAACACGGCGCACAGCGCGAAGAATTTCGCCGCGGCTTCCATAACTCAGAGCAATGCAGAGGGTCATGCCGGTATTCGCAGCACTCTCCTCTTCTAGGGCAGACGCCATGGCTAGAATATCGCTCGAGAGCTTACCGCGATCGCCAATCAGACGAAAACGAATGTTGTTGTTGAGGATCTTGTTGCGCTCGGACTTGAGATACCAACGCAACAGGCTCATCAGGGCGCTGACTTCCTCTTCAGGACGGCGCCAGTTTTCATCGGAAAACGCGTAAAGTGTGAGAGCCTGCAGACCGCATTGGGCCGCAAACTCGGTCACCTCATTGACCCGTTCAACACCCTTGCGGTGTCCAGCAACACGCGGCAATCGACGCCCTGTCGCCCAGCGGCCATTGCCATCCATGATGATGCCGACATGGCGGGGCAGTTTGAGCGGATCAAGATTCCAGCGTTGAAAAAATTCGTTCATTCAAGGGCCTCAATGACTCTTCAGGCACACCACCTCTGGGGGCACCCCGTTGGGGCTATATCCCAGCTGTCGAATGTGGTCCAGACGGAGCCAAAAATTGACACATACCGCACCTTTTGACTAGTTTCGGCGGGTTCAAATGTCTGCCCGCCTCTGGAGTTCCGCCATGAGTCAAGAATCCGCAAAAGCCAAGGAAAGCCACACCCTCTCAACCCAGGGCTACCGGGGCACGCGCGACTTTCATCCTGACCTCCAACGCCTGCGCAGCTGGATGTACGACAACATCAAAGCCGTACTCGAAAGCTATGGCTACGAAGAATACGCCGGGCCCCTGCTCGAGCCCCTCGAATTGTACGCAAGCAAGTCGAGCGAAGAAATTGTCAGTGAACAGCTCTACTCGTTTGAAGATCGCGGTGGCCGTAAGGTCGGCATACGCCCGGAAATGACCCCCACGCTTGCACGCATGGTTGCTTCCCGGTCGAAAGAATTGCTCCGCCCTATCCGCTGGTACTCCATCCCTACCTGCATGCGCTATGAGCGCCCACAGCGAGGACGCCTGCGTGAGTTCGACCAACTCAACGTTGACGTTTTTGGTGGTACCCCTCTCGACGAAGATATCGAGGTGCTGCTCACTTGCCACGATCTCCTTGTTCGCCTTGGTGCGCGCCCGGGGGATTTCGAAATTCGCATCAACCACCGCGGCCTTGTCGATGATCTTCTCTTTGGTGTTCTGAATATCAACCCGGCCCAGAAGAATCCGGTGCTGCGTCTTCTCGACAAAAAAGACAAACTTCCACCCGAAACATTCCGGGCCGAAGCAGAAAAACTCTGGTTGAGTGCAAAGGATATCGAGACTCTCGAGAACTTTATGAGCCGCCCTTTGGCAGAGGTACGTTCACTCCTGGGCAGTCAAACTCAACATCTTGATGCTCTGCAGGAAAGACTTTCGTTCCTTGAAGCACTCTTACCTCCGCAGTGCATCAGGTTTGACGCTTCCATCATGCGTGGCTTCGACTACTACACAGGCCTTGTTTTTGAAATTTACGATACACATCCCGAGAACAGACGTGCGCTCTTCGGCGGAGGACGTTACGACAACCTGGTGGGAGCATTCGGAGTCGATCCGCTTCCAGGAATTGGCTATGGCGTGAGTGATGTCTCACTGCTCAATTTTCTTGAAGTACATGGCCTCACCCCT
>JBILKQ010000172.1:0-5711 GCA_044376655.1 Silvanigrellaceae bacterium
ACCGCGTAAATGCCCGTAGGTGTCACTTGTCTTTCGCCATTATGATATGCACCACTGACGTCGGCAGTCGCAATATTCCATTGATCAACGGCAACACCGTTTTTATACAGTGTTGCACGATTGGTTTTAAGGTTGATACGGAAAGCAACCTTTGAGCGCAGCGCCTTGTTTACTTCTGCTGTGGAAAGCGAAGAGCTTGCAAGCCAAGAGACCTCTGAATCGACAGAATCTGTCTTTTTAGCGCAGGACACTGCCGTAGTCAGAACCGATACGGCGACGGGCAGGATCGTTTTGAAAATGCTCTTTCTCACCATAACACTCTCCCTCAGTCTCAATGCACGCTGGAGTTCGAGTGCTTCTAAGCAATCCCTGGGCCAATCCCGATTTTCAAAAAACAGTTCAAAAATTAAGATTTTTCTTGACTTCGGGTTTCCAGATTTTTGTCAAAAAAATAGACACCCCGTTCGGGATGTCTGACAGCTCGACAAATTCGGTAGCGGGCTCAGCGTCCGTCGCACCCCACAATTGGGCGGCCTTGTGCATCGACTGGAGCCGCTGCATCCGGATCGGCCGTATTAATATCTGGCATATCTGGGAACACCGCGCCGTTGGTGAGATTGCCATTGTGAGAGGAGAGAGCAAAAGAGGGGTAACCCATAAAGGTCCAACCCATTCCACTATCAGCAGGCTCCACTTCACGCGCCTCAGATGCACTCTCGATTCGATAAACCACACGCCTCGCCATGTACTCGTATGCCACGTCCTCAGCTGAAAAGGCTGGTGAGGTAAAAACGGAATCATCAGTCCCTAGAGCTACACCGGAGAACCGTGGAAATAGCTCCTTGATGCCGCCAAGGTTACGGTCGATCAAATCCTTACTTTCCCCAAGAGCACTTTCCACTTTCTGACAGTAACTCATATCAAACTGCTCAGCAGTCGTATCGCCTTCAATGACTGGATAGATAAGAATCGTTCCTTTATCGTGCAATGGAGTTCGAACAAAAAGCTGACCACTGGCGGCTTTTATGTTGGCAAATACCGGAAACGCCTGAGCCAACAATCCAGAAGCTGGGCACACCGATTTCATCGCTTTTTGAAGTTGAAGTGTCGTGGTCCGGAAAAAATTATCAGATGGAATCTCTGGCCAAGGATTTTTCCTCAACACCGCAGCTTCAAACATCACCCGTGTCCAAGAGGCGCCCATTTTCAAATTCGCAAGAGCGTCGCTATCCGTGGGTAGAATCTTCAAAGGATGATTATCAGGAAGCGCCCTATTGCCCAGCCGAGTGAGAAAAAACACCTGCATACGCTTAGCAATATAAGCAGAGACACTAATGGTTTTCCCAACGGAGAACTCTTCAAGTTGCGCAGTATCAGGAGGAGCCATTTTGTACCCACAGAATAATGGACGGCTGTCGAGGTCAAAGAGCAGTTCGTGGCAGCGGAATTGAGCGAGTAAATTGACTGCAGTCTCCACACTCGGAGAGTCCAAATCTGCGTCACCAATCTTTATGTCAGCTCGCTTGAAAAAATTTTGCACTGCACCAAGTTGCTGATGCGACGTAAAGACTTCTCTACCTGCGATCTTGCGTTGCTCATCTTGTTCATATTTCATTGCTTCAACGCGACGAGCCGCTTGAATCCCATCCATCTGCGAGGTTATCATCTCCTCAAAGCTAATAACTCTCTTAAGAAAAGGAATTGAACTTGAAAAATCGAGCTTCTGCACCGGTGAAGGGCTCTTTCTACTCGTCGCAACGAGAGTTGATATTGCTGTACCTCGCACCTGTCGCAAATTTTCAGCGCCTAAATTCCGCTCCTTGGGTCTGAGGTGAACTGAATTTTGCTCACCCAAACGTGCCAAGTTTATCGACGCTTTGAACGTTGAAATATCTGCAGTTGTGAAGCAGTCAAGATACTTAAATTTCTGTTCTGAGCGCCCCGTGGGAATACGTTGATTTAAACAACCCTCTATCAGGGCTTTTTTATAAGTATCCGCGGAACGACCATCTAGAGAGCGCAATACAAACAGCTTCTGGCGTAGGAACGGGTCGGATTGATTACCCAAACCCTTCGTCGCTACTACTTTTCTCACGTAGTCGATACCATCAACGTTATGGAGCGGGACTGAAATATAGGACTCTCCGATTTTTGAGAGAATGGGGTTATCTGGAAGAGATACGTGGAGAACGACATCTGTAACATAAGCTGCCTGATAACAATGCTCAGCAGACCAAATGCGCAGACGCTGAATTTGATTTTGCGGGGTATCTTCACCCGTATCAAACGTAACACGAGCGGTACATAACTTGTAATGGGGACTAGGATTCCAAGGTGACTCTAAAATACTCTTTTTGGCCGATTGATTCGCACTGAGTTTTTCCCAGACATCACGACTCACACAATCCTTTAAACGCATCTCTGAGATGTTAGGCGATGCTGCCGTGCAATAGGGAATGTTGAGAACATCAATCACTCCCGAAGGGTTCCCGAACTCAACAGGCTTAGAACTTGAAATTTGAATCGGAGATTTGAACAATTCTAGTCCTGAGGGAACACCGAAAAACCGCATGGAAATATAACCGCCAGAACTAAATTCTCCTGCGCTCTCTTTCTTACGGAGTTTTAGATCACCGGAAGTTAACTCGAGCTCACTGCCAGCCAGCTTCTGCGGAGTGGTTTTGCTCTTACAAGGTGCCTGGGCCGAAGACCGTCGTAGCCCTGGGCTGGTTGAGTTGCTCGAGCCTGGGGAACAGGAGACAAGCACTACAGCTGCAGCAACCCGCAGCAAAAGACCAAGATATGAGGAGTTTTCATTCTTGTTCATGCCCCCCCCGAATCCCACTCACCTTTTTGAGCGTATCGGCTCAGGGGTTTCGAACACGAAGGAAAACTTTTAGAAACTCAAAATCATTACACTTTCACTCACTACATTGTGTTTGAGATAGTACTGCGAACAACATCAATTCAACCGAGCACGCACAGTGTACTCGAGAACCCGTTTGCCTTTCGCCGGCACTGTCGTTCTCCATTCGTTGTTTCCTCTGCCGAGAGATTTATGTTCCAGAGAGGACTTCAGGATCTTAGAATCACGAGGGAACGACTCCCTGTAAATAATCGGCTGCTCAACATCCTTGGAATTGCTGAAGGTGACGCGGTTTGTGAATTCAATGACGCGTATTTCTCTTTGATAGGCCTTCACAGACGGAAGGTTTTTGAAATTTATCTGTTTCTTGCGCGCGGTGACATCGAACGATGAGCCCAGGCGGATACGCACTTTTTCATTTTCGGGAACATGAGCGATCCTATCCTCGCCTAGAAACTGCGAAAGCGATGCGTTATCGCGTTTATAGACACGCACAATTCCTGCGGGCAACGCCATGCCCAAGCGTGAGCTTTTGTTGTTGTCGAAAGCAATAAACACACCGCCGGGAATAGGTGTTCCGAGCTCCACATTGTCTACCGCAGCCCCGGCGCCTGGTTCATCTTCTTCCATATCCACGTCGCCCGGGTAATAAGAATGGCCCACGCTCTCGAAGAGAATCTCTTTACGCGCAACCACCTCAGGCACCTGCAGCAGGGTGAGTTGTTTGCTTTGGTTGGAAAGAATCGTCGTTTGGCGCGGTAAGGTATACAGATGATACTCAAAGAACGACTCGCCCTGCATTTGGTTGGATTCAACAGCTGCAACCATGGCGTCAGCCTGGGCCGCGTAATTCATACTTCTTGCCTTTGAAATGCTGGTGGTCGGTACAGTCTGAATATTACCTGCCATCAGCTGCAGCTTGGCATTCCGGAAAGACGTTCCACTTTGGTTGGTGAGCGTCACAAAACCTGTTAATTCCAGCCGGTCATCATTCCCATTAAGATTAGCAATGTAGTCGGCCTTCCATGTGAGTCCTTCGCTCAAATAGTTCAATTCAAGTTCCTGGTCACCGCCCTTGCGACTCTCAACGAGCAAGCTCAGCGTAGGCTCTGCGCGCAGATTTTTGGGAACCTCGGGAAAAACAATGCGGCCAGGCAGACCTGTTTCAATCCGGTCTTTCACTTTTAGTACAACGCCATTCTGGGTTGAAAGGACCTCTGCAGACTCACTTGTGTCAGAACCGTTGGTGGGATGTGTTCTGATGACGGAAACATTGCGACCCAGATATTTTTCAAGAAGTTTGGCGGGAGAAAGCAAATCGAATTCAAGATTCTGCTCAAGAACGAGGAGGTCATCCGGTGTCTTGATATTGCGAAGTTGCGCAGTTTCACTAAACATGCGCGAACTCACATCCTGAAACTCAAGTGCGAAACGCCCCTTGTCCATTTTTACATTGCGGCGCTCACGGATCATTGAGCGCCCGTTGGAATAAACTGTCAGCGAGACCGATGTTTGGTCTTTCAGCTGACTACGCAGAATCTTTGTATCTTGAGCGTAAGTTGTAGACGAAAGAACGACTGCAAAGAGTGCAACAGAGGCACTAGGGCGAATCTTCATGGGAGACATCCTTATCTCAATGAGAAAAAGCATGCCGCCCACTGAAAACTCAAAAGAGCTTTAACCGATGATCTCCAACCTACTCTTCACAAGCAGATATGGATATTCGGAGAAGTAGCCCTTCACCTGGGTCATGATGTGGTCGGCTTCGGATGCAGTGAGCTTACCGGCTTCAATGCGCTGCTTCAATTGGTTCGCGTAGCCCGTCAGAATACCTTCATCGGTGTAGTTCATCACGCGCAACAATTCGCCCACATCTTCGCCTTTGACCTCTTCGATGTGCTCAATTTGTCCATCAGGTGAGATCTGCACAATCAGCTCGTTCACAGCGCCAAACAGGTTGTGATTGTTGCCCAGGGCTTCTTGATAAGCTCCAACGAGAAAGAAACCAATATGATAAGGCGTGTCCGATTGCGGGACATGCAACTCGAGGGAAGGCTTGACGTCACGCTTATCGACAAATTTATCGAGGCATCCGTCTGAGTCGCAGGTGATATCCATGATAACGCCAGTTTTGCTGGTGCGTTCGTTCAGGCGTGTCAGCGGCATCACCGGGAAGAGCTGCTCGATACTCCAGGAATCAGGGATCGACTGAAAAATTGAGAAGTTTGCGAGGTACTTGCTGGTGCGGCTCTTAGCAAGCTCCTCAAACTCTTCGAGCTGAACGCCAGAGAGTGCATGATAATGGAGCGCCTTGTTGGCAATTTCATTCACAATCACTTCGGCCTTGGCCCGGGCCTCAAGGCTCAGGTATCCGAGACCAAACAAAGTGAACAGCTCATCACGATACTCGATAGAGTCATGATAGAACTCAACGTAGTTTTTGCTGTTCATCTGCAGGTAAACATTCATCATGTCGCGCAGCAATTTATGGTCAGTTTCGTCGAGCGAAACATCCTGAATGTCGCCACCCATTTTTTCAACTTCGCGCACGTCGGTCACGAGTACGGCGTGATATGCCGCAACAGCACGACCACTTTCGCTCACGATTGTGGGTGGTGGGCAATTCTCGGATTGGCAAACCTCCTGAACGATGTAAACCACGTCATTTGCGAACTCCTGCAATGTGTAATTGGCGCTCGCATAGAAACTTGTCTTTGAACCATCGTAGTCGACACCAATACCGCCACCGATGTTCAAATAGCGGAGGTTGAAGCCATTCTTATAAATCTTGGAAAACACGCGACTCGCCTCTTTCATCGCGTTCTTTACTCGTTTGATTTCGGTA
>JBILKQ010000062.1:0-16643 GCA_044376655.1 Silvanigrellaceae bacterium
AAGGTGAAGAAGGTGATAGTACTTCGGCTGTGGTGAGCGGTCCCACGTCGCTTCCTGAAATAGGCTCCAAGATGGCTTACTATGTGATGCGCGGCGACACACTCGGCGGAATCGCACAGAAGATCTACGGTTCACGCGGCCGTTGGAAGTCACTGCAGGCTGAGAATGGCCTCGCTGATGCCAACAAGATTTATCCTGGAGATGTGATTTACTACACCCTGACCGAAGCATCGAAAGCGTTCGCGGAGAAGTATGAGAAGGGCGACCGTCAGGCCTACACTGTGAGCAAGGGCGACACCCTCTCCGGAATTGCCGCGAAGTTCTTCGGTACTCAGAGCGCTTGGCGAGTCCTCTGGAAAGAAAATCCCCAGGTTCTCAATCCAGACCGTATCCGCGTCGGGATGGTTCTGACCTACCGTGCAGCAAACAAGGTCGCTCTGAAAGATGATGAAGATGCAGAGCTTGAAGTGGCTGACAACGAATCTACGAGCGACGACCAAGGTGACGAGGCTGTGGAAGTTCTTACTGCTGCTGTGGAGTGAGTAGGAGCCAGAAGGGGACTTCGGAGTGCGGTGAGGCTGAGGAAGACGACCCGAGTAGAAGGTTGAGCGGGATAAAGAGAGGGTTCTGGCAGAGTGGATGAACCTTGAGGTGCTGAGGGAGAGGGATGTCGATAAAACCTCTCCGAGCCGAGGAAGAGGGGGGATAAGTCGAGTGAGCCCCCGAGCCATGAGCAGGAAGCGAATTCAAAAATGAGCCTGCTTGAGCACTGAGAAAAAGGCCCGATGTCTTTCCGACAGGGCTTTCCTTTTTTTCTAAACTGTAAATCACATCATCAATGCGCTGCAGCAGAACTTCTGGAAAAGCCTGCAAATGACCCAACCATTGCCAATGGGTGGTTGTAAGCGTGGCCAGGCAAGCCTGCGCATGATCTTGCTCGACCAATTTTGCTTGAGCATGACTAGGCAAGCCTACTTTGGGGTGATCAGTCTGTCCGAAAGTATCTGCACTCTGCAGCACAACGTGTATGACTGAGCGTGTCCAGTGATGATGCGCACTGCTGCGCAGATCAAGCTTGCTTATGCAATCGAAGTAGGTTTCCGGTGTTCCGATATCAAACCAAACGTCGGCATCATCGAGCGGGATATGGAGAATTTTCTCTCCTAGTTTGAGCGCGTGTCTATAGAAAAGATCGATGCTTGAGCGTTTCTCGATGGCCGAACGCGCGAGAATACGTCCGGAGAGAATTTGATGATTCGAGAAAACCCTCGGGTGCCAGCCCTGGGTTGCTGCACTTTCAGGGCTGCAATCCGCTCCAAACCCCATGACATATTTCAGGGATGCATCGACCCAAGTGACGTCCTTCCGAGGAGTATTGAGAGCAAGACTTGCCATCAAGGCCGCGTCTGCTGAACTCCGGTGCGTCCATGCCTCCAGCATGCGCTCCAGCGGGATGTCAGCCACGATGTCGCCCGATACAACCACAGTGTCCCACACCTCTGAGTGTCCCAGTTCTGCGCTGCAAGCCTTAATGATGCGTCCGATGCCCCCACCTGTTTCAAGAATCTCGGGTTCGTTCCAGAATCGTATTTTTTCTGCCGGCCAGGCGCGCGAGTGGGCTGCTGCCTGCAGCTGTCTCTCGAGTTCCTCGGCCAGGTAGTGTGTGTTGCAGTGAACGAGCTCAAAGCCAGCATTTAAAAGTTGCTCTACGTTGCGGAGGGCAGCTGGGATCTCGCCGACAGGCACGGCTGGTTTGGGTACGACGCTGGTTAAAGGGCGCAGTCGGGTGCCGAACCCTGCGCAGAGAACCAGGCCATGCATTTTTCTTGTCGTCACCTTTGGAAGTCTCCCCCGCGAGGTTGAGTCTTGAGCAGCCGAGCCGAAGCTTGCCTAATCAAGACTACGAGAGTCTTGCTGGACAGTACAGAATGTGCATGATTAAACCTGTCAGAGATCAATGCATTCAATCGAGCGCCACGCTGCGAGAAGAGAAGACATGTCATCCTCCACGTCACATCCGCTTTTGGCCGAGTATCTCGAGGGTGTTGCGCGGTTTTTGTCGAGTTTTCGGGCGCGCGAAGGTCTCACCCAGAACGAAATGGCCATGCGGTTGGGTTTGTCATTGAACCGCTACCGCGAATATGAGCAGAACACGACCGACAACTCGAAGGGTGTGGCTCTCGACCTTCTTTTGAAAATTGCGGACCTCGAGCACCTCGACCTCCCCAGCTTTCTCGACAGAATCCGCAGCGGTGCGCCTACCGGACTTTCGGTAGGGCTTGAGCCCTGGCAGGAAAAGGTGCTTATGCACTTTGCCGAACTGTCGATTGAGGAACGCGATCTCTTCTTGCAAGTGCTCGAAAACCCAACGCTTCCGGATGAGCGGGCGCGTCAATTGAGTGGTCGTCGTACGGATGAAACCCAGGAGCCGCTGATGCCCCGCCGAGTGCGCTGGTGGGTCCGGCTTGGGGCACTGCTCTGCCAGTTGCCTTACGATTCACGCCTGCGGTTTGAACGCCAGGTGCTCGAGGACTACATCGATTTCAAGAAGCTCAAGGGTGAAGATCCGCAATCCCATCAGATCATTGAGCGGCTGCGCGAGCTGCTGAAACACTATTTCACTCATTTCGATCTCATGCGTCGCTAAGGCCTTGTTCAAAACTTTGCTGGGCGAAACTTGCGGGGTCAAATTGTACGTGTTACACGTTTGGTCGACCGGCCAATTAAATGTCTGGATGCATGGGGGGACGCGTGACAACCATCTTGCCAAGAATGCTTGTAAATGAACAAGCACACCCGCAATTGTATCGATTCCTGCGGCACCATCCCGAGCTCATCGAGGTTTTTCACAACATTGTTGCTGATAGGCCTTTGAACACCGGCGTCTTGCTGGCTCAATCCGGTGAGCCTGAAATCGTGCAGCTCTACATTGAAAACTTGCACGTCCCACTTTTGCTTCAACACGAGGCCGTGAAGGTTTCCCAAAAATCAAAGTGTGGATATGAGGCTCTGTATTCCGGACTGGAATTCTCAGGACACGATTCTGTGTCAGCCGCACAGGTGGCAGCCGATCGTGCATTGGCGCTGTCGAAAGTTGCTTCCCTGAAGGATAACTCACAAAACAGCCTGTACTGCTATTACCACGGTCTGGGCGAGAGCGTTCGTGCGTCGGAATCTTTGCTCGACGCTATCCGCCAATTGATCTTGAAGCATGCTGAGAATCCGGGAGAGGCGGAGCCGGGTCAACAAAATACCGCCTTTGATCTTGTTATTTCTGGGAGGATCACGCGTCATGACAAAGCATAAATTTTTGCCCCGCGTCGTGTTGCTCAGCCTCGTGCTTTTGCAGGGAGCATTTAGCTTTTCAGCAGTCGCCGGAAGTATCGTGATCAACAACCCGCCACAGCCTCAGCCCAAAAAACTAAGTATTGTTGAGGATGGTCAGTCGTTCGAAACGGAACTCACAGAAACCGATCTCCAGATCAGTGCACGGGTGAAGCTTTGGCTTGACACCCGCTATGGTACGGAGCGGGAACAGTTCCCCTATATGATTGACAGGGCTTCTGGCAGCGTTTCTATTCTTGTGAATCGCGAGGAAGGCCGATACGAGACCATCGACATTCACAAGCTCCTGGGCCATTGAAATAAGTCTCAGAATACTCGTCTTAAAAGGCGTCCAGTACTCCAAAAGCACGGAGTCTGGACGTCATTTTTTCTTGGCCTTCGCCGTGAACGAGGTCTTTGAGGAACGCGAGTGTAGCTGGGAATGCGTCTGAAATACGCATCCCTGATTCGCGCGAGAAGTCGTCTGCGAGGATCGTTTCAATCGTATGACGGACGTACTTCAGATACCCCGTCTTTTGTTTTTGTGTCGCTAGGTAGCCGAAGCTGCCAAGTGCTTTGATGTTGCGCTGCAGCCCCATCAACGAGGCCTCATGGAAGAGAGCCTCGTTACTCCAGGGTGTTTTGCCATCGCGCTTGCGCACATCGTTGAGCTTGCCGCCATAAAATTTCAGGAGCGAGCTTCGGGTTCCGGGAGCAATGCGGATGTAGCTGTCTCTCAGAAGGCTGACCACATCGTAGGTGTGTGGCCCCATGCGTGCATCCTGAAAATCAATCCAACGCACATTTCCGCCAACAACCATAACGTTACGAACGTGGTAGTCGCGGTGGCATAGAACACGCTCACAACCGTGTAGCAACGTGCAAAGCGATTCTAATTCACGAATGATTTCTTGAGCGTTTTTGTCGTCATTCGAGAACGGAAGAGCGAGCCAACCTTTGATGAAATGAGTGACAAAAAAATTCATTTCAAAAAACAGCTTTTCAAAATCGAAAGCCCGATCTTGAGCGGGATGGTTAAGCAAATGTGAGCGCGGGTATTGAACCTGAACGAGAAGTTCAAGTGCATCACGGTAGAGATTTAGCGTGGTTTTGCACTCCGGATCGTTCTCATCGAGGGTGCGATCACCGAGCCGAAAGTTGAGAAAGTTGTTTCCAAAATCTTCCGTCCAGATGCACGAGTTTTTCTCATCGACAAACAGAATGCGCGGAACGGGAATACCGATGGCAACGAGGGCCGACTGCATACCCAGCCAGCTCATCGGGTCGCCACCATAGCCTCCCTCCCACTTCGGGAACTTCATGCAAATCGCATTGAGTTTGGGGGATTCCAGGCGATAAAACTTACGATCGCTTGCATCGCCCGCGATCAGTGACAGTGTGCCTTCGCTCGATGTCGAGCTGCTTTCATACGCTTGTATAATGGCCTGAAAGTTGATTTGAGAGTTCACGTCAGGACTCACTATGCCAGGTTCTTTGTTTATCATGCCAAACATCCGCTTAGAGTTGACGCGCTTCAAATGCAAGTCAACGATTCATGCCGAAATCGGAGCTAAAGACGATCCAATCGTACTCGACTCTGCTATAGTGCGCATTGCGTCAAAGTTCACACTCAGAAGGAATGGGGCAAAATGCAGACGATCCAGGTAAAAGGTGCACATGAGCACAATTTGCAGTCTGTGGATGTCGAGATCCCCAAGAACAAACTGGTCGCCTTTACGGGAGTGAGTGGCTCAGGCAAATCGAGCCTCATTTTCGATACGCTTTATGTTGAGGCATTTCGTCGTTTTGCCGATGCCAGCCACGCGCCCGTGCAGCTCATGGGGCACTCCTTCTGGTCGCGTACTTCCCGGCCAAAATTTCAGGCCATCCGCGGACTGCCGCCAGCACTCGGCTTGTCGCAAAGGCAGGGCGTGGCTGGAAAACTCTCATCCGTGGGCACCATCTCGGGTGTCAGTGATCTCCTGCGCGTGTACTTTGCAGCATTCGGAGATGTGCATTGCAGAAATTGCGACATTCCACTGCGCGCCACGCCTTTTAGGGAATTGCTCGAACGGATTGAAGAATCCTACTCTGGACAGAAAATCACCTTGGTCGCACCGATCGTCGAAAGACGAAAAGGTGGATTCAAAGATGAGATTGAGAAATTCCGTCAGCTCGGATTTTCAAAAATTCGAGTCAACGGCGAGTCGTATTCGCTTCAGGATGAAAACGAAAAGATTGTTATTGATGCCAAGAAGCTCAACACCATCGAGGTTCTTGTTGATGTTGTCCAGGTGATAGCTGAACGCCGTGCACGTCTTGAACGTGCGTTGGGTCAAGCGCTCGAATATGGCCAAGGCGTAGTCAAAATTGAAGAGAAAAATGGTCAGCAGAAGTTCAATACAAAATCCGCCTGCCCACAGTGTGGTGAGAGTGCTCCGCGGCTTGATCCACGGTACTTCAGCCACTCCTCTTTGGCGCAGTGTACGCATTGTGGTGGTACCGGTGCCGAGGAGGAAGATCTCCCTTCCGATTTGTACCCGTGCAAGAAATGTAGCGGCGCGCGTCTCAGCACCAATCGACCAATTGTGCGTGTGCAGCAGCTGACTTTCGAGACTCTTCATCGTGTTTCCATGTCTGAGCTTCTTCATCACCTGCAGACGACTTTTGTGCCCGATGCAGGTCAACTCCGTGCGCGTACGCAGGTTCTATCTGAAGCGCTGCGTCTTGTTGAAACCATGTGCAAATTGGGTCTTGAACATCTCAATCTAAACCGTTCCGGTTCAAGTCTCGCACCGGGTGATCTGCAGCGAATTCGTTTGGCTTCAATGATCTCCAATCAATTGCGCGGTGCTCTCTACATCATGGATGAACCTTGCCAGGGCCTGACCGGTTCCGAAGTGCGACGACTCGTTGGCGTCTTGAGAGATCTTGTTCAGCGCGGGTCTTCGGTTGTGGTGGTCGAGCATCATCCCGAATTTCTACGCGAGTGCGATGTAGTTTTTCTCATGGGACCGGGCGCCGGACGTCTGGGTGGGAAAGTGGTTGAACACTTTGTGGGAAGTGCACAAATAGGGCCTATGCTATTGGCTAAGGAAGCTGCACTTCTCGAACAGCAGACCACACCCGCAGCCTTGACCTCTGCACAGCTCCCGACCGGCAAGCAACTTCGACGGCGCAAGAACGTTCAGGAAGATGAAAAAATTGAGAGCTCCAAGAGCTCAGGTGCATTGATCTTTGAGGATGTTAAAGTCAGGAATTTGAAAATCCCTTCGCTGCGTATTCCGCAGGCCAGCCTGACCATCGTGCGCGGTGACGCCGGTCATGGAAAGGGCTCATTCATTGAGCTCTGTATCTGGCCCTCGCTCGAAACCTTTATAGAGGAAGAACGCATCACGGCGCGAACTTTGCCTTTCTGTCGCGTGCGCCCGGAAGGCCAAGTTGAGGTGAATTCCTTGCATGATGTTCGTCCAGGTAGCCTCGTTCGGACATCGCGCCGGACTGTGGCTGCTGCCTTGGATATTCTCGTTCCTATTCGGGAGATTTTTGCCCAGCTGCCTCAAAGCCAGATCATGGGACTTACTCCATCGCACTTCTCCTGGAATTCCAAACAGGGCCGCTGCCCGAGCTGCGAGGGGCGAGGATACATAGAGATTCCTCAACGCTTTGGCCCACCTGTTGAGGTGAGTTGCGAGGAATGTCTGGGTACAAAACTTTCTCAGCGCAGCCTCGTTCCACGCTTCAAGGGTCTGAATCTCGCTGAAATTATGAATCTGTCACTGGAGGAGGCGCACCGCTTTTTTGCACACGTGCGCTTGATTGAAAGCCGCCTTTCGTCAGCGCTTGAATTCGGTTTGGGTTACATCACCTTGGGGCAGGGAATGGATTCACTCAGCGGTGGCGAGTTGCAGAGGCTCACTCTTACCCTTGAGCTCAGACGCTCTCAATTGCAGGGAGCATGGTTCCTGTTGATGCATCCAGGCACAGGATTGCACACCCCCGACATCGCAACGCTAGGTCGATTGTTGCGGATGATGGTTTCGCGGGGTGCAAGCTTTGTCCTGCTTGAGAACCGGGAAGAGTTCCTTCGCTTTGCAGATCACGTTGTTGAGTTTTAGGCGAAACATTTTGCCGACACGGATTTTCCGCCCGCACTGTGCTTTGACGTGAACGCCCTCAGTGAAGTTTTGTCTCTCACCGATACCTTCCACGGTTGTTATTTTGAAAAGGCAGCCGGAAGGAGTTGTAAACATGGGTGAGCGTCGCGGCAACAGATTTTATCCTCATGCAAACCTGAGTGACTCAGGAACTTTCAACCCTGAGATTCGCCATCTTCTTGAGACGACCCAGCAGGGCCTCAACAGAGGCAATCTGACTGTCGGTGAGATCAAGGCAGCTCTCCGCTGTTGCGAGCTTCTCTACTGGAAGGGTGATTGGGCTCAGGTCGAGGAGGTGGCTTCCCAGGTCGTTGCTGCAGGCTGCGGCTATCGTGCGACGTTCCGTTTCTACCGGCTCTGGTTGGAGGCGCTGCGCTCGGATTACAACTTCACCGGGCTTAAGTGGCTCGGCAGACACCTGCTCTCTCTCAGACACTCGTCAGCGCAGTTTCTTCCCTTAGCTGCCATGGCACTCGCCTACACAGGTGAACGCCGCTTCAGTGCTCGCATTTTGAAATCACTCAATGCAAAGGCAGAACGCAAGTCCATCACACATGTTGAGGCCTTTGCTGTTTTCAATGCTGAGTCACCAAGGCGTGACCGCCGAGAAAAGGGTTTGCAGTATCTGCAGGCGTTGAATGTTAAAAATAAAACCAACTACTTCTTGGCAAGGAATTACCTGGTCTACGCGCTTGAAAATGATTATCTTGAAGAGGCCTCCCGCGCTTTTGAGCTGATCCATGATCGCTTTCCAAGATGCCCGGAACCTTATTGGGGTGCTGCGCGGCTTGCTGTAGCCCAGGGACATTGGAGTGAGGCGGTTCGCGTGCTCCAAGAGCTCGTGGCCGATCATCCCGACAACACCGACGCACTCATTGCCCTGGCAAGCTGCCTTGAGAAAACAGGCGACCTGCTTGCAGCTCGCGATATTCTAACATCCTCACGAGAGTTGTTCGAGGCAAACGACTATGACTACAGTGCAACGTTGGGAGGTTTGAACAAACGTCTCTACGACCGCTATGGCATGGAAGAGTACCGAGAAGAGGCCATCAAGTCCTACGCACAGGCTGTTTCCTCAGCACAGAAGTTGGGTCTCTCCGAGGCACCTCTTCACGTTGCTTTGGGCGAACTTGGTGCCCCGAAGTTCTTTGCAGAGAAGCGCTCGGTTAAAGGTCGGGATCTTTCTGGCACAGAAAATCCGGCGCAAATTCAGGGTCCGCGTGCGTGGATCTTATCACTTGATGACAACGACGTTGGACATCTCAAAAAGCACTCAACACTGCTGATGCGGTGTCCGGGCACAGTTCATAAAGGTGATCTAGTTCTGGTTGCTCGTCGCTTTGGGAGCAATGACTGGCGTGTTGGACAGCAGCAGATTGTTGGAGTCATGGGTGCTTTGAGTGATGTGACTCCAGATGCTCGCTATGGCTATGCTGTGTGCGTTGGTCGGTTTCAAGAGCTCGAAACTCCACTCGACTTACAACTCGGTCGCGAAACAACCGCTCTTCTGGATTTCTACGGGTGTGAGAACTTCTCGGCACAATCGCCCGTCTTTTTCCTCGATGCAGATCCTAAAACCAGCGAAGAGGTTGTGAGAGCGGTGGAGCGATCGTTGAGACTGGTGAGACCATTCGAGGCTATTCAGAATGCGGTTTGAGCGAGTTTCGTCCAAAATTTTTCTGGGGCGTTTTCTTGCTGCGGCCTTGATGAGCTTGTTTCTGCCGACAGCGCGAGCCCAGAGTTCCGCATCTCCTGCGCCCTTCTCTGGGACGGCAGGACAGTTCAGTTTCGCTGAGCCAGGCCTTGAATTTTCGATACAGGTTCCGCCCCTGTGGGTCGTTCAAGGGGGAATGGCGGGTTACGCGGCCGTTCTCAAGCCGTCGGCAAAAGCACCGCGTCTTAAATTGCCTGGCGGTGTTGTGGCCGACCCAACCATCACCATTGCGGCATCAAAGAAATCCATCGAATTCGATGCCGCAAGCCTTGAAAAAAATGCTGCTGAGATAGAGCAAAAGTTTATTGAGGCGAACGGCAAAGGAACAGAATTTCAAATTTTTCAGAAGAATATTGTTGAGGATCTGGCCAGCGGTCGAAAAGGTTTGCTCTACTATGTTTCTTACAAGACCGATGCCGCTGAAGTAGCGCAAGCAGTTTTGATGACAGGACATCAAGGGGCACGCTATCGGATTACACTCTCCGACCACAAGGCAAATTTCGATCGCAATCTCGAGCTTTATTATCCCTTTATGGTCTCAATCACGTTCCAGACGCCCCCTGCCAAATCACTCGTTTCTGGGCTGTCCAATGACCTTCTCTTGTGGGGCTTGGGTGTGATTGTGGCTGGAGCGGCTGTCGGACTCGTCGCAAGAATGCGTCGGTCGCAGCAGCAGGAATTTGGAATTGAGCGACGCCGCAAGCGCGCACCCGTGTCCCAGACGAGCGCCGTACCGGTGAGTCAGTTTGATGTGTCCGAAAGTAGCAGTCAGTTGGATGAATCAGGATACCCCAGAACTGAGGTTTCACAGATCATGTTTGAAGCCCAGCAGACGGGTGGTCGCACTGGTGAAAGCACTGAGTTTGTCGAGCCAGCCTTCTCAGAAAGCGATTTATCTTCGCCTCCACAAAGTATTCCACTCAGTCAGGTGGTTGACGAGAATTCAGCGCCACCAGATTTAAAGAAGCAGTGGAAGATGATCTCGAGGAATGAAGAGGAGAATGAGGATTCTGACAACTCTTTTAAAAACAAACAGCGCGGTTGATGCATGCCGCGCTAATTAGCGTGAGAGATTGAAGTTACGGCGATTGACCTTGAATTTAAGGCGCTCGTTTTTCAGATACTCGCTCAGACGCTCTTTGAATTTGAGATCGAGCAACTCTTCCTCGTATTTGGCTCTTTCCTTTTGATATTGCGCCTGATCACCCATTTCAGTGCCGAGATATTCAAAGAAGAAAAAGGTTAGCCCTATTTCGATTGGGCCAACGATGAGCGGCGGGGTCTTTCCATTCAAGAGTGCTCTCAATTTTTCGGGCAGTTCATTCATCGGGCGCGGCGGAAGCAAGCCTTCCGTTTTAATGGCGTCCTTGGCATCTGAGTAGATGCGCACAAGTTCTACAAACGGACGTCCTGCATTGATCTCTTTACCTACGGTGTCGATGATTCGTTTTTTTGCCTGGCGCTCTTCGTTTGAAAGTCCTGATGGAATTTCAATCATCAGACTCCGCAGTTTGGCGAGCATGGTTTTGCTTTTGTCTGCATTTTTTTGCAGGTAAAAACCGCGCACTTGATCTTCCGTGACAGACACAAGTGGACGGATAATGCGCCCAATGAAACGTTGTGTTTCGATGCTCTTGCGGAACTCCTCGCGGTAGGAATCTTCTGTTTGCCCTTCAGCCTTGAGGATCTCTTGCAGCTGGGCCTCAGAGATTCTCTTGCTTTGAAGGTAAGCCTTCAGTTCGCTGTCCAGCTCGTCGTCTGCGACGTTCAGTCCGAGTTCTCGGATCCGGATTGTGAGAATCTTTTGGTTGATGAGTTGGTCGAGAATAAGCTCAGCCTCCTCGACAGCTAGGTCACCGCCGATAAGGCGGCCTTGCGGTGTGATTTGGGTGAGCTTGCCTTTGACGCGGAGTGATTCGCCTGCCACCGCAGCTTGCAGTTCGCTTAATAGTAAAGGTTCGTCTGCCACGGTGACAATGATGCCATCGAGGGTGTTTGCGGTCATCCCCTGACGCGTTGTTGATTTAAGGTCTTTGGTCAGGGCAGTTGCCTGAGCAGGGGCCTTGGAAAGAACGGTCTCTGCTTGCACTGATTTAACTCCACACAGCGAGCCAAGTAGGGCAAGCCAAAGCGGAAACAAAGCAAGTTTTTTGAATCTGAATTTTTGCATGTGTGGCCCTTTCAACCCGCAGAATGGTCGCAACCTGTATTCTGGGTGGTGTCGGGCAGTTTATTCTGAGATCTGCGGGTTGTACAGCGCCTCAAGCGTTGCGAAGTCGACCCAATCTCCTTCGCCTTTGCGTCGGCTGATCCAGTGTGAGAACAATTCGAGGTCGTTGCAGACATCTTCCGTGAATTCGATGCACTGGTCATCGCGATTTAGTTCACTGTGATAGGGTGCCATCAGTCGAGTGAAGAAACGGCTCGAACGCAGTTTGTCGCCATCTTCAACAGGCAGTCTGAGCTGCTGGCGAATTCGTCCATGCACAACTACGGCAACATCAAGCTCTTTGGAGTCGGTGTTGGTGATCACGGCCAACCCCGTTTTTGGGAGGTGTTGGCTTGGCACTGCGTACTGTTCTGCGCGGAGTGCCTTGAGCAGGTCAATTTTCTGATTGATCTTGTGACGTAGAATTGGATTAAAAATGTTCTTCGCCGCATTCTTTTGTTTCACTAGCCGCGCGATTTCCTCGTCGAACTTACCAAGCAAAACACACATAAAGTGCGAAAGCATTTCTGCACGTTGATCGAGTGGCAGCGCCTGGTCGTGAAATGGCCAAAGCGTGATGAGGTCGTCTAATTTGCGCTTTGTTAGCTTGGGTTGCTCAACCGGCCCAATGAACCAGCCCGTTCCTGCAATCAGATGGCCCATGTGCACGCATGATTTTTTGGCTTCTGAGAAGCGGTTGAGCTTGTATTTGGGATTTTTCACTGCATTGACCAAGCGCTTGGTTTTGCGGATCGGGACCTTTAGGGTATCGCCCGGCTGGTTGTGCAGGTGTGCATAGACGTACTGATTTCGTTCACGATCGGGCAGCCGATTCTTGTCGCTCGATGCTTCAACTTCGCTCTCTTCCGCTGCAGGAAGCAAGAAGCCCTGATCAACGACACGTTGCGTATGATGAGGCAAAGCGAAGGGCAGAGCTGCGGGATTGCCTTCCCAGTACTCGAGGAGATCCTCAGGGATAATGATTTGAATCGTGTTGTCAGCGCGGCCCTCAAATTTTCGGGGATCAACAGCCAGCTCAAGCTTCTTGAGTTCCTTTTTCTCCTGAAGAAGGGCTCCAAGAAAATGTGCAGTGCGCTCAAATTTATAGTCTGTCACGTCAACGAGCAGCCGATTGAAATCGCGCTCATCGCTCAACTCGGTCACGTTCATCAGAGACTTGCGCATGTTCGGTGTGGCCGACATGTAGGTCACTTCACGGGACGAGTTGAACAAATAAAGTAGACCAGGTGTGGTTGGGGCTTTCTCAACGTGATGTGACAGAAGTCCTGGTCCGAGGCGGTTGAGTGTCTGGTTGTCGGCCTGGATTTTGAGAAGATCCTCAACCGATTTGAACCCATTCTTTTCGCAGACGTTGTTTATTTCCCAAAAGACATCACGAGTCATTTCGGCGTCAGCCATAGCACGGTGGGCATTGCCCACGGGCAGACCAAAATAATTTGCAACACCTGAAAGGCTCTTGACCGGCACATTGGGCAGGTAGTTTGAGACAAGTAGATGCGTGCAAACAAAAAAGTTCGGTAGTTCCTTGGCTCGCAATTTGCGTGCGTAATGAGCGATGAAGGAAAAGTCGTTCAACACGCCATGTGAAACGAGCACACTATCGCCGATGAAATTGAGCAGGTCGTCAATCACATCCTCAATCAAGGGCGCATCGCGCACCATTGACTGATCGATTCCTGTGATTTCACGCACAGGGCGAGGAATATGCCGACGCGGATTTATGAGTGTTTGAAAGCGGCCGATTTCTTTGCCATCGCGCTCTTTGATAGCTGCAATTTCGATAACTTCACTATTGCTGGGATTGCCCCCGGTGGTTTCGAGGTCAAAGAAAACGAACTGAACATTCTTTGGTGATCGGCCGAGCCAAGCAGGTCGAAGTGACAGAGGAGTGGGTGAGTTTGTGGGTCTGCGTTCTGCTGGACGAACACCCGTGTGGCGCCGCTGTTGTTCCGCTGCTTTGGGGCGATGCCGTTCATGGTCGATGGTCAATGCGCGAAATCCTCATCACGATAGTGGTCAGACCACCGTGACGCTTCCCATAATCTCACGACAGGGTCAACCGCTGATTTTCCTGCGTTTGCTGAGGAGAGTGCGGCGAATTGGGGAGCCTCCTCCGACAACCATTGGCAACTGTTCGTCCGGTATCTGGCTGTTCAGGAGGATGGTTTGTCCCTCCTTGCAGAGAAACGAAGCTGGAAAGTAGGCCAGGGCCTCAGGCAAAAGTTTGCTTTGCAAAAGAGCATCTGTGGAGTCGGGGTCGTGGTGAAAGAGCCCGAAAGCCTTGACCTCAGCCATTGCAGCAATTTCAGCGCCACTTCGGGCAGTTGCGTGTCCCCAGTTCTTCTTGCCGGCTTCGTAGACGTCGTCTGTGTAGGTCGTATCGAAGAGGAGGAGATTCGCATTTCTTGCAAAGGCGGCCAGTGACAGATCGGAGTCAGTTCCGTGTTCATGGTCGGTTGCATAGACGACACTGGTCGAAAGGTCGTGATCCCAAACCCGATAGGCAACCGACTGTTGAGGATGGTTCAGCTCATGCGCCACTATAATGAGGGAACCCACTTCGAATGGTGATCCGGGCACAACCGTATGAAATTTCATGTTGTTTCGGCTCGGCAAATGCCTGTACTCTACGGGGAAAAACGGAAATGCGAAAATTCGTTCGATGATCTGATGAAGTTCCAATCCACCTTTGGCTTGGCCGTAGAAGTGCAGTTCCACGTCTGGCCGGAACATTGCCGAAAAGCGGGTTAGACCGATGATGTGGTCGTAATGGTAATGACTCAAGAGGATATGAAAAACCTTCTGGTTTCTGGCAAGTGCAGCCTCCCCATAGGCGACTAGACCCGTGCCAGCATCGAGGACAAGCGACGTTCCTGGTTCTTTCGAGCTTGAAGGCGCAGACACCTCAACGCACGAGGTGTTTCCCCCGTATTCCACGAAGTCACGGCCTGGCGAGGGCAGGGTTCCTCGGACACCCCAAAAGGTCACCTGAAGCTGGCCAGCTTTTGACCCGTCGCTCGCCTGCTTTTCTGTCAACGATTTCCGTGAAATCGGCTGCGCCACCCGAAGCACCCCCAAAAGGTTAACTTGGTATCGGTAGGGGTATTCATTTCTTTTGCTCTTTTTTGCCACACCACCGAAAAACCTGTTGCACTGGGGGAATTTTGACGGGTATGCACCCCTCGGGTCGAGCTGCAGTGACCCGAAAGAAGAGGAAAAATTGACAACGCATTCATCTTTCGAAAAACCTGTTGGTCAGACGTCCCACAGTTCAACCACTGGGTCCGACGTCGTTCAAAAATGGCAACGTGAACTGGATGCGATTAATGCTCTGGGATTGAAGAATCAGCCTTGGAAGATCTCAGAGGCAAACGATTCAGTTGTGCTGCCACACCTCGACGTCGACTGGTTGATTGCGCAACCACTGCTTCCTTATCTTGTCCAAATTCTCCCGACGCATCTTTTGCACCGGAGTCTTCAGGCTCATGGCCTCGAAGATTCTCTTGAGGTCATTGAGGCGATCCGCGGCGACGCACTCATACGTTTAATGGACTATGAGCTTTGGGCTGCTCCTGGAGCTGGCGAAAAGTTCATGAGTCCGGACGAAGACCTTTCAGCGGAGAGGTTTTTGCAGTGGATCAAACTCTGGAATGAAATTTCACCGGACTTTGCCGCAGAGCGTCTGCTCGAGCTCGATGAGGGGGTGATTGTTGGGTGTTTGACCTCGACCTGTGAGATCATTCCCGTGGGACTCAATCGCATGCAGGAAGAGTTGTCCGATGATTATTGGATGACGCCCGACAACAAATTTGGCCTCAAGATAAAAACTACGAACGAGGCCGACTTCGAGATTGTGCATGGCCTCGTGCACTCCCTTTATAGAAAAGATGTGCGCTTGGCTCAGAAGGTTCTCGCCTATTCGGCCATGCTCATTCGCGATGAATCTGTGGAAGAGGCTCGGCGATGGCGTCAGGGCCGGCTCGAGGATCAGGGCTACGTGCCCTCTGATGAAGCACGAGTTTTGCTTCTTCCGAAAACAAAAAAAGAGCTTGTCGAACTTGTCAAAGTTGCAATGCGTCGTGAGCAGAGTGCGTTCGAGCAAACACGGAGCGGTGCATCGGCTGCAATTGCAACCGACGTAGTGCAAGCCGTGGATGACGAAACTGTTGAAAAGCTCCGCGCCATGGTCACGACCATGGATGCTGAACTTCTGACTCAAGAGATTCGCACCCTTTTGCCAGAAGATGATCTCATTCGTTTGATTGGTACTGCACAAATACAACCTGAGATCTTGGTTCAGGATGAAGACGTCATCGAAAGTTTCGTTGAGAAACTCACTACCGATGTTAGTTCTCTCCTTATTCGTCTCGAGGCGCACAGTGCAAAGCAACTCAAAGTTAGCGCTGCGCGAACCAAGTTGCTTCTTGACCTTGTCATGGCTGAACTCTCTGAACGGGAGCCCGCGCTGGCGTTAAGCTGGAAGGCGCGTCTTGCTCGAACCACAAATGCTGTGTCTGCTGCCCTGGGCGCTGCGAATGATTCAGCCGAGCTTGGTCGGGTTTTGAGTGTTGTGCGTGGGTGTCTGAACATCGGACTCGAAACTTTGCTTTCACGCCCAGGTTCTTTTGAACTTGAATTCGACAGTGTGAATCTCGCGGATGACGAATTCTCAGAGGTTCTTCCTTCTGCTTTAGCCCTGATCCGCTCGGTTGGTTCTGAGGCGCTCTTCCAGGTGGGTTGGCAGACGCTGCAAGAGTTGGCCTCAGTTGGCCTCGAAAATGTTATTGAAATGGTCGAAAGCAAAGGGAAAATCCAAAAAGGTAAAGGTTCAGAGTACAGCATCACACTCGCCGATGGGGAGACCTTGAAGTTGCCAGTGATGCGGTTATTCAAGGCCGGACGCTATCTTGAGGTCCGAAAATGGCTTCAAAATGCGATGGGTGAGGAGCCGGCACTCGAACATGTTTTGCTCTCAACCGTTAATCGTTTGCCCGTTTTTCCGATCATATTGTTGGAGGAAAACGGCGTGACTCGAGGAAAAACCGATGTAAAACCCTATGAGACTCTGCAAGAGACTGAAATCACAAGAGCGTTTCTTGCTCGGTTGAACGCACTCGTCGGCACCACGGGTCAGGAGGCTTAAATGGAAAAGCTCGTTTACAGGAGCTCGAATCAGGTTAAAAGCGTTTGGGACGAGACCGAGACGCAAAAAATTTCT
>JBILKQ010000173.1:0-5587 GCA_044376655.1 Silvanigrellaceae bacterium
GTGGTGTTCTCCATGCCGCCATAGAGAAAGTCAGCAACAAAAGCCTGTCCGTATTTACTCCAGGGGTACTCGTAACCCCAATAATTGGAGTAGAACTCCATCATCTTTGCAGTGTCGGTGCAGAGCGCCGCAGCACAATCGGCAAACTTTTGGGGAACCAACACTGTTACGTCGCGACCACGCCAAGTGGATCTGTGTTCATGAAACTCACCGCATGCGAATGCCACCAGGTAAGGGGCATGAGGATGTCTCAGAATCCACTCTTGGGTTCTCCAGCTGGTGTCAGCCGTGTCGCTCAGAAGCTGCCCGTTGCCCAGACCTTTCCAGTGCGCCGGAAAACTGATTCTCTGCAAAACAGTGATTTTCATCCGAGGATCGTCTTGGCAGGGAAACCAGTAGGGAGAGTCGGTGTCCTGACCCTGGGTCCAGATGCAGTCGTAGGCAGCATCTGTGGTTTTATTTTTGTGCACGAAATACAAACCAGCGTTAGGTTTCACCACAGAATAATGAACCCGCACCACCACCAGTTGCCCCTGACGCAAGGCTTCCTCGAAATTCACAGTAAGCACTGCATCGTTGTAATGATAGTCGGTACCAGTGAAGGAAGTGGTCTCTATGGCATAGGGGTTCGTAATGTCGAAAGCGGCCAGCTTGCTGATACTGACCTCATGAATCTGCATTTCACGCGCATCGAAAGTAACCTGTTTGGCTCCTTCCGAAAGCGCCCTGACGACGAGAAAGGCATACGCCTCGAATCGATCTTCTTCGAAATTGAGACGACCTGCGAGGGTCAAATGGATTTGCCGGCAGTAGCGGTGCGGCTCGTAGTAGTTGCCGGCACTGCGCAGTGCCGGGAAGTTCTTGGCGCTTGATGTTTGACTCGCGCTCCCTGAACCACTCGGCTGAAGGGAAGTCCGGGTCTGGGATTCAATCATTTTTTCCAGGTGTGAGCCCAAAATCATTGGTATCTCCTCGATGGCAGAGTCTTTCGCGAAAGGCTGATTTATCACCCAGCCACGCACCTAGGGCAAGCGAAACCGTTTTTTTTGCTGCACCCCACATTCTGTGTTAGGCCAGCGGGTAAGCCACTCCGACCTGAGGGGGTCATTCCATGCTCAAATCCGTTGCCAGCAAAAAACGCGCAGGTCTCGTCATGTTGCTCGCATTTGCCACAGAACTTTTGCCCACATGCTTGCCCCTGGCCCACGCTGAAACATTCAAGGCTCTCTCAACCGACAGCGCCGACCACTCGTGTCAAGTGGTTCTTCGCGACGCCCGTCTGCTGCGTGAGCAGACTTCGGGACTTCCGGAAACCGAATCCGACAGTTCTGGTCAACCTTGGTATGTTTTCGAAGCAAATGTTGATACGGCCGCGGCTCCCCTAAAATCGGGCGCGCAAGTTTATCTCCTCTACCGCTCGCAACGAGACCCTCAATGGCAGGTTGCCCCGGGTGTTGCCGTCTCTGGTGCTACTCCATCGCTGCAACGCCACTCGTTCCGGATTTCTGCAAAGACCTTAAAGGCCGACAACGCTCTTACGACCTCGTTCCCCCGCCACGGTGAGGCACTGCAGCTGGTTCCCTTTCTTCAAAGTAGTGATGGTCGTCGCATTTTCGACCACAACGCACACGCGGATGAACTCGACTCCTACGTGCTGAACACAAAAAACGCTTGGAGCACCCAAACCAGCCCCTCGGCCTGCGAGAGAGCCGGACGCGGATCTGCTACGCTCCGCTTTCTCGGCGACTGGAGCACAGACTTACGCGGCGACCTACATCCAGGGCAGTCGCTTGTGGTGGAATACGATCTCAGCCGTCTCCCCCAATGCCACGGCAGCAGCTACAACGGCCAGCCCGCATGGCAAACAGAGGCGTTCGTCCGTTTCTTTCCGGGCGGAGAAGAGTTTTCAGCCGTGCTGAACTCACTTCAAGGCGGAACGATGACCTCTCAATCCGCGCGTTTCGACATTCCTGAGGATGCGACCCGTGCCCAGCTTTGGTTCAAAACCCGAGGACGCAGCTGCGAGGGTGGTTACGACAGCCGCTTCGGCAAAAATTACGATTTTCCCATCACCCCGGCAGTCAACTCCTCACCCTCATGGGCAGGAGGATGGCAGCTGATGAGCAGCACATCCGCACAATGCGTCCCATTGGACCCTATGCGTGCATTGGCGGAGGTCGATTCCCTCAGCCTCGATGAATTGGAAAACCGCTGTCTTGCGGTTGATGCAGAGGTCCTCGTGCCTGGCCTCACCACTTCCTTTTCCGCACAACCACAAGCACTCCAAGCCCAAGTTCATTGGAGAACTGACTCCGGCCTTGAGAGCAAGCAGTGGCTCACTTTCGTTGGCCGCAGTGGGCAGAATTTTCGGTACCGTTGGGTGCTCCCCACAGCAACGTTGCGCACGCGCCCTTGGTCGGGGCTGGACTTTTCTTTCCACTTCTCTACCGACGGGCTTTTCTGGCTGAAAGCCGGAAAAGACACAGACAACCGCATGGGCGTTGTTGAACCGCGCCGCATTGAACTCAACCCATAAAATCACATCTTGCACAGAGGGTATTGCGCATGATGACGTTCAAACAATTCGCAAGCTCTCCGCAAACCCAAACCCTTGTTCTGGCGGTTGCTGCCCAGCTCTTTTTAACACCAGCTGCGCAAGCCGCTGGTGGCTACACTTCCCCTGGCTCACGTGCATTTGCAGATGCCAATCTTGCGGGAGACTATCTTCTCGCCGGAGACGACAAACTTCTCCTGCGTCGTCCGCCATTTGAAACAGGCCTCAAGCTGTCGAAGACCTTTCCCACAGAACCTGCGGTCGTGACGGGTGGATTGCTCGAACGACCCTCAAATACGGACGAACTCAATAACTCCGCCACTCGCGCCGTAATTTGCTCTGAGACAAAAATACATACTTTAAGCATTGACGCACGTGGTAAAGCCACTCAGAAAAGCGAATCGCTGGCAGACGTCTTAAAACTCACGAAACCTCGCGTTCTACGGTGCGCCGTAAATGCAGCCACAGGCCAGTGGCTCGCGCTCAACATCGAAACAGGCTTAGCCAAACTTGCTTCAGGCGGCGTTTTTCAGCTTACCGAAAACTCTGTGCGCTGGAGTCATGTTATTACCTTAGGCAATTCATTTTTCGCGCTGGGCGAGAATGGCGCTGCGGTACAAATCATACCCTCAAACAGTGCTGAGGGAAGTGCTTTAGTGCGCCGAGTTAAGGCACCGTTTGCCGACCTCGAAAACCGTGACACGCTCTTTGCACGCGGCACACAAATTATCCGCACTGGCGAACAACAAACAGCCATCAGCAGCCTCATCCCCGGCAGCGATTTTCCCGAGTGGACAGCACCTCTCAGAATTTCGATAAGTCCCTGTTCGGATGCGGGCGGCTGCGGTGCTTGGCTAGGCCATGACCAGCGCTGGATTATTGCCGGAAGTTGGGGAACGTATGTTGGACGTGGACAAAACTACTCACGCATCAACTCACCACTTCTCGCCAGCGATGCCACCTCACTCGGAGTCGCACTCATACCGAGCAGCAATCAGTATATCCTCGTGGGTGACATCGATGCCGATGTTCGGCCCTTGCCCGATGAAGGAAGCCTAGCCCGCTTTGTCTTCACAGAACGCGCTGCAAAGCAAAGCGAATCCAAGGGACGACGTGCAACCCGTCATCTGGTTTGGCTTCGAGGCAGCGCAGCGTCCTACGCTTCAAGTTCATCATTTGCGCAGGGAGAAAAGCCTCTCTTTGGTTATCGGACGCATAGTAAAAATTCAGGCTTCCAGGGAGAAGTTATCGTGTATGAAGGCCGACTCCCCGAGATTTGGCCTAAATCCTGGGTTGCTGTCGAACCGGAGGTTGAGTTTGAACCCCTGACCCTCGCAAGCGAATGGACACCCGTGGCAGAGCCATCGGAAATACCGACACCCAAATCGAGCTGGTGGGTTCAAGCCTCGGGGCTTCCTGCCGCACTGCGCGAAGTACAGGCAAAAAACCTCAAACTCAGTAAGGTCGTTGTTGGTATTGTCGACAGCGGAGTCGACACTAAGCACCCGTTACTAGAAAGTGTACTTGAGCGAAATTCAGAAGAGATCCCCGACAACAACATCGACGATGATGACAACGGTCTTGTTGATGACCTCTACGGATACGACTTTGTCGATGAAGACGGACTTCCCGGAGATGAGTTTGGTCATGGGACACACGTGGCTGGGCTCGTCAGTAATGCTTGGTCCGAGAAAGGCACTCTGGGTGGTGCACCCAACGCTCGCCTTAGAGTTTTCAGAGCACTCGACCGCGACGGTAAAAGCAACAGCATTGACCTCGCACGTGCAATTTCTGCGGCTGTACGTGCAGGTGTCGATGTCCTGAATTGCTCCTGGGGCGGAGGGCCCGAAACACAAGCTCTGCGCGATGCGTTCGCGGCAGCCAAAACCTCCGGCATTCTGATCTTCTCGTCCGCCGGCAACGATGGCCTAAACACCAACTCAGCACCACCTGTACCCAAACGCTTCCCTGGTGTGCTTTCTATTGGGGCCTCGACCTCCAACAATTCTCGCGCACGCTTCAGCAACTGGGGCGAAAAAGCAGTGTTCGCGTTCGCGCCAGGTGCAGACATTACCAGTACAATTCCGAGGTCACAGTTGGGGGAAAAATCAGGGACCAGTATGGCTTCTCCGATTGCAGCTTCCATCGGTGCAGTGCTTCTCGGGACTCTCCGAGAGCGCCATCCTGAATGGTTGCGAGAACAACAAAATGCCGAAGTCGAAAGACTCTTGTGCGCAGGTGCGCTGCCGGGTAAACCATCCTCGTCAGCCTCCAAATGCGGCATCCTGCAAGCACATCGTGCTCTGAACCTTCTACTGGAGTGAGCTCCATGACTTGCGTTCAAGCGACCACTCAAGTACCAATTTTCAGTAACACTGCCGTCCCTGATCGTTTTGCTTAAGCTGGAGTCCTCATGGCCAAACTGGTCATCAAAGATCTCAACAAGGTCTACGACAATAAAGTTGAAGTTCTGAAGAACGTGAACATAGAAGCTGGACATGGCGAGTTTCTCGTTCTGGTTGGACCCTCCGGCTGCGGAAAGTCTACGCTTCTGCGTATGATTGCAGGACTTGAGGATATTTCCTCCGGGACCATTGAAATTGGCGATCGGGTCGTCAACGAGCTCGCACCGGCAGAGCGCGACATCGCCATGGTGTTCCAAGACTACGCTCTCTATCCACACATGACCGTACGCGAGAATCTCAGCTTTGGGCTGCGCATCAAAAAACGCCCACAAGAAGAAATTAATGAGCGTATACAGAGCGCAAGTAAGATGCTGAACATCGACCATCTTCTCGATCGAAAACCGAGCCAACTCTCGGGTGGTCAAAGACAACGTGTCGCGATTGGTCGCGCCATCGTTCGTAAACCCGCACTATTTCTGTTCGACGAACCTCTCTCGAATCTCGACGCACAACTGCGCAGCCAGACTCGTATTGAACTTGCTGCTCTGCATCAGAAGGTCGGAGCCACTGTGGTGTACGTGACCCACGACCAGGTCGAGGCCATGACCTTGGCTGACCGCATTGCGGT
>JBILKQ010000066.1:0-15717 GCA_044376655.1 Silvanigrellaceae bacterium
AGTGAGAACAAAAAAGGAAACGGAAGACTGAGAACTGGAGGTCCACTTGTGGCTTCCTTAACGTGCCTCCTCAGCCTAGTATTATTTTACTCAAGCCCCGCTTTAGCTGATGGCATTCGCTCCGAGCTGACTTTTTCAAAACAGCAAATGCACTTGGCAGGAGTGAACCCTGCGGAAGTTCAAAACGCCCTGTTTGTGAAATTCAAGGAAATGCATCCATCACAGATTGCAGAATCAGATTCCACAACACTTAGCCTTGGGCAGGTCAGTTTTTTTGGAAGAGAACGGCCTGGCATATGGCTTCGTTCCGTTTGCACCGGAGCGAAGTCACACCTTATATTGCAAGAATGCCGCGGCAGCGCCTGCAAGCCTATGGCCGCAAACCTAGACAACCAAAACTCGAAAAAACTGTTGTTCACTGGAGAATACGGTCAGTACTTCATACATGGCCACGGATTACAGGCAGTGTTAGGGGGAAAGAAGCCCGCCTCCACAGAGCAATGCAATATGAGATGGCCAGCCTGGGCTGTCAGCGCACGCTCGTTCAGCAAGGAGTCGACGCTTGCTCTTCCCAGAGACCTCTTATTCATTCAGACTCAAAAAGAACTTATTTGGATTGATGCGCTTAGCAAAAAACTTTGGAATAGGAGCCCTTGGGATATCGGCCGGAGTGGTGTCTTCAACGCAATTGAAGCAAATGAACACGGTCAACTATTACTCACTAGCAGCTCAGCTGCACTCTGGCTCGATTTCTCAACAAACACTTCGATCTTCGTGCAAAATAATAATATCCAAATTCCAGACTTTGGCCTGTCGAGTTTGTTCGCTGCTGACGAATGGTCACAAGGCATGTTTCCCGTAATTCTACCACAGGGTGTACCGTCAGAGCGTGTTGCGACAAATTTGGGTGGGCTTTTTTGGAAAAAAACCTACCTCACGTGGTCACAAGTTATCAGCTTTATTACAGTACGCCGGACCCCAGAGAGTATTTATTACCAACCCGACGCGGGGTTGAGTTCGGCTCAATGGTCAGATTCGTCTGGTCAAGGAAAAACACGCTTGGTTTTTAGGGGTAAAGACCAGTTGCGGGTCCTTTCCCTCGAGGATGGTCAGAACAAATTTGTAGAGATCAAAAAGCTTAACTTCGAGGAAAGCTCAATTTCATCGGAAGCACGAGTCATATTTGCAGAAGATCAATTTTCAACATTCTCAAAGGATGGCTTATTCAACACAATCGAAGGAAAATTTCACCGACTTTTACACAGTGCGGGAAACACTGGCCAACTGATTCAGCTCGGCTCAGATGTGTTTGTCACCTCGCCTTCAAAACCAGGGGCTTGCCGCATCCATCTTCTCCGAGCACAAAGCGAATCGGCCGGCTGGGAAAAAACTCTATCGAGCGAAAGTTCGAACTGTACTCTGGGCATTGGACGAAGCAGTCACTCTGCCACACTTACCGAAATTAACGATGGCGGACTCAAAATTCGCGTGTTGTCTCATTAGAGCTCCAACATCTCCCGCAACACCCCTTCAACACCACGCGGATCCTGCTCGGAGATACGCCTGCCTCCCACAAACATCAACGGGTATGGATTCGAGCGAAACTCCTTCCAGGCCTCAGTATTCTCAGCCAGTACCTTCTCTGCAATCGGCTTAGGCTTACATGTAGCCACCTTCTTCACAAGATCAGAATCGCCTGGAAAGAGCTTTTGCATTTGAATTTCGGTATCGCCCTCTGGCATACGGTAAAGCTCCTGCAATAAACGCGCATGAACCAGCCAAGCTTCGCGCTTGAATTCCGGAGCACTCGCCAAGCAGTTCACCAAAGCAATTGCAGCACCCTCCTTTGCAGTGCCCCCAGATTCACTGAGCAAGCGAATTTTCACTCGCCTCCCCATTGTCTCGGCTACACGTGAGATCGCAAAAAATGCACTCTCGGAGTTTTGCTGATTATAGCTGAACATCACCTGCATCTCGAAGGGCTTGGCATCCTTCTCGCTCCCCACTTCCACAACTGGATATTCACTCGCATCAAGATTCACTTTGGATGCCAGGGGCAACTGCCAATTGATCTTGAATCTCTTTTCCTTGATGAGATTCGAGACTTCCTCGGAAATACGCTGCGCAACGAGGCCTTGGGTCAAGTACCAAATCACCTGGGAGCGAACCTTTGGATCAGAGAGTTCACCTGTCTCTTTAAACCCAAGTGCATTGTTGTAGGTGTTACGAATTTGCTCTTCGGTAATCTTTTTCTCGACCAGCTTTTCCCAGCGGAACGATTCAAGGTCTTTTCCATCAGCTGCTACAATACGAGCTGCATAATCTTCAATCTGTGTCCGAAAAATTCCATGTGCCTGAAGGTATGCTGAGTGAATCCTGTGCTGCATCGCAATGGGCAATTCAGAGTAGCCATAGTTTTTGCCCTTCACTTCAACCACAGTCGCGCTTTCATTAAAGCTCATGACACTTGTATTGCGACTTTCAAAAAGACTTCGCGACCACCAACCCACCACCAAACCGAGCAAAGCGAATCCCATGGGCTTCAATATGTTCGCCGATGTCATGTTTGGCTCCATTGCAAACGCACAACAAGTTGTTGAAAATCTCTGATTGGATATTAACAAGGGAGTCCCTCAATGCAAAAGACCCGTTACGTTGCTTTACCAACACTTCTTGCTGCAATGGCCCTTTCCAACGCCTGTGTGAGCAAGTCCAAGTACCAAGTTCTTGAGACTCGCCTGAAGGAAACAGAAGGAAAACTGGCCCAGCGCGCTGCCGAAGCCGATCAATTGCAGACCTCGCTGAAGAGCGAGTCGGCTAAGGCCACCGATCTTTCGCAAAAGGCCAGCACACTGGAGCAAAAGGCTTCAACTCTCGAGAAAAAGGCTTCCACCCTCGAACAAAAGGCCAGCAGCCTGGAGAAAACCGTAACGGCTGTGCGCCAAGACAAATCGGTGCTTGAAAGTTCACTCACCCAGGTTCAAACAGACAATGATAAGCTCCGCACTGCTCTTGCCGAGCTCGAAAAGAACAAAGCCGAAACAGACAAGCGCGTTGCTGAATACCAGGACCTGCTCTCCAAGTTCAAATCCATGATCGACTCGGGCCGCCTACGTGTGCGTATAGTAGATGGCCGCATGGTTGTTGCCTTGAATTCCGACCTTTTGTTCAAGAGTGGTTCCGCCAACCTAACATCCGACGGGCAGAAGTCGGTTCAGGAGGTTGCGGGGCTACTTCAAACCCTCACGGACAAAAGTTTCCAAATTGAGGGTCATACCGACAATGTTGCTATCAGCGGTGGAAAATTTGCCAACAACTGGGAGCTTGCAGCTGCACGTGCCATTTCTGTGCTGAAGAAGATGGTTGATGCGGGAATGCCGGAGTCACGCATCAGTGCTGCCAGCTACGGTGAGAGTAAACCTGCGCGCGCAAACGATACCAAGGATGGTCGCGCTTCTAACAGGCGCGTCGAGATTGTGGTTGTGCCCGATCTCAGCAAGCTTCCAGGATTCGAAGCTCTCAACAAACTCGACGAAACTCCCGCAGCTTCAGCTCCTAAGAGCAGTACTAGCCGCTGAAACAAAGAAAAGCTGCACCGACTGGTGCAGCTTTTGTAGAGGTACTCGGGCGAATGACTCAAACCGGCAGATGCCGGTTTTATTTTTTGCTCAGAAAGCGCAAATCCAAGCGGCCTCCGGAAATCACCCGGTTACGCCATTCAGAAACCAATTCAACATTTGCCACAAGAGTCTCGCGCAGCTGCGATGCGCTCATCGCCTGTCCTGCTGAAGTTGAGGCTAAAAGTGCGGCTGCACCTGCCACATGTGGAGCAGCCATGCTGGTTCCTGAAAGTGAGGTGTAGCCACGACTTCCGCTCTGCACACTCCAAACACCAACGCCAGGAGCGGCAAGTTCAACGGTCTTTACGCCAAAGTTTGAGAAGAAAGCTTTACGATCAAGTTTGTCGGATGCAGCAACCGAAACGACACCAGAAAGATCGTAGTTGGTCGGGTAGCGTGGGTCGGTGTCGTTGTTGTCGGATTCATTGCCCGCTGCAGCAACAAGCAACGCACCTTTGTTGTTGGCGTACTCAATCGCGTCAAACAACATTTGGTCGTACTCAGCCGCTTCTGGGGCACCACCCCATGAGCAATTCAGAACACGAGCGCCCATATCAGCTGCGTACAGAATACCCTTCACAACTGAGGCTTTGCTTCCTTCGCCATTTTTATTGTGAGTTTTGATGGCCATCAACTGAACGCCGGGTGCAACTCCGTAAAACGATTCACTCGGCAAATTGCCTGCTATGGTGCCTGCCACATGGCTACCATGACCTTCATCATCCATTGGGGTTGCAGCACCGCCGATGAAGTCGGCACCGTGAATGTCATCCACATAACCATTGCCGTCGTCATCCACTCCGGGACGCCCGTTGAGCTCGGCAGCGTTGCGCCACATATTCTCACGCAGAGCAGGATGTTCGTAGTCGATACCGGTATCCACTACAGCCACAATCACATCACGCGAACCTTTGGTTGTGCCCCAGGCTAGAGGAGCATTCACCTTGGTGATACCCCAAAGCTTGCTGTTGGGTGTTTCGCTCGTGATTTGCACGTTCTTTTCAGGCTTGGGAATGCGGTATGAAGCTCCTGTTTCCTGCAGCACAATTCCCAAGGCCTCGGCGTGTTGCTGGGCCAGGAGAATCTCGCCACCGGCTTTGACTTCCACCCACATCAGCCCACGGTGAATGCGTTCTGCCAGAGGGTTCGCTTTCAAAAAACGCTCAATTGAACGCTCATCGCGGAACTTAAGGTATTGGCCACCAGAAAAGTTTTCTGCGGCAAAGGCTGATGTTGACACCCACGCCCAAGGAAGCGCCAATGCCAAGAAACGAAGCTTCGAACCCATATTACCCCTCCCCACCCAGATTGTGCGAAACACGCATGGTCCAGGATGAGGATAAGAGGATTGCAGGATAACAAGTGAGTCAGAGCTCTCTCAGCTCTAGCATTGCCAGAGGCCAGGAAATGTGAAGGTTTCACTTTGCTCGCAAGATAAGCAAATTAACCACCCGAGGAAAGGTCCCTTTCGGAAAGTCTGAGAACACCCAAGAAACGTTCCAGGCCTTCAGGAGTCGAAAACATCTCCACCACTTTGTGCGGGTGCGTGGCGCGCACAAGTGCTTGAGCCAGCTGTAGCGGGTCGTAGTGTGGGCTCACGGGAATTTTGCATGCCCTGCGGATCGATCTCACTTCGAAAGCCGTTTCGATGCTCTCTTGTAAAGGAAGCGAAAATGCTGTGAGAGGATGAATGCGCAAGAAGCTTTCAAGCTCATCTAGGGTTGAGTCGGTCAAAACCAAAACGCCGCTTCGCCCTGAACGAGCATCGAAAAAGGATTGACTGCGGAGCGGATCCTCACGCACTGCCTCTATTCTTGACCGCTGCCGTGAAATCGAAAGACGCTCGACCCAACGCAGTTGCTCAACGAATGAGTTGACGTAAATGAACTCTTGCACACCTGTGTTCAGCAGTGAGCTTACAACAGTATGAACATCTCGGGATGCCTCTGAACTAAAATTTGAGCTGCAGAAAGAGAGAAACAATGCCTGGCTCGAGCTTGCGGATGCATTGTTCTCGGAGATCGGTTTGACAACAAGTGTTTCACTTTGCTGAGCATCCCACTCACTCTCAAAGGGTGCTGCACACAGCTCGCTGAGGACACGCTCAGCCTCAAAGAGCCATTGTTTTCGCTTTTGCTGGGCGGGTGAAGACTGAAAGTAATACTGTCCACAGAGATTGTCGAAAATGTCACGTAGTTCTTTTCCCAGAACAGTTTCCACAACGAGTGGAATGAGCTCGTCTCGTTGCCCACTAATAGCCGCTAAATAATCAACAAAACGTGTGTAGTCTTGTTTTCTGTGCTGCAATACCACAGCGCAAATCGATCCAAACAGGTAGAGAACTTCTGCGCGCAGAATAACCAATAAATTTTGAGCATTCTGCTCGCCACCTAATGAAGTGGACGCACCACTCAACCATGCTCCGATTTTCGCATCGTCGTTTTCATTAAGCGTTAACTCGAGTAACTTTTCAGAAATGGCAAAGGCACATTGAAGACTTCGGAAAAGTTGTGCGCGCGGATTAAAATTGAAAACAACTTGAGACTCGGGCACCAAACTCTTTCTACAAAGACCAAGAAAAAGCGCTTCGCGTCGGGGAGCATGAATGTGTATACCTGCGCTCCAATCAAGCCCGTTGGAGACCACCAAAGCTGTGGGATTGGCAACATCCAAACTTCTCAAGGTCCACATCGTCTGCTCAACTTTCATTGACGAAGGTACTCAAAAACCCTGACCAAGAGATCTGAGCGCCACGATTAAGGATCACCAACAAGAAGAGCAGGACCGTAGGATAACCCCCACGCAGTTCGTTCTGTACCCAGTCAAAATAGGCCTCAAATGCGGGAAGCACCTCGTGATCGGTGGGCATACGCGCCAATACATCGGCAAATTGATTGACCAGTGCAGGCCGTACCTCGGCCAAGGCAGACTGACCATTGAGACGAAGCTCGAGACTTCCCATGTACAAAAGCACTTTGACCTTTTCGAACCAATCAACACGAGCAGACTCCGAAATCTGACCTGATGCACTCAACACCTGGGTCAGGTAGGCCTCAAACTCCAACCAGTGTTCCTGCTGTGTGAGCTGAGACAAAACCGGAGAACGCAATTGCGAACGCAACTGAGTGAATTCGGATTGAGCTGCCTTGACCGCAGCGGCGAGTTGTGAGGTCTCGGTACTGATGGAATTTGGCATGTTTTGTTCAAGAACAGTATTTGCTTGCGGGGCAGGCTGCGGCGAAGACTGTGCCAAACGCGCCAGTCGCGCATCAATTTGGCTCAAGACGCGCGACGATTGCGCCACGAAAGCTTCGAGTCGTCCCAAAGAAATGCTAAGTTGTCCGAGCACCTCGAGAAAGCGCGACTCGGTCATTTGCTTTATTTCATATGCGGTTTTGTTCTCTTCGCGAATCATCCGGCGCAGCGCGTCTTGATAACCATCTAAGCACTCGCGCAGAAGACGTTGGACGTGCGGATTCTCTGCCCCCTGTTGAACGCGCTTGTTTTCGAGCAAAGCGCTCATAAGTGGTTTGACGTCGTATTCCAGCAAGCCTTCGCTGCTCGCGATGGGCTCAAGGTGAGCACTTTCAATCGCCGCAAGCACGTCATACACGGGCACGCCCAACTGCTGACTCAGGGCAAGCGGAGTGGCTCTGGCGACGTCTTTTTTTGCCAGCTTTTCTTCAATGTTAGCCAAAGCCACCTCCAACCCAAGATTCGCTCCGACGTATCGGGAAAAAACTCAAAAAGCTGAACGGGATATGATGCAACCCCAAAAAAAAGATCAAGATCCCTGGTGTTCTGACGATTTGGGTGTTCGTGGGCGGTTGAGTGAGGAGGCCAACGGACATGCCTGAACGACCATTGGTTTTGCTGGTAGATGACGAGGTTTCAATCATTGAGGAACTTGTTTGGCACCTTGAACAGAGGGGCTGGGAGGTTCTGACGGCAACCGATGGAATAAAGGGCGAGCAGCTGTGGAAAAAACATTCTAACGCATTGAAGCTTGTGGTTACCGACATCCGTATGCCAGGGCTCCCAGGGCAGTCGCTCGTTAGGAATATATCAGCGGTTCGCAAAACCGTTCATCCGGTTTTGTTTATTATGACAGCTTACGATGATGTCTCACGCGAGGAGGCTCATAACCTTGGCGCGGATGCGATTTTTCAGAAACCGTTCCGCGTTCGAGATTTGGTTGCAGCGGCGGAACACTTTATGAAGCTGGGTGATACACACTCCGAACTTCTCGAAACCACCGCGCAACTGAAGAAGGTTCCTAGTTCGAAGCTCCCTCAGTGATAGACAAGCGCGGCAGGGTATCCGACACAATGGCCAACACATCTTGCGGTTTGGTTTGCTTGAGCACCGAATCCAAAGGCTTGTTCCAGAGCAACACACTTGAACCCGCGAGTCCACGCTCTTGAGCAAGCTTACGCGTAAACTCGTACGCACCCAGGATCATCGCACGGCGGTTGGAACGGAAGACAGTATTAACAGCCTTCACCGAGTTTCCACCAATTTGAACAGGATTCACGTAATTGAAATTCACAGGCAAATGCCCACGACGAGCCATCAATTTACGAGTTTCAGAAAAAACACCATCAACAGATTCAAGAACGCCATCGAACGACTTCTTTTTATCAGCAGGGGGCTCGAATGCCTTGTTGTTTGGTACTTCACCCGACAACAACGCACTCAAATTGATGTTCGGATTTTGAATTTGCTGGGCAAGCAATCCGCGCAATGGTTTGTCGAGAAAGAGACCGAGGAAAACCATCTTGGCAAAACGATTGATACCTTCACCATCGGAGGTGGAAAAGTAGAGATCAACATTGTGCGCAGCGCACTCTTCGAATTTGGTGCCTGTGCCCAGAGAGACCTTTTCAAGCCATCCGCCGGAACCAATCAATTGCTCCTGGCTTGAAACCCAAGAACTACGTTCAAGTGCTTTTGGATCCAGGCGCACGGGGAAGCGAATGAACGCTGTAGGCTCGCCGGTTGTGGCGGCCAAAGCCGGCCCCAGTTCCAATCCCGTCACCACCAGGCGCTCGGTCGGAATGACAGGCATTTTGCTTTTGTCGGCGGGTTGAATTGGATTGTTGGCCGGGTTGAGAAGAATCTGTGCATTGCGGGCCACCTGACTCGGATTGCTCATGTAGACCTGATGCAAGCTCTCGAGTCCCGGCACCTCAAACCATTCACCCACTTTCTTCACCGCACGACGCGCAGTGGAGTGGATAATAACGTTCGAAGGGATCTCGATGGCACGGCCTGTGCGTGAATCGAATCCGTCGAAAGCACGGTAAACACGATCGGGGTCGGCTAAGAGAAAATCACCCGAAAGGGTCGCAGCGAGAGAATCAAAACTTTCGACGCCGCGAATAGCTTCAAGAATATTCTTGAGCAGCGTGCGACGTTTTTCTGGGTTGTCGAGCCCAAAAACTTTGAAGTTACCCGCAAGCAACTCATTCCAGGCCTCTTGTCGGGTGCGAAAATTGTTGATCATGTTGTCTTGCTTGCTACGATAGAGCCTGAAGAATCTATCTTGAATCTGGACAACGCGATCCTTGCCTTCTGCAACCAGCTGAGTCCGTGGAACAAAAATTGCATCAGCGAATTCTTCAGGTGAAACTCGAATTGCATCCGAAAAGGAGCGCCACAACGCAGCCATTTTGCGCTCACGCTCGGCAAGATCTTTCTCTACGATAACCTTTGAGAAGTCGACAGAACGATAGAACTCAACAACCAAAGTAGCTTGCCCCACGATTGATTCAGCATGGACAAGCGCGTCTTTGGGATCGGCACGCAGCACTCCCACCGCGGAGCCGGAGAAAAACACGTCGAAGGAATCGAGAAGGCTCAGGGGTGTTGTAAATCGGGGAAGAAAAAGAACTGACTCGATCACCGGGGCGCTTGATGCCAAAAGCCGAGCGGCCTGCTGTGGTGCAAAGGTACCATCGGCACCGCGCAAAGAAGGATTTTCAACCAACGCACGCGAGACACTCGCCAGAATCGCACCGCTCGAACCACCGGTGGACAAAACGGGCTCATAATTATTTTCAAGAAGAGCAATCAGCGCTCCAACGTGCGAAGAGAAATAAACTCCGTTGCCTTGAAAACTGAGACACGCCGTTTTCTTGTTGCTGGTCGATGACAGCTGCGATTGCACAGAATCAGTTTGCACTCCATTCACGGGAGCACAGGCCATCAAAGAAACGCACAAAGGCAGAAAAACTTTGTTCATTTTGGACTTCAAGCGCACACTTCACCTCGAACAGGTCGTGCTCGGGTTAAATCGCAAATCTTATTTTGTCGAGAGAATTTAGCGCCGTTTTTTCGGCCAGTTGGCCGAAGTTAATTGTCTTCGGCGAGAGTTTCTCCTGGCTGGAGACAGACCACTGGAAGATCGCGGGTTTGAGGCAGGCCGAGGGCATCTGCCGAAACACTCATTTGGTCAAAATGGCGGGTGTCGAAGGTGTAGTGACAGCCCATGCAGCTATCAGGCGATAGCTTTTCAACCGTGACAAAGCCCTTGTTGTTGCTTGGTGCAGGAAAGTGGCTAAACGGGGTCAGGCGGCCCTGGGCATCATAGACCCAGTAATCGAGTGTTCCATCGCGCCTGCGGCGTATCACTTCCGTCTCTTTCACAGAGCAATCTGCAGCCAGGGTCTCGGCAACGGATATTTGCCCATCCACACGGGTAAAGATCCGGCGCGGCCCACGTTTTGCGCGGCTACGAGCATGCAATGCCTGGCTCCATTGGCTCTTGTCGGACAAGCTACTGCCCAGCGTCTTGGTCAGCTCAGCCAAGGTCGCCGGTGCCCCCGACATAACCTCATGACAAGACCCGAGCCAGGCTTTTAGGCCGGCTAAACGATAAGCTGGGCCGGTTGTTCGGGGCGTTTCGTTGGGGTCTGCTTGATCTTTGGCACCCCAGCCTCCCCAACCTTTCAGAACTTCAGCCTTCGGCAAGGATGCCTTTGCACCCGCTCTGAGCGAGGCCAACTGCTCCGCATCTAGGGATGTGAGCTGCGGCAAGACAGCCAATGGCCAAGCCAGAGCCTGACAACACTCGGCTGCACTCTCGAATTGCGACACGCAGGTTTTGAATTGCGATTGGAACTCCTCGAAGCGAAGCTGGCTTGTGCTCTTTCCCTCAGATGTACTGACCTGCCGAGGCGCACTCAGCAACTGAAGCATAGCTTCGGTGCTGATTCGGGAATTGACTGCAGACTGAAAAAGAACACGCTCAACTTCGGCAGGAGCCAGTTCTTTGCTGGAAGGAGATTCCAGATTCAAAGCCACATAACGAGCGTAAGCAAAGGCGTTGCTCACGAGCGGCTTGGGTTGTTCCGGTTTCCTTGTGGAAGTGGTTTGAGGATTATTAGGTTTTCCGGTCAGGAACGATTTGAAGGGGGTGCACCCCGAGGCCAGTAAAGCAATCATGGCACTTGCCAGGAGAAACTCCATGAAACCGCGGGAGGCAACTTCAACGCGCATGGTTAGGTCTCCGGCAAAGCATCTCCCGATTTCACCTGACCCTGAGCGGGGTTCAGAGAGGGATCAAGCTGTTTTGCAGGAGATTCTGCCAGATGCCGGAACCAGAACCAATAGAGCCCTGCCGACAAAACCAAAAACAACGCCAACAAACCTGCAACACTGTCCCATTTCTTGAGAACCACGACCATCCCAATAAGAAACAGAACGAGCTGCCAGGGGACAGCAAACAAGACCGCAGCCAGATCGCGGCGGGTTTCGGTGCGGATTGCTTGTTGCTCTTCTTCGGAAAGTGATTTGTGGATGTCGCCCCAGAATCCGAACGGACGCGTTACCCTAACAAAGTTGATGAGTGTTTCACGTGGTGTGGGTGGTGTGAGCAAGGTTCCAGCGATAGACCCAAAAAGAGAAATCAGGCTGGGAAGCACAAACCCCATATATTCGGGCATCTCAATTTTGAAGACACGAATCAGCACCGCAGCGAGCATTCCGAACACAGTTCCAGTGGCAAAACCATATCCATTGTAGCGCCACCAATACCAACGCAAAAGCAAAGGCACGAAAAGCCCTGTGCCAAAGGCCATGGTGATCCATCCCCAGATGTCGTTGATGTTCACGGTATCGAAACTGAAGGCCAGACCCAACACAACAATGCCCACGGTTGCTGCACGCGAGTGCCAAATCAAAGTTTTCGATGAGGCCTTGGGATTAATGAACGTTTCATAAATATCCTTCACCCAATATGCGGCGCCGGCATTGATAATTGCAGTGAAGGTGGACATTGCTGCCGCCATGAAACACGCGATCACTAGCCCCTTCATGCCCGAAGGCATGTAGTTTGCAATCACGGTAGGCAGCACCAGTTCAGGATCGATAACCTTGCCGGTTGTCATTCCATAGTGAATTCCCAGCAGGGCCAAGCCCATCACCAATGGCCAACGGAACGAGAGCAAAAGAATCCAGAAAAGCGAAAGCAAACCTGCCTCGCGATCAGATTTCGCCGCGCAATAGCGCTGACTCGTGTAGCCGCCGGCCCCTGCAAAACCTTCAATACAGGTTTTCAGGAGATAAAAGAAAACCGTGATTCCAAAGATATTGTAGCGGGAGTAATCACCAGGAAGGTTAATTTCCATAGGCGGAATAACACTCGCCCAATCATTCAAGGTGGTGCGAACGGCTTCAAAACCACCTGCACCATTGGGCACCGAGACCATGAATTCTTGTGGCAATTCCACCTGCACCATGGCCAAATAAATCACATAAAGGACGGCAACAAGAATGAGGCCACCCTGCACCACATCGGTCCAAACAACGCCGTAGAAACCACTGGCCGCGGTGTAGATCATAGTGATGAGAATTAAGGCTATCGATGCAATACGATCGTCAATGCCCATCAACTCACCGAAGAATTTTCCACCACCCACGGCAAAATAACTAATAATCCAAATCGAAACCACAAGGTTCATAATGGCGCTGATGAGACGCGCAGTTCGGCCTTCTTTTCCATCGCCAAAACGCAAGCGCATCCACTCTGCAAGAGTCATAACCTGTGCACGGCGAGTCCACTTGCCCATGAAGATCATGAAGAAGGCCATGATGAGAACAATCCCACCACGAATCTCGATAAAGAATCCCTTCACACCCATCGAATAGATGAGCGCTGCAATCACCATGGTGCCCGCGATGTCCATGTTCGAGGCCATTCCAGAAGCACCCAAGGCCCACCACGGCAAATCACGATTCCCGAGGAAGTACGCATCAATACCACCACGTGCTTTGCGCTCGAGCCACAAACCAAGCACCATGATGCCAATCAGGTACACAAGAATAACGCTGTAATCGAGTGTTGTTAAAAGGTTATTCCCGCTCCACCAGTTCATGCTTCACTCTCCATTTTCTTGAGTGTGTTCCAGCACAGCAGAAGAGCACGCGGAACATGGAATGCACATTTGTAAGGGCCGCCCTTGAAGGACTGACTCACGCGTCCATCACGATCAAGATATCCGTACCACTCGCCGTAGGTCCGATCTGGAAAATGAGCGAAGGTGTACTCTTTGGTTTGTGTGAAGAGAGCCCAATCCTCGACACTACGGGTGAGGCTGAAATTGAGCAGGTGAGCATAGAGGGCTTCACAATGTGGCCACCACAGCTTCATATTCCACTCAAGCTGTGTGGGCGAATGCCCCTGAGCATCGAGGAAGTAGAACAAGCCACCTTTCTCCTTATCCCAACCCTCTGCATGCGACCAACGCACCACGTTCTGGGCAAGCTGCGAAAGCTCAGCGTTGTTCTGGCGTTGAGCCCAGTGCTGCAAGAACCAACCTGCCTCAATCGCGTGACCAGGGTTGAGCTGTCGGCCTTCGGGGAGCTCCGTGCAGAGGCTGCCGTCGGGACGCACAAATTCGTAAACACGTTTTTGGTCGGCCTTCACGTGCTTGAGGAAAGCTTTCTGGCAATCTGCAAGCTCACGGCCGAAAGGCTCGGCCTGGCCGTCGGTGAGTTCTTCAATCAGGTTCATGAGGATCATGGGCACAGCGAGGGATTGCAACGGAGTTTCGCCCGCATAGCTTGGGCGGCCTACTTTACTCCAGTCGAACGCCCATTCCCAGACTTTCTCAAACATCCGTTTGGCTTCGCGAGCGTAGCTTTCATCGCCACTCGCACGGGCATACTCAGCCATAGCCATCACGTAAAAGCATTCACTGAAAATTTTACGTTGAATGTAAACGGGCTGAGCGTCGGCTGTCATGCGGAAGGGCAAACGGTCGTCTTTGGTGAGCGCTTTGTTCTTTAGAAACTCTGCGCCACTCCGAGCCATGTCTAGCCACAGAGGTTTTCGTTCGACGGTGCGATAGAGCTTACTGAAAAGCCATGTTTCACGGCCCTGCAACCAACCATACTTAGTGTTGTCGAAGATCTGTCCGGTACGATCGAGACAATTCCAGAACCCGCCATTCTTTTTGTCCCACGAGTGTTTTTCCCAAAACGGAATGACCCGTTCGAACAACTCGGTTTCGAATTCTCGCCTGAGCGCGGTTATGGTGTGTTGGGTTGGGGTCATCTTAGATTTCCTCTCCACGGATCCACTCTTGATAGCGCTTGTAGAGCTGGTGTGCGGCCGGATAAATCGAATTTGGGCTCATGAAGTGTGAAAATTCGAAGGTAATAAGTTTATCAACTCCCGCAGCTGCGGCCTGTTCAGCCTTGTAGCGAAGCTTGCGGATGTCAGTGGGTGGGAACTTAATCGGCATGTCGCGATCGAAACTCTCGAGGTTGCTCCAGCATTGCAGGCCATGCTTCACAGCGAGATCGCGATTGACTTTGAGATAGTCGGGCAGTTCGAGGAAAGACATCTGGCCATCTTGAAAAGCCACCACATCGACTTTGCCTTCGAGATCTCTGAACACAGAGCCCCACTCTTTCACATGCTGATCGAGTGAAATAGCTTCAGCTCCAAATTGCTTGACCCCTTTGACATAGGGAGACATCAATATAGGGATTTTCTTGAGTGAGCGCAGATGAGTGGAAAGGTCATCGTAGACCTTCATCATTCCTGCGTCGAATGTATTGATCTCATGACTAATATACCATCCGCCAAAGGCCTTGCGGTGCCCGTAGCGATCCATGACTTCCGAACAGAAATCGCGGTTCAGGTCGCTCTCTTTTTTGTATTCACCGTTAATCCAATATTGCCCTGAATCGTAGGTGCCAAACCAGAAGGTCATGCCGCAACGCTCAGCCTCGGTGAGAAAGAGATCAACGAGGTCAATGTAGGCTGGCAAGCAACGGCGGTGCTTGTTGATGACTTTGGAATCGAACGTCAGACGCTCGCGGTAACCTGCACGAATCAAAATCACGGTGTCGATACCAATCGCTTTCATCGCATCGAAGTCGGCCGCCCATTCTCGTTTGCCCCAATTTTGTGGGGGAATATCGTGGGTGATTTCGTCCAGAAATGTACCAGTGATTTTCAACATAGTGAGAGCTTCCAAGTTTTGATTTCGTTCGGTTTGAAGGTTGCGTTCAGCAGGCCAGCAGCACTTTTTGTGGAGTGAGTCTGCTGTGGGGTGAGGTCGTCAAGTGCAAAAAGCTGAGCCTGAGCCACATGTGGGTGAAGTTTCAGGGCCACTTCTATAGTGCGCGCAGTCGGGTTGAGCAGGCGGAGAAGCACACCTTGCCCCTGCGATTCTGCTCGGCAAGCCATAATTTGCAAAGGCGTGTCGGCAACATCACAGAGGGAAGCCACAAAGCAATCGGAACTCTGCGCTGCTCCGTTTTCTTGAGGAGCAAACTGCGGTGCAGGCAATACCGGAAGCTCCTGCACCCAAGTAGGTTGAAGAATTTCTTTAAGCGTTCTGAACGCCTCTGTGACCTTGGAATCGCGCCTCTCACCGAAGGCCAATGTGTGCTCGATTTTTCTTTGCATTTGGGCATCAGGTGTTGGTCGCTGTGGCCCCGCCTGACACGAGCGAATACGGCCGCCACGCACCGAGAGAAAACCAACGGCACGGTGAAGAGTCAGGGCAACGGATTTTTGTCCAGCGCGCTCCATCAGCTCAAACTCGTGAACGCCAGCACCCCCGCAAAAACTCAATCCTGC